>QBMC01000022.1 GCA_003242035.1 Nodosilinea foveolarum | reverse complement strand
CGCCGCAACGGGCGCTCAGCAGTTCTGTAGAATTCGAGGCTATCTCTCAACGCTGAGAAAACAAGGTTTGCCGGTTCTCAATGCGCTCAAAACCGTGTTTCTTGGACAGCCTCTCTTACCCAATTTCTAACCTGAGTAGTTACTGTAGAACAAAGAATACGTCACTCGGCTAACTAAATACATCACCGCAGAGGTGAGTACCAGCTCGGCAGGCAACCCGACGAAAAAGGCCATCAGCGCCGCTGGTGCGTATAGTGCAAACGATTCAAAAGAATTTTGATGCGCCCAGGTTGCTCGCTGAGCGTAGTCTGGCAGCTTGTCGAATAAGGAGCGGGGGGCGGCCATGTCGTAGCCGACCTGGAAGCGACCTAAGCCAACGACCAAATAGGGAAGGTAGATGAGGACGGCGGCGATCACCACACTGCACAACAGCACATTTGCCGCAGAAACATACGGCAGTGCGTAAATAGATTGGAAGATTTCAGTCAAAGATTTAGGCAGTCAAAACGACTAGTCAAAATAGAACAACGTGACGATCTTACGCTGATCTTCCGCATCCTGACAGGTTTGTAAGAGCGTTTTACTATCGTGAAAGGCAAAGCAGATGAGCTGCTGGCAGCGAGAAATAATTTCTGCATTGCACATCGCACTCGCATCTGCCAGCGGCAGCGTATCGTTTTGAGAGCTTTCTACCAGATTCGTTACTTCCTCTAGCTGCTCCCGGCTCTCTCTAGGCTGGCGGTCTAAGCTCTGGGGCAAAATCACCGTCAGCAGATTGGGGTCAGCCTTCATCGCCCCTCGAATTACTGCCGCATTTGTCCCAGCCGCACCTGAGGTAATCACCCGGTTGCCGCCTAATACCAGCGCATAGCCCATCAGCTCAATTAGCCGCTGGTGGGTAATGGGCACATGGCGCGATCCTAGAATGGCAATACGCTTTGAGCCAGACTGCTGGATCGTCGCCAGCTCTTGCAAAAAGTCATCTACCTTAACGGCGTCAAACGGATTTTCGACGGACTGACTCAACGGCTACCTTGGGGGTTAAACGATCAAAGTTAAGTGCAATTCTACCAAACCCTCGAAAATTCTTACAGAATTATTGTATTCAAAACGCTTTATGCCGGAATGTCTGGATCAAGGCCCAGGCTATTCATTAGCCTTGAGGTGTCAAAGTGCTGAGCCATCAGGTGACCGATGCACTCTACCTTGATGGGTTCGTGCAGTCGCACCTGGTCAAAAGCTTTTTCAATGATTTCGACCGTTGTTAGCGTGTCTAAATCTACCGATAGAATAGGGACTTCCAAATCGCGCGCTCTGTCGAGTAGGTCGCTGCGCGGTGAGAGCCGACCGGTGAGGACTAGGCACTGGGTGGAGCTTTCTAGCGCCGCCATTTGGATGTCGAAGCGATCGCCCCCCGTCACCACCACCATATTGTGCGCTTGGTTAAAGTAGCGCAGCGCTGAGTTGGCGTTCATCGCCCCGATGGAAATTTCCTCCACCATGATCTGATCCATGCGCCCCGGCTGGTTCAAAATTTCGGCCTTGAGGTGATGCGCTAATGCCTCTACGCTGACGCTGCGCATAATGGGCGTTCTCGGGAGGATGCCAAAGACGCGAATGTGATGCCGCTCTAGGCAGTCGCGTACTTCGTTTTGGGCGATCGCTAGCAGATTTTCAGGAACATCGTTAATGACAACGCCTAGTAAGCGATTGCCCAACTTTTCGTAAGCCGCCAGCAGCTTATCTACAATCAGCGCCGAATGATAGCGAGCGACAAGGACAACCGCCGCATCGCTGGCCTCTGCCATATCAGGCAGAGAAAGGCCAAACAGCGAACCCTCTTCTAGCGTACCTGGTCCTTCAATCAATAAGATATCTTCGTCTTGGCTAGCTAGCGATCGCTTCACTTTTTGCAGATAGTCCTGCTTTTCTACTGAGAGCTGCTGCTTGATGGTGGCTTCGTCTAGCGTAAACAAAGTGGGCCTAAGGCGATTGGCTTTGAGTTCTAGCGTTTGACTAATAAAGCGGACGTCTTCATCAATGCCGTCATTAGCTTCACTGAGGCAGGTGCCGATGGGTTTGGCGTAGGCTACGTCCAGCCCTTTCTCTCTCAACTGTAGGGCTAGTCCCAAAACAGTGGCAGACTTGCCGCTAAAGGCTTCTGTCGATCCAATCAGCAGATGCTTGGAAGCGCGAGTAGATGTTTGGCTAGATAGTTGGGGCACGCCCTCACTCCTTTCAACGATAGCGTTGATCACTGGTATGAGTCGCCCTTAGCTGGAAGCGAGTCACCCTTAAATTAGCACTTAAATTAAAAGAGCTAGCCTGAGTCCCTGTTTGGGTCTGGCCAGCTCTTTCTAAGCAATCATAAGTGATTTCAGAGACTTGAAACAACGGATATAGTCATCAAACAGCGACTAAGTTGCCACCGGTCGTCAGCAAAAATCGCTAGCTGTTTAGCTCAACTCTGTTAACCCGTTAGTTGGCCTTATTCGTCTATTCTTAGCAGCTTACGGTAAAAGCTTTGGTCGAAATCTGGCTCTCTGTCCTGGTTCATCGCGACGACGACGCTGATTAAAAAGTCTACAAATTCGAAGGTTGCCATCGTAATTTCGTAGGTGAGTTCGGCGTCACCATCGAATTGCATTCGGCAGCGGGTGAGGTCGGCGGGCAGCATGGAAACGTTCCAGGTGGCCAGAAAAGGAATGCTGTCGCAGCCTTCTATTTTGCGTTCGCCTTCAATGTTGGCCTGTTTGTAGAGGCCGATGGCGTAGGGTAAGGCATTGCGCTTTTTGCCCTGGTAGTAAGGCATATAAACGCTAGCTTCTGGCTTGGTGGCAGGCTTAATAGATTGGAGAGACATGGCTGCGGTGGATTTTCCTTAAATGGCTCTGTATCGAGAACTTGATTACTGTTTGGCACTAGCCGTGGTTGCGCAAGGTAGGCGATCGCTAATCGAGCTAGATACTGATAAATGTTGCCTTCAGGATGCCCGCATTGCGGCGGAAGCGACCCTTGCTAGCAGGATGCGGCCAAAGGGAATTGAGAGGGAATATGGTTAAATTGATAAATCTTGTTAGGGGACCTAAACAAAACAACGTATGGCAGATTTTGCTGAACCCATAGACGATACCGATTTCAAATTTGCCGGAGAGTTGGATGGGGGTTTCGACCCAGATGAGCTGTTTAAGGGGTACGATGGGCGGCGGTTAAAGGCCGCGATCGCGCTCTCTAGTCTTTGGCTATTAACGGTTGTTCTGCATTTTGTGAGCTGGGGTCACGAATTTGTCTTGGTCGTCGCAGGACTGATGGGCATTCACGCGCTGCGAGTGATGCTCTCTCGTCCTCAGCCTGCCCCGGCGCAGTTGCCGTCTGTTCGCTCTGAAGATCTCGTTTCTACAGCTTCGTACGAGAACTGGCCCTACATTTCGCTGCTGGTTGCGGCTAAAAACGAAGAAAATGTGATTGGCGATTTGGTCGAGTCGCTGCTGCATCTGGATTATCCCGCCTCGCGCTACGACCTGTGGATGATTGATGATAATAGTAGCGATCGCACCGCCCAAATTTTAGATGACCTAGCTCAGCAGTATCCGGCGCTCAGCGTCGTCCACCGAGGGCCAGATGCCAAAGGCGGCAAGTCCGGTGCGCTGAACTTAGTCTGGCCTCAGACCCAGGGCGACCTTTTGGCTGTGTTTGATGCCGATGCGCGCGTACCTAATGACCTGCTGCGACAGGTGGTGCCGATGTTTGAAACGGCTAAAACGGGGGCGGTGCAGGTGCGTAAGGCCATTGAGAATGCCAGCACAAACTTTTGGACGAGAGGGCAAAAGGCGGAAATGGCGCTCGATAGCTATATGCAGGAGCGGCGGATTGCGATTGGTGGGATTGGCGAACTGCGGGGTAACGGTCAGTTTGTGCGGCGTGAGGCGATCGCCCAGTGCGGCGGCTGGAACGAAGAGACCATTACGGACGATTTGGATTTGACCATTCAGCTCCATTTGCGACAGTGGAATATTGGCCTGCTGTTTACGCCTGCGGTAGGCGAAGAAGGCGTGACCAATGCGCTAGCTTTATGGCATCAGCGCAATCGCTGGGCAGAAGGCGGCTTTCAGCGCTACTTGGACTATTGGCGGCAGCTCGCGAAAAATCGGCTGGGCTGGCAGAAAAGTATTGATATGGCGAGCTACTGGATTATTCAGTACATGATGCCAGCGGTGGTATTGCCCGATTTGGGAATCGCCCTGATTCGCCGACAGACGCCCGTTTTTGGCCCGATTGTGATTCTTTCAGTGGGAATGTCTTTGGTGGGGATGTTCAAAACGCTGCGTCGGGCCGAAGAGACTTCGGTGTGGAGCGCAGTGGTGCAAACGGTGCGGGGCAATTTATATATGCTGCACTGGATTGTGGTGATTGCGACGATGGCGATGCGGATTTCTGTGCGCCCGAAAAAGCTGAAGTGGGTGAAGACCGTTCACGGCATATCCGCCGGGTAAGATGGCTGGGTGCGGCCTCTGCCGTTGGCGACAATTCGCACGATGATCACCGTGAGGCCAATGGCTAGGCCAACGCCTAGAAAGGCTAGCGAGGGGATGGCGGCATGACGGACGGCGATCGCACTCAATGCCCAAACCGTGACCGCCGGATACGAAGCATCTCCCTGGCGAAGGGCAACTGTCGCCGATAGAGCAGCGCAAATAGTCATCATCACCACCGTTAGCGCCGCTGGGCCAGTAGACACCGTAGACCAGTACTCGGGTAGATTGATCATCAGCACTGACGCGATGTTGACGACGGCAGCTACCGTAATCCAGCTAAAGTAAATACTAATGGGCGCTTGCAACAGCCAGCGAACTTTGCGATTGGGTTTGACCGAGCGAGTTTGCAGGTAGGCAAACAGCAAGCAGGCAAAAATCCCGATCATCAGGATGACGCTGAGCCAAAAATAGGACGTGAGAAAGGCGAAGACCCAAAGTATTTGCAAAACGGCTGCGCCCACTACTCCCCAGGCCGTTTTTGCAATCGGCTGGCTGTAGCGCTGCTGGGGCAAAAACTGATAGATCGCAAAGGCAATAAGTCCTATGTAAACCAGGCTCCAGATGTACGGAAAGGCATAGCCAGCAGGCGTAATTAGAACATTGCCAAACGTGGTGTCGGAGACTTCGCCGATGTTTTTACCCTCGGGCGGAAAGGGAATAGACAGGATGTTGACGGCGATGGACAGGAGCACAGTCGCCACCGTGAGCCACTGCCGCCCGATGTGATTTTTAGGCGTCTTTGCACTCGGCTGAGTGGTTTGGTTTGTCATTTGTTTTACTCACCTCAGACTGAGTTATGCCTTCTCTTGAGTGGATAGATCGGCTGTTTTTACTGAGAAAAGTTGGGTGCGATCGCCCCTTTTCAAAGTCACCTCTAACGCCTCGCCAACCGAGACTTGATCAATCTGGCTCTGGAGCTGATCGGCCCTGGTGACTGACCTGCCAGAAATTTTGACAATCACATCGCCTCGGCGCAGTCCGGCTGCTGCCGCAGGCGTGTTGGGTAATACTCGGACCACTAAAACGCCTTCAGTTTCGGGGAGTTGAATCGCGCTGTTCGGGTCTTCGTTATTAATCTTTGCCATGTCGGGCGTAAGCGTGGCAATTTGTACGCCCAGATAAGGATGAGCAATGCGCTCGCCTCTAGCTAAATTCGCCTGAATCGCTTTGGCCTTATTAATCGGAATGGCAAATCCGATCCCCATGGCGTCGGCTCGAATGGCGGTGTTAATGCCGATGACCTGGCCTCTAGCGTTAAGCAATGGTCCGCCTGAGTTACCCGGATTAATCGCCGCGTCGGTTTGAATAAAGTCGATGCGCTTGTCGGGAATGCCAACCGCAGCGCTAGAGCGCTTGAGCGTGCTGACGATGCCGAGGGTAACAGTATTGTCTAGGCCAAGTGGGTTGCCGACGGCGATCGCCCAATCGCCCACCGATACGGCATCCGAATCACCCAGTTGAGAGATCGGCAGCGCTTCGCCTTTGGCATCAATGTGGATTACCGCCAAATCGGTAATGTCGTCTACGCCTTCAACTACGCCATCAAACGAACGCCCGTCTTTGAGGGTCACCATCACGGTATCAGCACCGTTAACCACGTGAGCGTTCGTTAAAATATCACCGCCCTGATTGATGATGAACCCTGACCCCTGCCCTTTCAGGTGCTCCTCTTGCGGAATGTTTTGAAAGTTTGGCCCGCCCAGTCTGCCTCGAAAAAAGGGATCTTCGTAGAACAGATCGGGCACGTTGCGCGTAATGGTGCGCTCGGTGTCAATCCTTACCACCGCGTCGCCTACAGTGCGAACGGCCTGCGCGACGAAACTTTCTGAAGCAAGGGCGCTGAGCGCTGGGGACTGTTTAGGAATAGACTGTTCGGGAATATCTAGTGACTGAGTCGCTGAGTCTTGAGCACTCGCGGGCAGCGTCCATAGGCTGTTGGTGAGCAGGAGAGCGATCGCCGTAGCGGTAATCCATCGTAAGCACAGACCAAGCGGAGCCAAATTATGAATGATGTTCATCGAGTCTTTCTCGTAGGTGACGGGCGAGTAGCGCTAAGCCTATGGGCGCACCTGCTGGCGCTCGTCCTTATAGGGTAAGAAGTTGTTCCTTATTGTGCCAGCTTATTTTAGTAATGTGGAGTGTGGATATGCTACGCAAACAGGTACGGCTTATGCACAATCGGTTGCCTCGCGCTGCAAAGATAGCAGGTTCTGCGAGTTCTATTCTGTTCGTAGCGACCCTCGTCGGGTGCAGCAATTTGGCGGATTCGTATGAGGCTCGTTTGGCCGATTACCTCACCGAAACGGGCGCAAAAATGTATGGGGCTTACTGGTGTCCGCACTGCGCGGTTCAAAAGGATTACTTTGGCGGTGCGGCGACCCAAATTCCCTACGTAGAGTGCGATCCAGAAGGGTTTGGGGCGCAAGTAGAGCTGTGCGATTCGGTGGGGATAGAGGCATATCCTACCTGGATAATTGGGGGCGAGTATTACCAAGGCGCACAGCCACTAGGCGAACTGGCAACGCTCTCTGGATTTGAATCTCCAACGGACTGACTCGCGAACTGAATGATTGCAGTGGAATCGCGATAGATTAGAAGCACCTTCCATTTGGCAATAGGCTATGTCTCGTCTGAATCTTTTAGAGAAAGGCAAGTCCTATACGTTTCGCTCGTATTTTGAGATGCCTTACGAGACGGACGATATCCTCTCTGAATTTGGCGTTAGTTTTAGTTCAACTAAGCTTTCTCTACCCAAGGCAGATGTTCCTGTAGAGGTTGCCGCTCCGCTACAGCTCGAATTGGAAAAGCGAATGGAGATAACGGTTAGCCTGTCGAGTGAGATTGCTCGTCGCGAGACGCTGGCTTCACCTATTCTCTTCAAAATCGCCGAACTCTCTGGGAGCCAGCTCCGAATTGAGTATCCTCTGACGGTTAGCAATCAGCTTAAAGGCAAGCTGGATTATCTGGTGAGAGGCCCCAAAAGTCTGCTGGTGATAGAAGCAAAAAACGGCGACTTAGCCCGAGGATTTACGCAGCTAGCGATTGAGATGATTGCAATTTCCCAATTAGAAAAGATGAAGGAAACGCTATACGGCGCGGTAACGACTGGAGATGCTTGGGTGTTCGGTCGTTTTGATATTGAGGCGCAGCATATCGTCAAGGATACGACCATCTACGCCGTTCCTAGCTCTTTGCCAGTTGTGATGTCAATTTTGCTAGGAGCACTAGCCGCTTAGCGAATATTTGCTAAGCGGCCACTCGTAATTAACCTGCTTCTTTCGCAACGGCATAGTCAATGAGCTGAAGTATTTTCTGCCGCAGCGTGTCCATCCCTAAATTGTTGGCGGCGGAGATAAATACGGCCTGCGGGTACTCGTCTTTTGCCAGCTCTAAAGCATCAGTATTAGCTTTGTCTAGTTTGTTGAACACCAGTAAAATTGGCCCTGGCGCAATCGGCATCTGACCCAGCAAGCCCATAACTGAACGAATATGCTCTTTCCAGGCGTGATGCGAGGCATCGACGACGTGAATTAGCGCGTCGGCTTCGGTGACTTCTTCGAGGGTGGCGCGAAAGGCATCCATCAGGGCGGGCGGTAGGTCTTGAATGAAGCCTACGGTGTCGGTGAGGACGAGCGATCGCACCTCATGACTGTCCGCCTCTGGGATGCTAATTCTTCGCGTCGTCGGGTCGAGGGTGGCAAAAAGCTGATCTGCCGCGTAGACTTCCGCGTCCGTTAGCCGATTGAGCAGCGTAGATTTGCCCGCGTTGGTATAACCAATAATCGCCACCGACGGCACGGACTGATGCTGCCGCCGCTGTCGCATTCTGGCCCGATGCTCCTGGATGCCATCCACTTCTCTTTGCAAGCGAGTGATCCGCTTTTGAATGGCTCGTCGCTCGGTCTCCAGCTTGGTTTCACCGGGGCCTCGAGTGCCAATACCGCCCCCGAGTCTGGACATGGCCTGACCGCGTCCGGTGAGCCTGGGTAGCTGATATTCGAGCTGGGCCAGTTCTACCTGCAATTTACCTGCGCCAGACTGCGCCCGCTGCGCGAAGATATCCAAAATCAGCTCGGTGCGGTCTACGACGCGAACACCGATGTGGGCTTCTAAGTTGCGTACCTGGGCGGGGGATAGATCGCGATCGCACACCACCAAATTCGCCCCCAGCGTCTGCACCGACAGCGCAATGTCATCGACCTTACCCGCGCCAATAACCGTTCTCGGGTGAGGCTTTGACCGTTTTTGAGTCACCGTTTCTAGTACATCGCCGCCTGCTGTATCGACCAGTCTCGCGACTTCTTCTAGCCCGTTATTGAACGTATCTTCGTCCATTCGATCAGTTTGTAAGCCCACGACAATCACGCGCTCGTGATCGGTGTCTACTTGCTGTGCGACAAAGACGCGGCGAAATTCTTCCTCCAAACTTTCGGCTAAGTCTAGAAAGTCTTGCTCGTCTAGCTCGTCTAGCGTTAGCGGTTCTGAGACGATCCACTTTTCCACCGGGTCTGGAACGAGATGCGCTAAATAGGCATCGCGGATGTAGCCAGTTGCGCCGCCACCTTTGCGTTTGAAGCCGGTGCCGGTGAGGGTGAGCAGGGCGATCGCATCTAACCTTTGAATAGCCATGGCGGTGAGGACGCTGTGACTCGGTGGCTCTATTTTGAGCTGGGTGGCCACGCAGCGAATGCCACACAGCCGTTCTGCGCCGTAGCGAGGCAGTTCTAACACCGGAATTTGCGTTTGGTGCGGACTGCCTACGCCTACTCTGATGACGTGACCGCGCCGGTCGATATACGCGCAGACGGCCTGATTGATATCCGTACTGATAGAGGCTAGCCGCTGGGCGAACTCTGGTGTGGTCACCCGGTCTACGGGCAGTCGCTGATGGTACACTCGCTGGAGTTCTTTTAGCTGGCTAGATTTGAGTCCTTTTAGCTCGCCGTAGATTTTTTCTATGAGAAGTGTCTCCTGATTGGGCGCTCTGGACTTTTATTTTAGGGAATGGGTTTGATTTGGTGAGCGATCGCGCCTAAAGCCTCACAATTTTTCACGCTTAGCTGATCGTGCTCTTTGAGTAGTACTAGAGTATTATAATATCTGCGAGCAAGTAGTTAATTAAGCCGTTCAGCTAAGCCGCCTATTTTTTCCCTCAGATTTTTTTGCCAATTTGTTTCTCCAGACGGGCGAAAAAAAATCTAAGGGTGGCAAGAATAGTTTTACTGTGACTGTGAAACTACGGTTGCGTAGTTTTTCCTACTTGCTCTAGTCACCGCGAGTTCAAGGCGCTATCATGGTGCCTTAATTTCTACGCTCGATGACTAGTCTCAATTTAATCCCAATTCCCAATGTTGTTACTTCCATAAATAGCTATGGCTACAGACTTTAAAACAGATGATTTCGGTGCGGAAGGCGACCCGTATACAGATGAGACGGTCGCCCAAGTGAAACTTAAGACCGAAGGGACTGCCGGTACTACAGAAGATGCGACGGCGGAAACCGTTGCCCAGGTAAAGCGAGTGACTGCGCAGGTGGTGGGTAAGTTAGGCGATTTGGACAAATACTTCGGCGAGTTCTTCGTTGAGTACAAGCGTCCATTAATTGCGCTAGGTCTATTTTTTGGCCTGTTTCTATCCATCAAAATGACGCTGGCCATTCTAGATGCCCTCAACGATGTGCCGGTTTTAGCCCCTTCCCTGGAGCTAATCGGTTTGCTCTACAGCGGCTGGTTCATTTACCGCTACTTACTCAAAGCGTCTAATCGCAGCGAGCTAGCCAGCGAAATGAACGCGCTCAAAGATCAAATCTTGGGTCGGGCGTCTCAGCTTTAAACGGCTGCTCGCGCTTGAATGCTCTAGTGCTGATATTCTGAGACTAATTTTTCGTGATTAATATTCCGGGACATTAGTGTCGGAACTGACGATCAGACAACTCGTTACAACACTTCGTTGTAAGCCCTAAAACGCGGCTACTCCCTTCCCGGAATAGCGGCGTTTTTTTAGGTTCGTAGCGGTAGTCTCGACCAGAGGGCAATCCGAACCCTGCGCTTGTACCCACTCAACTATTCGCCTCTTATACTGAATAATACAGACTACAGATCAAGTGATCTGGGCTAAGCGAGATAGCCTAAGGCTGTACTTTTTTTGAGGTAAGTGCGAATGGTAGTAGAACTCGACAAGCAAGTAATGCAGGCGGTAGAGGCGCTTGACTATCGCGTCACCGTCGGCGATGTCGCGGCTAAAGCGGGCCTGAATGTAGAGATTGCTCAGCAGGGGCTGCTGGCGCTAGCTTCTGAAACTCAGGGCCATATGCAGGTTTCAGACTCGGGCGAAATTGCCTACGAATTTTCGCGTAATTTTCGAGGTGTACTGCGTAATAAGTACTGGCAGCTTAGGCTTCAAGCAATACTGTCTAAGGTTTGGAACGTCCTTTTCTACATTATTCGAATCTCGTTTGGCATCATCTTGATGGTGTTGGTTGCGGCCGTATTTCTGGCTATTTTTGCGCTGACGATTGCGGCTCAAAGTCAGGGCGGTGGTGATAACCGGGACAATCGCGGCGGCGGCGGCTTTTACATCTCCCCGTTCAACTTTTTCTACCTGTTCAACTTCAACTACGGCAGGGGCGGACGGCGCAATCCTAATCGGTCTGTTGGTCGTTCTAGTAGATCGGCGGCAGGGCGATCAGGTGAAGGGGGCGATCGCCTCAACTTCCTCGAAGCGATATTTTCTTTTCTGTTTGGCGATGGCGATCCTAATGCCGATTTAGAAGAGCGTCGCTGGCGAACGATTGGCAATATCATCCGCAACGATGGCGGCGCTATCATTGCAGAGCAAGTGGTGCCTTATTTAGACGATTTAGGCTCAGGTTGGGATAAAGAATTTGAGGACTACATGCTGCCGGTACTCACCCGCTTTAACGGCCAGCCAGAAGTGAGTCCAGCGGGCGAAATGGTGTATTACTTCCCCGAGCTTCAGGTGTCGGCGGTAGAGCGGGGTCGTCAGTCTGTAGGGGCCTACTTGAAAGAGACTAAACGCAAGTTTACGCAAGCGTCTTCGGATCAGGTGTTGATATCCATTGGTTTGGGTGCGTTACTGATTATTGGTTCACTGGTGCTGCGAACTAGGCTGCCAGTGGCGATCGCCCTGGGATTTGGCGGACTGGCGCAGCTACTTTTTTGGCTAGCGCTGGGCTATGGCATTGCCTTTTTAGCCGTGCCGCTAGGTCGCTATTACTGGGTGCAGTGGCGCAATCGCAAAATTGAGCGACGCAACGCTGAACGGGCTGAGCGGGCAGAAGCCGTGAACCGACTAGGCGCATCTTTGAAAGAAAAGCTGGCGTTTGCCCGACAGTTTGCTAGTCAGAAAATACTGCGAGCGGATGAAGCCGTGTACAGCACTGAGTCTGGGCTGCTAGAGCAAGAAGTTGACCGGGCCGACCAGTTAGAGGCAGAATTTCGTCGCCGACTCAACGAAACCTGAGTATGTCTGCACATCGTATAAAAAGAACCTAGGAGCAGCCGTTTAGATAGCGGGTGTCTCCTAAGTTCTAAAGGTCATATTACGGGTGAGGGTTTAGTTTTCTAGTTGGGCGATCGCCGTACTCTGATAATAGTGCTGCAAAATTTGATCAAAGCTCCAGCCCTGGTCAGCTAATGTCCTGGCCCCCCATTGGCTCATGCCTACGCCGTGACCGAAGCCAGAACCGGTGACGGTGACCTTCCCTGCGTTTTTATCCAGGGCGATTGTAAAGCGAGTGCTGCGCAAACCCAAAGCAGAGCGAACATCACTGCCTTTGAGGACTTTAGATCCGCGATCGCCCGCAATCGTAATAGAAGCCACGCGTCCTAGCTTTGTGAGCGTCGGCGACCCGATGCTGCTCACCTGACCGACGCTGCCAATTTTGCTACTAAATTCGTTCACGCTAAATGTTTCCTTCCACCTGAAGACCGGCGAGGTCTGGTCGTAGTCTTCCACGCCGCGCAAGTAAGGAACATCGCTACTCCAAACATCACTCGCATTCTCGGTAAAGCCACCCGAAGAAGAGTGGAAAAGAGCCTCAATTACTTGACCGTTGTAGGTCACGACCTGATTCTTGGTGGCATCGACCGCCGAAATGGTGCTAGGCGCTTCTTGCAACAGCCCTTTATAAACTTGGTAAGTAGTAGTGGCGTCCACGTCATACAGCGGATTGCGAGTTCGCGCCTGCTTATACAGCGCATAGGAGCGAGCCGCTACAGCCTGAGACTGCAAGGCCGCTTGAGGCCAGCTAACCGGCATTTCGCTACCCACTACGCTGTACAAATAATCTTCCAAATCCACGTAGTTAATTGCCGTCAGCTTACCGCCTTCTAGCGTCACCATCACGCGGCCGCGATACCACTTGTCGCCTATCCACACAAAGCCATCTTCAGAAGGCTCTAGCCAAAAAGCGTTGGACTCTGCTAGCGTATTGCCGCCGTTGGTCAAATCCACCCCAGTTGCATCCGCTTCAATCGTGATGCCCTGAAGCCCAGGTAGCTGATAAAGCGCCTGTCCGCTGCCATTTTTGATGATGCCCTGCGTAGAGGTGCCCACGCTAATCGCGTTATTACCCTGACTAACGGCCACGCGCATTTCCACGGCGGCTTGAGCAGGCAGTATCAAAATCAGCCATACCAACAATCCACCGCACCAGGCCAGACCTTTTTTCAGCGTGGACAGTGGCGTTTT
Organism: Nodosilinea foveolarum; assembly: GCA_003242035.1. Classification (GTDB taxonomy): domain Bacteria; phylum Cyanobacteriota; class Cyanobacteriia; order Phormidesmidales; family Phormidesmidaceae; genus Phormidesmis; species Phormidesmis foveolarum. Next base: position 25,151 of record QBMC01000022.1, on the reverse strand, counting down.
ACCAGAGCCTACTGGCTGAGTTGCGCTCAGGCGAAAGAGCCAGTTTTTAGCAAAAGCGTTGTGCGAGTTCATAGGAGCCGTGCAGAAGGTGTGAGTAGCAGACGGTATCAAGTTGGATTGAATTATTTTTCCAGCGTTCCCCAACCATCCCGGAAATTTGAGCCATTCTAAACATATGCAGTGGCAGTTTCCGAGTTGACCCCTGAATTGATGGAATGGGTGGTCTAATCGCTGGGCGCTGCTCGCTAAAGAATGCCAGCTACTTTGTACAGGTTTTCTAGTCGAGCTAAAATCTTCTGCCCATAGAGCGGATCTGCTGACCACAATCCAGAGAGCTGTCCGACGAAAGGCGCGACGCCCCTTTTGACAAACTCAAAGCGCGGATCGACTTGAGGCCGTACCAGCGGCTCTGTGCTGGCATATGCCTTAAGATGCTGAATCTGAGCGCGAACCCCTAACTGAGCGCTGTCGAATCTGGCCAGATTGCCCGATCCGTTCGCCAATCTAGCAAAGTTGTTCTGCTCGGGTCGCAGCGGCCCCGCAAAGCGTAAAAAATCCGTTTCTACGCACATCTGGCAAAAGGCAATGTCATAATCTACTCCTTCAATGGTGGCTTCTTCGCGATAGAGCGCCGGTAGGTTCGGAAACAGCTCCAGCGCCTTCTCGTTTTCTGCGCGCAAAAACAGCGTGAGGTGAAACTCCGTAGTGCTGCCATGACTCATGATCAAGTCGATGGTGCCAGGGCAAATATTCAGCGCCGCTGCCGTCGTTAATTTCAGCGTCCGCGAGGCGGCATCCCAGCCCACTGAGACCCTGAAGGGCTTGAGGTCAACAGCCTTGATATAGACTATGCCCCGATAGCGAACGCGGCTAATTTCTTGGCCTGTGATCGCAACGCCTAGCCGGTCGGCCAGATCGATTGGCAGATAGGCGTTGCCTTTAATGATGATCCCCTGCTCGGCATAAGGCTCGCCGCCGTTAATGGAGATATTAATGCGGGGATAGTCATCAGGCACTGTGGGGCTAGACGGAGTAGGGTCAGGCACAGTAGGCCGAGAGGGTTTAGTTCCTGAGACGATGTCGCTCCAGGCGGCTAGCCCATTGGCTAACCCAATGGCAAAGTCGCGACGGCGCTGAGTGAGGAGTGCGAAGTCGTTGGCGTTGGTGAGGTAGGCAATTTCAGCGAGTAAGGCCGGGGGCAGGGTTTGTCGAACAAACTGGAGCCGACCGTTGCCCGATGAGGTGTCTGGGCGAACGCCTCTACTGGGTAGCGTCGGCACTTGCTTGATCAGAGAAAGCAGGATGAGTTCTGCCTGTTTGCGGCGTTCTCTGTTGTTGGCGATGTAATAGACGGTGGCCCCTCGGGTGGCCTGGTTGCTAAATTTTTCGGCGTGGATTTCGAGGGCGACTGAGCCAGATTTAGCGCGGGCGTTAATCCAGGCGATGCTTTGGCTAGCGCTGAGGTCGTCGGGGACAGAGAGGACTTCATAACCGCGCGATCGCAATTCTGGCAATATCAAATCTCTTAACGCAATCATCTCCTGCGCTTCGGTTGTACCCGCGATTGTTGCGCCCACATCACGCACGCCATTTTCCAGGCCGCCGTGACCGGCTGAGATGAAAATCTGTGACATATGGCTCTCTTAAGACAATCCCAATAAATCAACGCGATCAAATTGACGCTCTCTATGGGCGCTCTTTGCGGGCGCTTTTATTGTCGTTAGGATACCTCATCACCCGTCAGGCCGATGAGCAATCTCTGGAGATCGCTGCTCAAACGGCTGCTCAAACGGCTGCTCAAACTACGGTTCAGATGAACCCGATTCATCCAGGGCGTCTGTTTTTGTTCCCGTCGCTTTCTTAATTAATAGCTGGATGCCGAGTGCGGCTAGGCCAATCGCCGCAATGCCAAATACGCCCGCCCCTAAAGCCACCATGCCGGTTACTAGCGTTCGCACTGCTGCCGAGATATTCACGACGGCTGGATTATCTGAAGTTACCGGCTTATTGGCAAAGTTCGTGGCGATAGAGAGCGTCAGCCGATAGGCTAGTAAAGAAAATGTGCCTGCGGTGAGTGCCCCTGTGAAGCAGCGTAGGGGGGTGGCCGAAAGCTTCTCTTCTATGGGCGGGTTGCTGAGATTTGTAGGCTTATTCATAGGGCGATCGCTGGGTTATCACGCTAAACAACTCAATGTTTGGGCCGCGTCTTTTTCCATAGTAATCATTCATGGCGGTTTACGGCTTGGGCGATTCACTTCTAGAATGAGAGACTATTTTCTTAGATTAGGACGATTTTGCCAGTGGCCCAAAGAGCGCGCAAAAGATTTGGCCAACACTGGCTCCAAAGCGATCAGGTGCTTAACCAGATTGTAACGGCAGCGGAAATTGTGGAGGGCGATCGCATCTTAGAAATCGGCCCCGGTCAGGGCGTCCTCACGCAGCGATTACTCAACTCAGTCGCGCCCGTTCTGGCCGTTGAGATCGACCGAGACCTGTGCTTACAGCTTAGCGAACAGTTCATTGCTGACGTGGCCTCGGGGCAGTTTCGATTGATTGAGTCGGATTTTCTGAAGCTGAACTTTGAGCAGGCGCTGATCGACTTTGAACAGCCGCGCCCTAATAAGGTTGTGGCGAACATTCCCTATTACATCACTGCGCCCATTTTAGAAAAACTGCTGGGGACGCTGCGCCAGCCGAATCCGCAGCCTTTCGACAATATTGTGCTGCTGGTGCAAAAAGAAATTAGCGATCGCCTCTGCGCCGAACCGGGTACTAGAGCCAACGGCGCACTCACTATTCGCGCTCAGTATTTGGCCGACTGTACAGAAATTTGTCCGGTGCCGCCTAGCGCCTTCAAGCCACCGCCAAAGGTAGACTCTGCCGTCATTCGCATCCGTCCGCGTCCGTTCCCGACTCCGGCCCAAGATCCGGTCAGACTGGGCCAACTGGTCAAGCTGGGCTTTTCTCAAAAGCGAAAAATGCTTCGCAACAATCTACAGAGTATTATCGAACGCGATGCGCTTAGCTCAGTTTTAGAGAGCCTTTCGATTAATCCTCAAGCTCGTGCGGAAGAGCTAGGCGTGGCTCAGTGGGTGTCGCTTAGCGATGCCGTTGATGAAAAAATAGGGGCGATCACGTCTAACTCTCCAGTGTCTTAATCTATGCTAACTATTCTTGCTAATGCCAAAATCAATCTCTATCTCGAAATTGTGGGCGATCGCCCGGATGGATTTCACGAGCTGGTGATGGTGATGCAGAGCGTTGCTCTGTGCGATCGCATCACCTTAACCCCGCTCAACACGCCGAATACTCGCATTGAGTGCGACCATCCACAGGTGCCGACAGATGCCTCAAATCTGGCCTATAAAGCCGTGACGCTGGTGCAAAAGACCTTTCCGAACAGAACCAATCAGTTTGGCGGCGTAGAGATTCATATTGAGAAAAAAATTCCAGTCGGCGCGGGGCTAGCCGGTGGCTCGTCGAATGCGGCAGCGACCCTGCTAGGGCTGAACATGCTGTGGAACTTAGGATTAACTCGCCTAGAGCTGCAAGAACTGGGCGCACAGCTTGGCTCGGATATTCCCTTTTGCTTTGTGGGCGGGTGTGCGATCGCTACTGGCAGAGGCGAAGAAGTGGCCTCCATTTCTCATACGCCTAAGCTTACCGTCGTCTTAGCCAAATACAGCAGCCTCTCCGTCTCTACGCCCTGGGCCTACAAAACCTATCGCCAGCGGTTCGAGCAGACTTATCAGCCAATCGGCGATCGCGCCACCCTAGAAGAACGTCAGGCTCGCATTCGTTCTAGCACGATGGTGAAGGCGCTGCGCGACCTTAATCCGCCGACAATTGGCAATTATTTACACAACGATTTGGAAAAGGTTGTCTTGCCTGCTCACCCAAAAGTGGCGCAGCTTAAAGAAACCATGACCGCTGCGGCTGTGGGACAGGGCGGACTAGGAACCATGATGTCTGGCTCTGGCCCGACTGTTTTTACGCTGTGCGAACTGCCTGAACAAGCGGAGGCGATCGCTCAAACCATCCGCCAACAAATTAGCGACCTTGACCTTCAGCTATTCGTCGCGCCGTTTACCGCCTATGGCCTGAGAAAGGAAGACTAGCGCACCGTCAAACCTTAATGGCCCTTGAGTTTGCTACACTGAAAAATCTCTATCTATTTTTGAACCCTATGAAGCGACTTCCTTTTGACAGTCAGCAGGTCATGCGCCGCACTGAAGATTTAATCAGCGCTGCCTCCAACCGCTACCGGATTACGGTGCAGGTAGCCAACCGCGCTCAGCGTCGTCGTTTCGAAGAATTCGATAATATGGACGAGTCCAAAATGAAGCCCGTGCTACGAGCAATCGTGGAGATGTCGGACGAACTCACTCAGCCTGAAATTATTGGCGAGTAAAGGTTAGCAAAATTAAAGCGTCCACTGTTTTCAGAAAGTAACGCCTATGAAGCATTTCTCAAGCCGAAATCGTGGGTTGAGGCGGCTCCAAATAGGATTTTTAGGAACGGTGACTTTTATTTTGATAGGCGTGGGGAGAGTTGATTGGCAACGCTCTCCATTTTTGTTGACGAGTCTTGCGCCTGCACAGGCTCAGCCCGCTCAACTGCGTCGGATCGATCCTGGGGCGATCGCCCCAAGATCTACGAGCAACTGCCAGCGCTGCCCTTAGAAAATCAATACAGCAGCAAAACCGGGCAGGTGGCAGAAGACAATACCCTAGTCGCTAGAATTATTCGCTATCACCTCTACAGCAAGGAACGCCCTACGAACTTTCGGCTCGAATGGAAACTCTCCCACCCCCTAGCGCCAGATGAATCGCCAGATTAAATCGGGTAATGGCTGGCGGCTCGGCTGGGACCCGACTGCCGAAAAATTTTGCGGACTGCTCTCCGGAGAGCACTGGGCGATAGAACTCACAGCGACTGAATTTTCAGACTTTTGCCGCTGCGTCCGGCAACTTAGCGACACGATGCGGGACATGGCCTCAGAGCTGATGGATGAGGAAAAGCTCACCTGCGAGCAAGAAACAGCGACTATTTGGCTAGAGGTAGAAGGGTTTCCTGCTCTCTACAGTCTGCGATTTATTTTACTCAGCGGGCGTAAAGGTGAGGGCGAATGGCCCCCAGAAGCGGCGGTCGAACTGGTTAAAGCCTTGGGCGAAGCGCCTTTTTTCGATCTGAGTGTCGATCTCTAATTCACGAGATTGGCCGTTATATTGGCCGAATCAGTGTGGAAGTTGCCTTTAAATCACGCCTGTCTGACCCCTCAAAGTTTATAAATGAAACAAGTTTTGTTATTTTACCTGAGGCATTAGGGTTTAGATTGACCTTGGAGCGAGTCATCCAAGTGCAGGCGCTAAGATGCCAATGGCCTCACATCATCATTAGGGAGCTGAGTTTGCAGTGAAAGTAAAAGTGGTTAGCGATACGCTGTTCAAGCTCAGTCCCAAGCTATCAAGCCAGCTCTCTCAATCAGAGAAGGTTTTTGTCAAAAACGGCACCGAGTTCGAAGTTATTTCGTACACCGAGGCTGAAGGCAACCATACGCGGCTGGTTTTAGCTAACCAAACGCTCGGTAATAATCAACGCATCTGGTACGGCTACAATCCAGATATTCAAATTGAATCTTCGCCAGTTAAGCTCCGCGTGGTTAGCGACACGCTTTTTAAGGAGCGGCCTGCTCTGTCCTCTCAGCTTGCGAATGATGAAAAGGTATTTGTCAAAAATAAAACTGAGTTCGACCTGCAATCTTATCTACCGGCTGCGGGTAACCACGTCAAAATAGCGTTAGCCAATAAGTTTCTTGGCCCTAATAATCGCAATACTTGGTACGCCTACCAGCCCGATGTGCAGATCTCTGGCTCTACCATTAAGCTCAAAGTTGTCAGCGATACGCTCTTCAAGCTCCGGCCCGTGCTGTCTTCTCAGCTTTCTGCCTCTGAGAAAATTTTTGTGAAAAACGGCACTCAGTTTGAACTAATCGAAAGCCAGCTAGCTGAGGGTAATCATGTTCGAGTGGTGCTGGCAAATACCGGATTGGGCGATCGCAGCTATAAAGAATGGTACGCCTATGCCCCAGACATTGTCGTTGAAGGCAACCAGTCCGACAATACACCTCACCAAAGCGGCGCTACCCCTCAGTCCGTCCCTACGTCGACACCGCCGGTTACGAGCAAGCCTACTGGCGCTTTCCAACTCCCCGGCTTTAACAGCACCTTTTACCTATCCGAGCCGATTGTCCCTAACGGCAATTTCACTTGGGCAGAAGCGACTAAAGATGGCAGCCGCATTCCGGTAAATCGCAACGTGACCTATGGCATTATTCGCATTGCGAGAGTGATGGAAGAAGTCCGCGCTCGATTGGGCGATCGCCCCATTAGCATCAATTCCTGGTATCGCGACCCGGCCTCCAACCGGGCAGTTGGCGGGGCGCTGTATTCGCGCCATATGTCTGGAGACGCCATCGACTTTGTCGTGACTGGCCTCCATTCCTATACCGTTTACGATCAGCTCAATAGCTGGTGGGGCAGTCGAGGCGGTCTGGCTAGCTCCTCAATTTTCACCCATATCGACGCGCGCGGATACTACGCTCGCTGGAGCTACGGATACTAAACCTATCGAGATCATTGTATCGGTTGCTACAGCAGCGATTCGTGGAGATGCTGGGCTGACAGAACGAAAGTAGAGTTGCATCGTGACTGAGATCACTGGCAGGGCTAGTATAAAGTAGCACCTACTCATTCTCCGTATCTAGCTATGCAAATCTCAAACAGGGTCTGCCGCAATGGAATTGCTCTTTCTGTGAGTGGCTTTGCCATCACCGCCTGGATTAATTCTTCTATAAGCTTGGGGTTCTACCACCCGTTTACTCTTCTTGCTCTAGCTTCTGAGTCCGCTTCGGCGATCGCTCAAACCACTGCAAATGAGCTATTAGCCGAAGCAAACAGACTGTTGGACGAAGGCTGGCAGCAGATGAAGTCAGGGCAGTATCAGACGGAGATCGCCTCATACGAACGGGCGATTTCTGCTGCTCGCAGCATCGGTAGCCAGCAACAGGAAGCCGAAGCCCTCATGGGTATAGGCGTTGTCTATGCGCTTCTAGGCAATCATCAGCAGTCGATTAGTTCTCAAGGGCAGGCGCGCGCTATTTATCAGGCGCTAGGCGATCATCCTAGTACCGCCGCTGCTTTGCAGGGCATCGCTGATAGCTACTGGGCCATCGGGGACTATTCACAGGCAGAGTCCCACTTCCGACAAGCGCTGAATATCTACCAGGGCATCGGCGACTACCAAAGCGAACAATACGTTCTTAGTCTTTTAGATCAAGTAATGGCGGGGCCGTAACAAATCGGACTTAGGCTCATTGCAGAGCCTTAAGCGCCTAGAGCCATTACAACTAGGCGCTCTTTCTTGTCCTCCAGACAGTCTTAAGGATAGTATGTGTAGAAGTCTTCCTGAGGACTGTCCAGAGGATAGAGTATGAGCGATGGCGATATAGACAGAGTCCCGGTCAATCAGCTAATTACTCGCTACAAGTTAGCTAGAAGCGCTGTATACAAGCGCATGAAAGACTTAGGAATTGACCGCGAAAAAATCGGCAACAGGGCCTATGTCAGCGCTGAGCAGTTAACTGAATTAGATGCGCTACATGATTTTATTAAGGTAGGCGGGAACGTTGCCGAATTTATAGCGCGTCGAGGCAGCGGATGTAGACAGAGCGCTGGCGCGACAGATGAAGTCGGCTCCTCTGATCTAACCATCAGCAACTCAGAGATGCTGACGCTGATGAAAGTATTTGCTGAGGAACTTGCCGCTAAAATTCAACCCACTGACCCGCTGGCCTATTACGAATCGCTAGAGAGCGCTGCTGGCAAGGGATGGCAGCTTAGAACCTCCGAACTTTCTAATCTACTCAAGCTCTCTCTAAAAGAAATCGACAGCTATGGCACCACCTTTTACGAGGCGGGCTTTGCCTTCAACCGCGTTGGATTTCGCTCGGGTGGGGAGGGCGCGTGGCGTGTGACTAAAGACAACCGCCGCGCATAGGTATGCTATTCTTGATAGGCAAATCGAACACTTCGGGGCGTAGCGCAGCTTGGTAGCGCACTACTTTGGGGTAGTAGGGGTCGCAGGTTCAAATCCTGTCGCTCCGATTCGCATTGATTTGCTCATAAGCTGAAAGGCAGGCGCTTCATCTAGAGGTGTCTGCTTTTTGCTTTACGTAGAGCAGCTTGTCAGTTTGAAGAGAGTTTGAGAGCAGGTCACAAAACCCCGTTCCCTTTAGGGCAGAGATGTCGTGACATACCTCTCTCAAGTGATTGCTAGCGAACAGTCTTAGCCTATGCTTCGTCGTAATTTGGCCATCTTCTTACAGAGAACACGCTATAATTTAAGGCATGAGCAACAAAGCTTTCAAGTATCGTTTCTACCCCACCGTTGAGCAAGAGAACTTGCTGCGGCGGACGTTGGGTTGCGCTCGCTTGGTCTACAACAAAGCCCTGTCTGTCAGGACTGAAGCTTGGTATGGAGAACAAAAGCGAGTTAGCTATAGCGATACTTCTAAGCTGCTCACGAGCTGGAAGAAAGAGGCTGAGCTGTCTTTCTTGACGGAGGTTAGCAGCGTCGCGCTTCAGCAAGGGCTAAGACATCTGCAAAGCGCTTTCACTCACTTCTTCGCAGGGCGGGCCAAGTACCCGAACTTCAAACAGAAGCGAAACGGCGGTAGCGCTGAGTTTACGAAGTCGGCGTTTAAGTACACTGGCGGTCAAGTCTACTTGGCTAAATGCGCGCAGCCGCTGCCGATTCGCTGGAGTCGATTTTTGCCTGCTAACGCTGAGCCTTCGACTATCACCGTCAAGCTTTCGCCTGCTGGCAGATGGACGGTTTCTTTGTTGGTAGACGTTGATATAGAGCCGCTGCCAAAATCTGACAACCAGATTGGCATTGACCTGGGTATCACTAGCCTGATGACGCTCAGCACGGGCGAGAAGGTTGCCAATTCGAAAGGGTTTAAGGCTAAGTATCGCAAGCTGTGCAAAGCTCAGAAGGCGCTTAGCCGTAAGGTGAAAGGCTCGAACAACCGTTATAAAGCGAGAGAGCGGGTGGCCCGCGTTTACGCTGAGATTGTGGATGCTAGAAGAGATTTGCTTCACAAGCTGACGACTCGATTGGTGCGAGAAAACCAATTGATTGCCGTCGAGGACTTGGCTGTGAAGAACCTAATGAGAAACCACAAGCTCGCTCAGGCGATCAGTGATGCGAGCTGGGGTGAGTTGGTGAGGCAGCTTGAATACAAGTGCGAGTGGTACGGGCGAACGCTGGTCAAGATTGACCGCTGGTTCCCGAGTTCTAAGCGCTGTCATTCGTGCGGTCACACGGTCAATAAGCTGCCGTTGAGTATTCGCAATTGGACATGTCCTAGCTGTGCGGTTCAGCATGATAGAGATATCAACGCAGCGATGAATATACTTGCCGCTGGTCTAGCGGTCGAAGTCTGTGGAGCGAGCGTAAGACCTGCAAGAGCCTAGCTCTCGTGCGGCAGTTGCTTTGAAGCAGAAACCCCTCAGCGTGAGCTGGGGAATCCCCGTTCCTTTAGGACGGGGAGTAGTCAACAGGGTCATCTTCCTATGGCACAATGGTTAGACAATAACTAATAGATAGATAGATAAACCTGTGAGCACCCCCAAGCCGCCAGCGAAAAGAGCCGTCTTTCCCTTTACTGCGGTCATCGGCCAAGAGGATATGAAGTTAGCGCTGATTCTCAATGTGATCGATCCTAAGATTGGTGGCGTGATGATTATGGGCGATCGCGGCACAGGCAAATCCACGACTATTCGCGCCCTCGCCGACCTCCTCCCCGAAATTGAGGTCGCTGAAAACGATCCCTTTAACCGTGCGCCTGATAATCCTGATGTGAAAGCGGATTTAGGCGACACAGAAGTGGTTGTGGGCACCAAGAAAGTGCCTATGGTAGATCTGCCCTTAGGCGCAACCGAAGACCGGGTTTGCGGCACCATTGATATTGAAAAAGCTCTGTCGGAGGGTAAAAAAGCCTTTGAGCCAGGGCTACTAGCTAAAGCCAATCGCGGCTTGCTCTACGTGGATGAGGTCAATTTACTAGACGATCACCTAGTAGACGTTCTGCTAGACTCAGCGGCCTCCGGGTGGAACACGGTAGAGCGTGAGGGCATTTCTATTCGTCACCCGGCGGAGTTTGTGCTCATCGGTTCAGGCAACCCCGAGGAAGGCGAACTGCGTCCTCAACTGCTGGATCGCTTTGGGATGCACGCTGAAATTCGTACCGTGCGCGATCCTGAGCAGCGCGTACAAATTGTGGAGCAGCGTACCGCTTTTGACCAAAGCCCCGATGCGTTCTCGACTCAGTGCAAAACTGAGCAGGATGCGCTTCGCGAGAAGATTCTCGATGCTCAGAAACGGCTGAAAGATGTGCAGCTAGAGCGTGAGTTTCGCGTTAAAATTTCAGAGGTTTGCTCGGAGCTAAATGTGGATGGCTTGCGCGGCGATATTGTAACCAACCGGGCGGCTAAAGCGCTAGCTGCCTACGAGGGCCGCACTGAAGTGACCTTAGAAGATATTCAAACGGTGATTGCTCTCTGCTTGCGTCACCGTTTGCGTAAAGATCCGTTGGAGTCGATTGATTCTGGATTTAAGGTTGAAAAAACGTTTAGCAAAACGTTTGGGGTCGCCGAACCTAGCTCGAATGGCCGTCAGCCTGCGGGCGTTCGATAGCTTAGGCCAGTCAGGACGATATCAGACTATATAACGTCAGGACAATCCTGTGGACAGACCTTATGACACAACGTATCTTAGGGCTTGACCCAGGGTTAGCTATTTTGGGCTTTGGTGTGATTGAGTACGACCCGGCCAAAATGCGATCGCTCAACCCAGATATCCAAGTCATTGACTACGGCATCGTCCAGACGGCTGCTCGCACCGACATGGGTAAGCGTCTATCTACTATCTACGACGATTTGCACAGTGTGATTGACGAGTACCAGCCTGATTTAGTATCCATTGAGAAACTGTTTTTCTATAAAATGGGTAATACCATTTTGGTCGCGCAGGCTCGCGGCGTGGTGATGCTGGTGCTGGCTCAGCGCAACTTGCCTTTTGTCGAGTTTACACCTGCTCAAATAAAGCAGTCTATTACCGGACATGGCAATGCCGACAAAGCAGATGTGCAAGATGCGATTACGCGCGAACTAAAGCTAGATAAAATTCCTAAGCCAGACGACGCGGCGGATGGTCTCGCGGTGGCCCTGACCGCCTGGTTTCGAATGGACGAAAAGGAGGCTCCGTGACATCTTTTATGACATCTACATTTTCTACACCATTGGCGCGCGCTCAGGTCGAACAGTTGATGCAGCCTGCGCTGATTCGCGTGATTGATAATCTGCGTAAGCAGTTGGATGAGTCTACCTGGAAGGGTGAATACGAAGAGAATTTGATTTGGCCAGAAGAGACGACCGAAGCGCAAAAGCAGACCTATTCCAAACTTCAGCAGCAGCTTCATGGGGTCCCTACCGAAGAGCATGATCGAGTCGCTGCGTTAATGTCGCAACTGCCTCAACCGTCGCCGCTCTATACGCTTAAGCTAACAAAGGCGAAGGCTGCGGAACAAACTGTAGATGTCTGGGCGCTGTGCTATCAGGTTTGTACCACGAACTATTCTACGGATTCGGATAGATCGCTCGAAGCGGATATCGACTTGTTGGCTTCGTCGGGTGAGGTGGATTGGAGAAAGCTCGATGACAAAACGAAATCTTTGATAGAAGGGATTTTTTCAGCGTTGCCTGCTTAACGGAACGGCAGATCCGTGGTTTCCTTAAAAGCATACGTAATACCAGGTAGATAGATGCAGCTAGTCGGAATGCTCGATTCTCCTTATGTTCGACGGGTGGCGCTCTCTTTGCGCTATCTAGCTATTCCTTTCGAGCTGTCTGAGATTTCTGTGTTTCGGAGTATGGATGCGTTTAGCAAAGTCAATCCGCTGTTGAAAGCACCTTCGTTTGTTTGCGACGACGGTGAGGTATTGATGGATTCGACGCTGATACTGAACTATGCAAAGCGCATCGCTGATAATGGGAAAACGCTGATGCCTGAGGCGATCGCCGACTACCAAACGGCCATTCGGCTAATCGGACTAGGGCTAAATGCCTGTGATAAAAGTGTGCAAATTGAATACGAACGCAAGCGACCTAACGATAAGCAGTACCAGCCTTGGCGCGATCGCATCCAATCCCAATTAGTTGCTGCCTACGATCTAATCGAACCCTACGCTGCTGATACCGATGATTGGTTGGTAGGCGGACAACTTTCTCAGGCTGACATCACCGTGGGTGTTGCCTGGCAATTTACGCAGTTTCTAATGCCTGATGTTATTAATGTTCATAGCTATCCAGCCGTTTCAGTATTGTCTCAACGTCTGGAGGCTCGCCCAGAATTTATGGCAATCCCCATCGAGCCAGGATGGATAGCTAAGGTCTAGTGCATTCTTCAGACCTGTGCGCTTTAGATATTTAGCTTTACAAGACGTAGACGCCTAAAATATAAACCTGATGAAAATAGATCCTAAGGCGATTTCTACGCAGACCGGGACGACTTATCCAGAGCCTTTTAGGTCGGTGGTGGAAGGGCGATCGCGTAAAAAAGTCGGCGAAGCTGCCGGACTCAAAAACTTTGGCGTAAACCTAACTACCCTCGAACCCGGCGCACAATCCGCCCTTCGTCACTGGCACTCAGCTCAAGATGAGTTTGTGTATGTTGTCCAAGGCGAACTCACGCTGATTACCGACGAAGGCGAGCAGACGCTAACCGCTGGAGAGATGGCAGGATTTGCGGCAGGCGTGGCCAATGGACATCACTTGGTTAATCGCTCTGAGCACTCGGCAGTGTATTTAGAAGTGGGCGATAGAACCTCTCCAGATCGCGCAGACTATCCAGACAAAGATTTGGTCTGCGTTCCGACGGCGGATGGTATCAGGCGGTTCGAGTACAAGAGTGGTCAGCCCTACAGTCCAATGGTTTAGGAAGTAGTAGAGAAAATAGGAGAAATCGCTTGAAAAAGCCTGTTCTATGGGTAATCGCGCTACTGATTGTTAGTCTATCGAGCTGTAGCCCTTCGCTCCAGAGTGAACCAGCATCCCCTAACGAATTGCCTGTACCTTCTACTTCTGTGCCGCCACCGCCACCCGCAGGCGCTTTCTTGGGTAAAATTTCGCCAGAAGTCCTAACGAAAATCAATCATCTGCCGGTGATGGCTCCCGCCTACATTCCATCCGATTTTGTCCTAGCTGACTATCGCTTAGACGGGTTGCAGTCTTATGGTTTGATCTACCGCGATCCAAAGAATCAATGTTTTGCCATTGAATACCGTCGTCAACCGTCCCCTCCCGAAAATACGGATGGCCTGACGACTCAATCTTTTGACTCACCGGCATTCGGCGCAGCCCACGACCTTTACTACAGCCCTGCGGACAAAGCTGATCAGCCCAGCCAACTCTTTAGTCAGTGGCTGACCAATACTGACGGCTCATATCGACTAGTCGGAGCCACAACGATTGCGCAAAACTACCCTGCTCAACCACCTTGCCAGAATGTTTCACCAGTGGAAGCGAGCAAAATTGTCATTTCAATCGTAGATTTAACGGCATCTCCCACCGAGTAAATACTGATAACAACGTATCGGAACTGACGTCTGAAGGTGTCTGCTTACCCAACTAACGCGGCACGAGTAGTCCTTACTCCTCCTCGACGGAAAAGATTCTAAATAACGTCAGTTCGGGATAAGAACGGCACAAAAAAAAGAGAATCGCTGACGCCGTCGGCGATTCTCTTTTAGAGAGGCTTCGCCAACGCTCAGCCTGAGCGAGATCATGACTATCCTCATCAGGACCTCATAAGCTATAACTGCTTCGTTGAATGGACACCCTCTCGTCTATTTCCTTTGTGCTGTTGCTTAAAGACCTGTTTTGGCACCTGTACCGGCATCAGTACCACGCTTGTTCCCAAGCAAGACATGGCTTATGAGCACACTGGTCGATACCACCGATCTAGGTCTCTACGAAGCTAAGCGTGGAGGTCGGAATTAAGTTGTTCTTAGAAGGCTCTGGGCGGTGAAATAGTGGGTCTAGCGGCTGTCTTTTTCTAGACCGATTCTGCTAGTCCTTGTCGCTTCTAGTTTTTGAATCTTTAGGCACATTCGGCCCAGATTCAGCATTCTCGCTGTAATCTACTCTGGCACCTGCCCACTGCAACTTACTGCGCAGCGTTCGATAGTAGGAGTGATCCCTTTGCAAAATAATAAATTTTGCTAGGTGCTCGGCCATCCGAATATCGACCCGCTGCTGAGGCCAAATAGCGGTGCCAAACACGCCGTCTGTCCAAAGCTTGGTGTTGCCCTCTTCATCTTTTAGCGGCCAAACGCTCACCGTACAGCCGGGTGGCAGCACAATCGGACGGCTCGATAGGCTCATGGGGCAAATCGGCGTGACGGTAATGGAGTGCATCCCAGGGTGAACAATTGGGCCATTTGCCGAAACCGTGTAGCCGGTGGTGCCGGTGGGCGTACTAATAAGCAGCCCGTCGCCCTGATACTGATCGACCACTTCGCCGTCGATTTCTACTTCCAAAATGGAGGTAATCATGCGGTTTGGCGAGGCGGGTTTGACACACATTTCGTTGAGGGCAAAGTAGCGATCGCTCACCGCATCAAACTGACCCGACGGCCCCCGGTACGTTCGGGCCTGAAGCATCATCCGCTGCTGCACCGCAAACTTGTCCGACTGTAGTCGATCCCAAACCCCCCCCAAATCGCCCGTGACCTCAACAGACTCCGTCAAAAAGCCCAGGTGTCCGCCTACGTTAACGGCCAGTATCGGAATATCATCCGCTGCTAAATGTCTGGCCGCAGCCAGCGCTGTACCATCACCGCCCAAAACCACCGCTAGGTCAATGGGAATAGGCGTTGACTCCAAGAAGACCGGATAGGGATTATCTTGCGCTCCGCTAGGCCCCATCATTACCTTAGCGCCCAGCGCCTCTAGCTGCCGCGCGCACTTATCGGCCCAGCCTCTGCTTAGCTGGTTGCCCGCCTTGTATACGATTACGACCTGCTCTAGCTGCACGAACTTGCCCTAAGTAACATCCGGCTCATTAGCGGTTGGCTTATTAGCAGTTTATAGAGGCAGCCCTTTATAAAGATCGCGGCTACCACTTGAGCAAGTTAAACCGCTCCATGTCTACCGTGTCGCGGTTGCGATAGATCGATAGGACAATTGCCAGACCCACTGCGGCTTCAGCGGCTGCAATCGTAATCACGAAGACTGAAAATACCTGTCCCTTGATCTGTGCCGGGTCGAGATAATTAGAAAACGCCATTAAGTTGATGTTAACCGCATTGAGCATTAGCTCAATCGACATCAGTACTCGGATGACATTGCGGCTAGAGACTAAGCCGTAAACGCCAATGCAGAATAGGGCGGCGGCTAGCAGTAAGAAATATTCGAGTTGCATAGGAATGAGTCTGCGGCTTGGATAGAAATAGCTAAACGAGAATCTGCCCTGAGCTGAATCTGCGGTCCTTGCGGATTAATCTTCGTCTCGTGCACCAGCAGCCACCAGCTCGCGAGGACGCTCCGGCAAGGTTAAAGATTCGCCTTGGGGAACGGCTTCGTCGGGGATATACTCGCGGCGGGCCAGAATAATTGCGCCTACTAACGCAACGAGTAGCAGCACCGAAGCTAGCTCGAAAGGAAGCAAAAAGTCGGTAAAGAAATGCCGACCAATAATCTCAATCGCCTGGTCGCCAGCGGCTACTTCGGTAGAGATTAACCAGGGGTGCGACAGTACCGTATTACCTAGCAGCGCAAAAATGCCGACACAAACCGCGCCCGTTGTCGCTCTGCCAATCCACTCATTTTTAATCGGGACGAAGTCTTCTTGTTTGTTAACTAGCATGATTCCAAACAGAATCAGCACGTTAACTGCGCCCACATAGACCAGCACTTGCGCCGCCGCTACAAAACCTGCATTCAACAAAATATAGATGCCAGAGATGCTGATAAAAACCAGCCCGAGCAAAAACGCAGAATAAACAATGTTAGAAAGTAAAACTACACCCAGCGCACCCACGATTACAATCGTGGCTAGGATAGCAAACGAGACTAGCTGAACACCTTCTGCCAAGTTCAAAGTAATTTTCTCCTCACGATTTTCTGCTTTACTGCTGTTCCGGTGGATGGCCTGAGTCTTTGCTTAAGAGTGCCTGCCATCGCCCTGATTAATTTACCATCTACTCTTTACTTTCAGCCGTCGCTTCAGCGGGTTTATTAGCGTCTGCTTTTGCTTTCTCGGCTTCTAGCTCGGCGAGGATGTCTTTAGGCGATCGCCCAGCCCGCTGCGATCCGGCTGGCAAATCATGAGGGTCTAACACGCCTTTAGGCAAGTAAGCCAGCTCTCTCATGGCTTCTACCATCGGATCGTCAGTCACCTTGTAAGGCAATCGACCTAGCGCTACGCTGTCGTAGTTGAGGTTATGGCGATCATACGCTGATAGTTCGTACTCCTCCGTCATCGACAGGCAGTTAGTCGGGCAATACTCCACGCAGTTACCGCAGAAAATGCAGACGCCAAAGTCGATGCTGTAGTGATTCAGCGTCTTTTTCTTAGTTTCTCGGTTGAACTCCCAGTCCACCACTGGCAGGTTAATCGGGCAAACACGAACGCACACTTCGCAGGAAATACACTTGTCAAACTCGAAGTGAATGCGGCCCCGATAGCGTTCTGACGGAATCAGCTTTTCGTAGGGGTATTTCACCGTGACTGGGCGACGGCTCATGTGGTCGAATGTGACGGACAGACCTTGACCGATAAACTTAGCTGCCTGAACGGTCTCTTTGGCGTAGTCTCCAACTTGTTTGAGGAAATTCAACATGGCAAGAGGTCTAGGTAGGATAAACGGTTGCGAAGATTATAGAAGCGAAAGAGCGCAGATAGGCAAAGCGAACTTAGCCACCAAAGGCCATTGGGAAGCTGAGTTTTAGCCCTGCGGTGACCAACAAATTCACCAGAGAAATCGGTAGCAAGAACTTCCAGCCTAGATCTAAAAGCTGGTCGATGCGAACGCGGGGCACTGTCCAGCGCAATAAAATAGTGAGAAATACCAGCAAGTAGGCTTTGAGCATCGTCATGACGACGCCCAAAGAAGCCGTGATAATTTGCACCCAGGGCGCGTTTTCGTTAATGCCAAAGAGTCCGGTGAGCGTCTCTACGGGAATGGGGAAGTTCCAGCCGCCTAGATAAAGTACCGAAACTATCAGGGCAGAGAGCACCAAGTTGACGTAAGAGCCGACGTAGAACAGGCCAAACTTCATGCCGGTATACTCAGTCTGATAACCCGCTACCAGCTCTTCTTCTGCTTCGGGTAGGTCGAATGGCAAGCGCTCGCATTCTGCTAAGGCCGAAATCCAGAAGATAACGAAGCCCACCGGCTGTCTCCAGATATTCCAGCCTAAAATGCCGTAGCTAGACTGCTGATTGACAATGTCGATAGTACTCAGGCCGTTGCTCATCATGACGACGGCTAGAACTGATAGCGCTAGCGGAATCTCGTAGCTAATGGATTGGGCAGCGGCGCGCAGTCCGCCTAAAAGTGAGTACTTGTTATTAGAGGAGTAGCCCGCCATTAAGAAGCCAATGGGCGCGATGCTGGAGAGCGCAATCCAAAGAAAAATACCGATGCCCAAATCGGTAATGACCATATTTTGGCCAAAGGGCACGATAAGAAAAGACAAAAAGACCGGAATTACGACAATTACAGGCCCCAGCACAAACAGGTAAGGGTCTGACTTGGCGGGGGTGATGTCTGCTTTGAAAACTAGCTTGACGCCGTCTGCAACAGCTTGTAGTGCGCCTAAAGGCCCAACGTATTCTGGGCCAACCCGTTGCTGGGCAGCGGCGGAAATTTTACGCTCTAGCCAGACGGAGATAAAAATGCTGATGGTTGCTGCTAACAGCATCAGCAGCATGGGTAGCGGAATCCATATGGTTTTGGCGGCACCCGCCGGGAGTCCCAAATCTATCAGCGCCTGAACGAACGTGCCTTGAAGGTCTATGCCTGGAGTCATACTGTTTTCTAGGACGACAATTATCCTACTCGCTCTGTCTTTAGAAGATTCTAGCGCTTAATCTCCGTCTAGCTTAGTCTCCATCTAAACGATCTTTCAATAGGTACACATAAAAACCCCCTCGACACAAGGTCGAAGGGGCTGGAGTTCCTGAAAATCGTCACTGAAAACATATTCACGGGACAATTCGGTATTGCCAAGAGGGGTAACGCCCATCACTGCCGCTGTTTCTAGCTGCTTTTGACGGAAGTAAATTATCTGATTCCCTGTTTGTCAACGATCTCAGTCACTTTTGAAAGATATTGTTTTTCTGAAAAAGTATAAAAAGTTTTTGGTCGATAGATGTGTTTTTAGATCTGGATGCTGGTTATGCAATCCGTGAGGACTCGGTAAGGGCCAGATCGGATGTCCTTTTTCCAGAGTTTTCCCAGAGGTGAAGTCGATCATCGACATGAGCGTAGGGCTGATCGTGCGGGCCAGTGTAGATTTGGGTGGGCCTGAAGATGCGGTTTTCGCCGATTTGCTCTTTCCAGTGGGCAAGCCAGCCTGCGCCACGGGCGATCGCAAATATAGGCGTAAACAAGTCCGTCGGAATCCCCAACTTGCGATACAGCAAGCCCGAATAGAAATCTACGTTGGGATACACACCCTTGTGTCCTAGCTTTTCTTCGACTACAAGCTCTAGCTCCAGCGCGATGTCGTAGTAGGCGTCGCGACCCATCTTGTCGAATAGCTGTTCGGCCAATCGCTGTAAGATCGCCGCTCTAGGATCTTTCACTTTATACACACGGTGACCAAAGCCCATGATTTTGGCCCGTTTAGCCATCCGGTCTTCGACATAAGGACGCACGTTTTCAACCGACCCAATTTCTTTGAGCATGGCAATGACTTCTTCGTTGGCTCCGCCATGTAATGGCCCAGCTAGGGTGCCGACCGCCGAAGCCACGACCGCATAGGGGTCAGTCAGCGTAGAGGCCGTTACCATTGCGGAGAACGTGGAGGCGTTAATCGTATGCTCTGCGTGCAGCACCAGGCAGACGTCGAAAATCCGGGCTGCTAAGGGGTCGGGTACCTTCTCGTTGAGCATGTAGAGGAAGTTAGCGGCATAGCCCAGATCGTCTCTGGGCTGAACTGGGTCGTTCCCTTTCCTCATTAGGGCAAAGGCGGCGACCATTGTCGGAATTTTGGCGATAATGCGCACCACCGCGTCTTGTACATAGCTAGGATCTTCTAGCTCGCGACGAGAGTGAAACAAGCCCAAAGCTGCTGCGCAGGCTTGCAGTGCGTCCATGGGATGTCCGCTTTCTGGAAAGCACTTCATCATGTCGCGAATGCGGTATTTGAGTCGGCGATGATACTGCACCTCGTGTTCGAAGGTGGTGAGTTCTTGCTGGGTGGGCAGCCCGCCCCAAATAAGTAAGTAGGCCGTTTCTAAGAAGTTGCTTTGGGCGGCTAGCTCTTCAATGCGGATGCCGCGATACTCCAGCAGGCCATTTTGCCCGTCAACGTAGCTAATACTCGACTGCGTGGCCGGAATGCCTTCTAAGCCCGGCCTATATTCGCATGTCGTCATTTGGAGACTCCCTTGTTAATAAATGCTTAACTGCTGCCTTCTATAGTATTTGGTCACATGCACTCCGGACAGGTAACCTCTGATACAGCCGCTAAGGAAGTTGCGTATGCTCCGCCCGTGTTTAGCCATCGGTGTTTAGTCAGTGTTGAGGACGCCGTTTTCTGGATCGACTAGGCGCTGTAGCTTTTGCTTGATTTGCTTGTCGAAGACTTCCCACTTCTGGCGATTGTAGTCGCTGTTTTCGTAGAAACCAGAAAGGAATCCCACCGGAATTTCGAAGCCACCAGCCATTGATCGGCCGCCGCCAAAGAAGCGGCCCTGGCTGTCTTGTCCAAAGGCTTCTTTGATAAATTCGTCCGGGTCGAGCGTGATTTTATTGGTTCGCAACGAGCCGACAACCAGCTCTTTTTCTTCGTCTTCGTCATGGACGATGCCATAAACGACGGCGGTATGGACGTTTTCTTCGGTGACCAGAAAGTCTGCGGCCTGAGGAATGGCATCTCTGTCTTCGTAGCGTAAGTAGCCGACGCCCGCGATGGAGACGCTGTTTTGCATGTGACGGTTGCGGAGCGATCGCTCAATCACATCCATCACCCGCCTAGAGCGAGAAGCCTGCAATACCGCGCCCAAAAGCTGCGCATCATAATATTGACTTAAGTACGCAGCGGCCAAAAAGTCTGGCTCTGACGCCTGCATTAGTTGGCTCGTATCTGAGCGCAGGCCATGCATTAGCGCCGTTGCACATTTGACGTGGGTGATGTTGCTGCGGTCGAGCTGAATAAGACCTGCCTGCAAATACTGCGTCAAGATAGTTGCCGTGGCGTGAATATCTGGGCGAATATCAGCGAGTTCGGCGCGAAGCTTGCCTTGGCTAGCATGATGATCGACCACTAAGATCAGCGGCAGCTCAGCGGCCTTTACCAAATCTGTTAGATGGCTGGTTGTCCCTTGAGTGTCGATTAAAATGTAGCCCTGATATTGGCTTAGGTCGGGTCTGTCTTTGGGCTGAGTCGGCCAGCGTTTGGCGGGCAGGTTGGTCAGCTTCACCAGCGCAATATTTTCTTGATGGCTGAGTGTCCCAGAATAGTAGATGTCGCACTGGATATTATAGGCGCTGGCAATGATGCGATAGGCCCAGGCCGCTGAAAGCGCGTCCGGGTCTGGAAAATCTTGCAGCAGCACAATCTGATGGGAGCCGCTGTGCTTTTTTAACAGCTTTTCTAGCGCTTTTGCGGGGTCTTCTTCGAACCCGGCGGCGCGGCGAAGACTGGCCGCTTGATCGGCGATCGCCCTCTCCCCCATTTCTGACTGAGTCTCGACGATTGATTCCTTAGATTCTGAAGCTTGATTATCCAACAAAGTATTTTCCGTAGACAATATCGAGTCTGAAAACGACATAAAAGACAGGCGTTTAGAGTAGCGGCAAAGTGGTTATCTATCGTAGGTAACCCGCTTAGACTCAGACAGATCCGCATGGCCATAACGGATAGCGAATAGGACTCTGACTGATGGGAATGCGACGCTATTTGTGACGCCTTGAGCTGAAATAGCTGATTGAAATGAGGCGAGTTGAAGTGACGTTTAATTGAGTCCGATGACGTACTGCCGCCATTCTTGATGAACGCCGCCGCGTACATGTCTGGAGATTTCGAAATAAAGGCTGCTGTGGGGTTTTCGAGGCGGATTAGCCAGTGGCATCCGCGCTTCTTTAGGCGTACGGCTGCCTTTTTTGACATTGCAGCGAACGCAGGCGCTGACGATGTTTTCCCAGCTATCGCCGCCGCCCCGAGAGCGCGGAATGACATGGTCTAGGGTGAGGCCGTCGCCTGCATAGCCGCAGTACTGGCAGGTATTGTTGTCTCTGTGCAATAAGTTTCGTCGCGTGAGCGGAATTTCTTTGTAGGGGATGCGAACGTAGTGACGCAGCCGGATGACCGTAGGCATTTGGAATCCGGGGTAGATTTGCTGATGATGCTCTTCGAGCCGTTCAGCTTTGCCCTTGATGATGAGCACCACCGCGCGTCGCCAGCTTGTGATGTTCAGAGGTTCGTAAGAAGCATTTAAAACGAGAACTTTACTCATTTCATCCCGCCAGGATCATGCGTAAATACTAGCACATACGGCATATTATCGGCGGCTTGTGGCTGATAGACTATCTGAAATGATGGAACGTTGATAAATATTGTTGAGGCAGTAGAGGTACGCTCGTTATGCTGAGCTGGGATCAAACGCCTGCGCTTTCCTCAATGCGCCGCTGTAGAGCCTGGGTAGAGATTGATTTGGCGGCGCTAGCGCATAATGTGCGATCGCTCAAAGCATTACTCTCGCCGAGTACGGATCTGATGACGGTGGTAAAAGCCGATGCCTATGGGCATGGAGCGGTTACGGTAGCTCAAGTGGCCCTGAATTCGGGCGCGACCTGGCTAGGGGTGGCGACGGTGCCCGAAGGGATTGAGCTGAGAAAAGCAGGGATTAATGCCCCTATTTTAGTGATGGGGGCGGTGAATGAGCCGGGTGAAATGCGGGCGATCGCGCGCTGGCAACTTCAGCCCACGATTGTCGATGCTAAACAAGCGCTAATTTTTTCTGAAACCCTAGCTGGCTATTGGCGCGATACCGGTACGGGCGCAGAAAATACCAATACCGGACAGTCGATGGCGGTTCCGGTGCATCTGAAATTGGACACGGGAATGTCGCGACTGGGCTTTGACTGGCGGCGTCCGGTGGAGTTTGTCCGGTGGGTGCAGCAGCTCCCTCACTTAGAACCTGCGAGCCTGTATTCTCATCTGGCCATAGCGGATAGCCCCGACCTGACGATTATGCAGCTTCAGCACGAGCGGTTTGAATGGGCAATTTCCGCCCTGAAAAAAGAGGGACTGCTGCCGCCTAAGTTGCACTTGGCAAATTCGGCAGCAGCTCTAGTAGACTCGGCCTTGCATTACGATATGGTGCGAGTTGGGCTAGCGACCTACGGTTTGTACCCTGCGCCCCACCTATCGAGCAAACCCGAAGCGACTCAAGCCGATTTGCGGCCTGTCTTAGGCGTCAAAGCTCGAATTACGCACATTAAGCAAATCGAGCTGGGTACTGGCGTGAGCTATGGTCATCGGTTTGTGGCTACTCAGCCGATGAAAATCGCGATTGTTGGCATTGGCTATGCAGACGGAGTGCCTCGTATTTTGTCTAATCAGTTGGAGTGTGGGATAGGCGATTACCTGGTGCCTCAAATTGGGTCTATTACGATGGATCAGCTCGTGTTAGATGTGTCTGAGCTAGAGACGGTGCAGGTGGGTGATGTAGTAACGCTGATTGGTGCAGCGGGTGAGCATTCGCTGAGCGCGGATTGTTGGGCGGACATGGCCCAAACGATTTCTTGGGAAATTCTCTGTAGCTTTAAGCACCGGTTGCCTCGGGTGCAAAAGGGCGCAATGCCGCATTTGTCCCCAATGGATAGCGTGGGGGATAGCGTAAGGGATAGCGTTTTTTGAAAAACCTTGAAAATATAGTTAGAGCTTTCGCAGAGTTCTTGGTATTATGGTTGCTCACTCAAGGAGAAGTGGCTGAGTGGTTGAAAGCGGCTCCCTGCTAAGGAGTTATGGGGTGTAAACTTCATCGAGGGTTCGAATCCCTCCTTCTCCGTTGGTTTCGCGGGTTTTCCGCTGTAGATTGAGAGCTATAGGTTTAGAACTATAGATTCCGAATGGCCCAGAGCAGTCTTTCTGGCGTTGCATTGTGGTGGGCAAACGAAAACAGATGCTGAAAGCGCAGCTTACCTTGGCCATCTAGCACGAACTGTGCGGGTAATGGTGCGCCCAAGGCTTGCCCGGTGCCGTACTGACGAAACGTTTGGCAGCTTGGAGCTACCAGCAGGGGCATCGGTAGGGACAAATCTTGCTGAATAATTTGGCTCTGAGCGCTGTCTGTACTGGTAATAAGCAGCAGCACAGCGCCTAACCCGACAAACTGCTGGTGCGCTTCAATCAGCGCCAGAATATGCGGATAGCAAAAGGGACAGTACTGCTTTTCGGTAAAGATGCGCGTAAACGCCAGTACAACTGGCTTGCCCTTGTATTGCGAGAGCCGATGCTGGCTATTTTGAGCGTCCGGTAATGTAAACTCAGGCAGCGTTTGCCCAAGCTGAAACCGGCAATGGGCGGGTAACGGTAGAAAGTTATCGAAGAACCGGTGGTTAACCAGCCCGCTAAAATCGTGGGAGGTGAGCTGCATGAGCTGTTCCTATATAAACGTCAAAAGGCCGATAGATGCTAGGTAACATTCTATCGGCCTTTTATCAGCCGTCCGGATTGGGACAGTTCACCCAACTCGTCTTATAAGAACTGAACAATCCTTTTAAGCAGCTATGGCCTTAAACAGATGCAAAGAACTCTTTAGACTTAATCGGGTCTGGATTCATGGTGGCATCACCCGGCTGCCAGCCAGCAGGACAGACCTCGTCGGGATGAGACTGAACGTACTGAATGGCCTGAAGCACGCGGAATGTTTCATCTACGCTGCGGCCAAACGACAGGTTGTTAATCGTGGCGTGCTGGAGGACACCTTCTTTGTCGATGATGAATAGACCGCGCAGGGCGATACCGGCTTCGGGGTCTAGCACGTTGTAGTCGGCGCTGAGGGTCTTTTTGATATCCGAAACTAGCGGATAGTTAAGATCGCCGACGCCGCCAGTTTTACGGTCGGTCTGAATCCAGGCGAGGTGAGAGAACTCACTGTCTACAGACACGCCTAGCACTTCGGTGTTGATGTCTTTGAACTGGTCGTAGCGATCGCTAAAGGCCGTGATTTCTGTAGGGCAAACAAAGGTAAAATCTAACGGATAGAAAAAGAGCACGACATACTTGCCGCGATAGTCGGATAGCTTAATCGTTTTAAATTCTTGATCGACCACCGCCGTTGCAGTGAAGTCGGGGGCGCTCTCACCGACTC
Source organism: Nodosilinea foveolarum (assembly GCA_003242035.1). Classification (GTDB taxonomy): domain Bacteria; phylum Cyanobacteriota; class Cyanobacteriia; order Phormidesmidales; family Phormidesmidaceae; genus Phormidesmis; species Phormidesmis foveolarum. Next base: position 476 of record QBMC01000022.1, on the reverse strand, counting down.
TTAGACATCCTTGAACGGACTCGCTCATTAGGCTCTCCTTGTATGTATACGACTCAAAGTATTCAAAAATATTAACATTAATAAACCCACCGACCGTTGATGATTCGCGCTATGGCGATTCGCCGATGTGGTTTCGGTAAAGTGGCTTTACCACCTTTTGCTACCCTTAATAGTTGCTAGATGGCAAAAGTTTTAGACTCGTTGATTGCGAAGGTTAAGCGCATTAACGCAGCTTGACACTCCACTTTGGTCTATAGGAAAGAGAAGATCTAAACCGCTGACGTATCCTTGGGTGCTGTTGTCGTTTAAGTCAAATTAACAATAATCTCCATATTAGAAACTCGTTAATAGCTCAAAAGATATACATATCTCTAGTGTTTTCTCTGTAATAGACTTAATCGGAAATTAAGGAAATTTGGATACAATTAGGCAGTAGGTAAGTCCGCTGGAGGTGGTTCGATGAGAATGCGTTACGC
>QBMC01000229.1:1909-6069 GCA_003242035.1 Nodosilinea foveolarum | reverse complement strand
GATTCAGATCGCTAAACCTGTCACGGTTTGGATTGATGACTAAAGGCGATCGCTCGGAGAAGGACACTTCTCTCTTCTGTTGATTCACGCAACAAAGCCGCTCGAAGGGCAAAGTCGTTAGGCAATTCCATCTCGCTGCCCAAGGTTCCCTCAGCGCCGACAAAGCGCTTGATGTCAGGGTTGTCGCTATTTATAGCTTCCTCTACATTAGCGGCAGTTAGGCCAAATTCTTCGGCTTGAATCAGCGCGTAGGTGACCCACTTAACGGTGTCGAACCAAGCGGAGTCGTTGTTAATTGTGAGCGGACCGAGCGGCTCTTTAGACATGGTGACGTCTAGCAGCACATGCTCGTCTGGGTTTGAAAGCGTACTGCGACGGGCTACGAGCTGAGATTTGTCGGAGGTCATGCCTTCGCAGCTTCCGGCTTCGTAGGCAGCATAAGCAGCGTCGGCGCTTTGGAAGGTTTGCGGGGTGGCCTTAATGCCTAGCTGACGGAACTGGTCTGTCAGGTTGAGTTCGGTGGTGGTGCCTGCTTCTACACAGACCGAGCGGCCTTCTAACCCTTGCAGATCGGTAATTCCGGAGGCTTCGCGCACCAACATGCCCTGACCATCGTAGAAAGTGGTGGGCGCAAACTCCATGCCTACCGAGGTGTCGCGGCTGATTGTCCAGGTGGTGTTGCGAGCGAGCATATCTACCTCACCGCCTTTGAGTGCTTCGAAGCGTTCGGTGGAGTCTAGGTTGCGATACTCTACGGCGTTTGGGTCGTCGAAGAGGGCGGCGGCGACTGCTTTGCAGGTGTCTACGTCTAGTCCAGAATATTCACCGTTATCAACAAAACTAAAACCGGGAATGCCGCCGTCTACGCCACAGATTAGCTGGCCTCTGGCTTTGACGGTATCTAATCGGCTGGTGCCGCCGCCTGCGGTTTCTTCGCCATCGCCACCGCCAGGGCCACCACAGCCCGTGAGTGCTAGTACACCTAAGCTAGCGGCTAGCATTAAACTCCGTTTCTTCATTTCAAACCTCACGCACGTTCGCTAAAAATATGTTGCTGATTCGTTGCGCTCGCGGGTTGGATTAGATGAGGATGACTATCAAGTGTGTTGATAAAGGCAGAGCCAGCGCCTTTCCCAGACTTACCGAGCAGCAATTGCGCTCAACATTACCATCTTTCTACCCGGCAGAATCTGTACGTAGCGATCGCTTTCATAGAGTCTCAAAAGAAAAATAGCCCAGTTTAAGGCGGTTAGAGCGAGTTGAGGGACTGTTTAAATTTAAGTTAAGGCTGGTGCTATGCCTGACTAGCTATGTCTCTGATCAGCGGTAGTCGGGTTTGGATATAGCTGTTCATGGCAGCTAAGTTGCCAGGATCGAAGCCAGGATCTTCACACATCACGTTTACGAGTGACTGCATAAGCGTAGGGTCATCTAAGTGCGAAAGGCCCTTTGTAGAGGCAGATTGAACCGCAGACCAAAGTTGTCTGATTAGTTTAGTATCCATCTTTTGCTAAAACCTTTATGTTCTCTTTAGGTTTAGCGCAATTTAGGGAGAGAATTGTCGATTCACTGCGTTAAAACACTCTTCTTAATAGGGAAGGGGAAAGATTTACATCCTTTAACTAACAATGTATGTCGGATGGTAAAGAGATAGCGATTTTTGAGGCTTTCAAGTTTTGCTAATCTTAGCTAAATGTACGTTATTTGTGAATAGAGAGTGCATCTAGAGAAGCGATCGCACTCCCTTTAGACTGTCCACTCACGCTAAACACCAAAGCTTCTTTATAAACTCGCTGGGCCGGATGACCGACTGTATTCGCGACTCCGCTGGCGGCTAAGACCGCAGTTTGGGCGCAGGTGTTCATCAGGGAGATCGCCTCCCCTCTAAAGTTCACTTTCTGTTGATAATCCTCCGTAGGCAGGTCATGGAGTTTGGGAAGTTCGACCCAGGTTTGCTCGATTCGGGCTTGGAGTTGAGCCGGTAGCGGATGGTCAATTTGTCGCTTGGAGAGTGACTGAGCGGCAACGCTTAATCCGGCTTGGGCGCAGCCTAAAACTAAGCCTAGTGGACTGAGTGGATTGGTGCGATCGCTCAATTGAATCCAGCCAGCCGGTCGCGTTCCTACCACCTGCTCGTCAGCTAAAAAATAATCGCTCAAGCTCACGCTGACGGTTCCGGTGGCGGCCATTCCCATCAGCGCCATCGGCTGACTCACGCTAATGGCTTTCTGATTAGCGAGGGGTACGAGTCCAAAAATGGCTGAGCCGTCGGCTAGTTCAGCCGCGCCAACGAATTCGGTAAAGAGTCCTACGCCGCTGACCCAGGGGACTGTTCCGCTAAGTTGATAGCCACCCGAGACTGGCTGTGCTTTGACCGGCGCAGGCTGTTTGCGTAGCTGTGAAAACCCGACGCCAACGCGCTTTGCGCCGGATGCCATGGCGGGTAGATAGGTCTGCGTGAGTGCCTGATTCTGGCTAGCTTGTAGAAGGCTAGCGGCGCTTTGATGTTGAGTTTGTAAGAAAGCGAGGGCGCCAGAATGCTGAGCGACTAATGATTGGAACTGCCAAAACCCGAGAGAGTCTAGTCCTAATCCACCTGAATCGGACGGTAGTTTTGGGGTGAGGAGGGCGCGATCGCCCAGTCCATAAAAAGCCTCAAATAGTGGCTGGCTCTCGGTGTCTAGCTGAGCGGCTATGGGGGTTATTTGTCTATCCAAATAGTCTTTGAGCAACAAATTCAAAGTAATCTCTTCTATTAGATAATATTTGAGACTAGATAACGGGTCTCTATTTCTCAATCTACCGCAAACTCATGGGTGCACTTTCTGCTGTAAGGCACAGTTCGCCCTCACTTTATAGCTTCTGCATGATGAAACTGCTGTGTATTAGTAATGGTCATGGGGAGGATGCGATCGCCCTACGCATTCTCTCGGCCTTGCGCCAACATCAGCCCAATATAGACATTTGTGCTTTACCGATTTCGGGTACAGGTGAGGCATATCAAAAAGCAGACGTGCCGCTGATTGGGTTGGCTCAGGCGCTGCCTTCTGGCGGGTTTTTGAATCGCGATGCGGTGCAGTTGGCCCGCGATGTTCGGCAAGGGTTGATTGGGCTGACGCGATCGCAGCTCTCAGCCATTAAAACTTGGTCTGCTGAGGGACATTTCGTGCTGGCGGTGGGTGATATTGTGCCGCTGTTGATGGCGCATCGGAGCGGATTGCCCTATGCCTTTTTGGGGACGGCTAAGTCTGAATATTGGCTGCGCGATGAGACGGGTAAACTGCCGGGTACGGGCCTTTGGCATCGTTTTGAAGGCTGGTCTGGATCGGTCTATTTGCCCTGGGAGCGTTGGCTGATGGCGCGTCCTCGCTGTCGGTGCGTTTTTGTTCGCGATGCATTCACGGCGACGAGGCTTCAGCCGCTAGGCATTAAGGCTGTTTATGCGGGCAATCCGATGATGGATGGTCTCGTGGCTACCGGACGACTGACCGACCATCTTCAAGCTTTGAGAAGTCCCGCGCCAGCAGTGGCCCAATCTCCAGATAAGGCTAGAGCGATGGCGCTATATATGAGCAAAAAGCGTCGCGCTACGATTCCGCTGACGATTGCGCTGCTGCCAGGATCTCGTCAGCCAGAAGCCTATGAAAATTGGGAGCGGATTTTGAGCGCGGTGCCGGGACTGTGCCAGACGTTTCGCCATCGGGCTTTGATTTTGCTGGCGGCGATCGCGCCCACTTTACCCTTGGAAGATTTGCAATCTCGCTTGAGTGCTAGTGATTGGACGCTGGAAAATGAGTCGCCCTACCTCACTTATCGCAGGCAGAACGCGACGCTGTTGCTGGTGAATGATGCCTATGGTGACTGTTTGCAGGAGTCGCAGATTGCGATCGCAACAGCAGGAACGGCGACCGAGCAGTTTGTAGGCTTGGGTAAACCGGCGGTGACGCTACCGGGAAACGGCCCCCAGTTTACGCTGGCGTTTGCGACAGTTCAGTCTAAAATGCTCGGGCCTTCTGTCCAAATGGTGACCCAGCCTGAGCAAGTTGGCCCGGTGATTGCTAGAATCATGGACGATCCGGATCGGCTTCAGTTGATTTATCAGAATGGGAAGCGACGGATGGGCGAGGCGGGGGCGGGGGAGCGGATAGCGATGAAGGTGT
>QBMC01000229.1:0-1899 GCA_003242035.1 Nodosilinea foveolarum | reverse complement strand
CTAAACACCGTTGTTGTTATGACTGCTACTGTTACTGCTTTGTCTTTGAGTGCGATCGCTCAGCAAACCCAACAAGCTGCCCGAGAACTGGCTCAGCTTTCTGGAGAAAAGAAAAATGAGATAATTGAGGCGATCGCTCAGGCTTTAGAAGCAGCGTCTGAGCAAATTATTCAGGCGAATCAGCAAGACCTTGAAGCGGCGCAAAGAGACAATCTGGCTAAGCCGCTTTACGGTCGGCTAAAGCTGGATGCAACTAAGCTAACAGGAGCTATTCAGGGCGTTCGTAGCGTTGCGAGTCTGCCAGATCCGACTGGGCATATCACCATTAATAGAGAGCTAGATGATGGTCTTGTGCTAAAACGAATTGCCTGCCCGCTAGGTGTACTTGGCATTATTTTTGAGTCTCGTCCGGATGCTGTTATGCAAATTTCTACGCTGGCGATTAAGTCTGGCAACGGCGTTATTTTGAAGGGCGGTCGCGAGGCGGTTCACTCTTGTACGGCGCTAGTTGAGGCGATTCGTCAGGGAATTGCGAATGCTGGGCAAAATCCGGATGCGGTTCAATTGCTAACGACTCGTGAGGAAACGAATGCGCTGCTGGCGCTAGATAAGTATGTAGATCTGATTATTCCTAGAGGGTCGAATTCTTTTGTGCAGTACGTGCAGAACAACACGCGCATTCCGGTGTTGGGTCATGCGGATGGGATTTGTCATCTCTATATAGATAAGGCAGTTGATATTGAGGAGGCGAGGGCGATCGCGGTAGATGCAAAAGTGGGCTATCCTTCGGCTTGTAATGCGATTGAGACGCTGTTGGTGCATCGGGCGATCGCGGCTGAGGCGCTGCCGGTGATGGCTAAGGCGCTGCGAGCGGAAGGGGTGGAGTTGAGGGGCGATCGCGCAGCAAGAGAGATTTTTCCTGACATTGCAACTGCAACAGAGGAAGATTGGGCGACTGAGTATAGCGATTTGATTTTAGCTGTTCGAGTTGTTGATTCTTTAGAGATGGCGATTGATCACATTAGTATTTACGGATCGCGGCATACGGAGGCAATTTGTACCACCAATCAAGCTGCTGCTGATACTTTTATGGCGCAGATAGATGCGGCTGGGGTTTATCACAATTGTTCTACTCGCTTTGCGGATGGCTTTCGCTATGGCTTTGGCGCGGAAGTGGGCATCAGCACTCAAAAGATGCCGCCTCGTGGCCCGGTGGGTTTAGAAGGATTGGTTACCTACAAGTATCAGTTAGAGGGTAATGGTCATATTGTTGCAACTTATGCGGGAGAGAACGCTAAATCTTTCACTCACAAAAATCTAGGAATTTAATGGATATTATTCACATCAACGGCATCAAAGCTTTTGGCTACTTGGGCGTGCTGAAAGAAGAAAATGTGCTGGGTCAGTGGTTTGAGGTGGATCTTAAAATCTCTATTGATCTCTCGAAAGCGGGTAAAAGTGACGCGCTAGAAGATACGCATAGCTATGTGGAGATTGTGCAGGAGACGACTCGGCTGATTGAGACCCAGAAGTATAAATTGATTGAGAGTTTGGCGGATGCGATCGCAACTTACGGTCTCAATAGCGATAACCGCATAAAAGAGATCACTGTAAAAGTAACCAAACCGACGCCGCCGATTCCTGGATTTAGCGGTACGGTGGGTGTGGAAATTGTGCGATTCTCTGAAGCAGAGGCTATGCGATCGCCAGCATCAGCATGACAGAATTTAATAGAGCCTTAGCCGATAGCGTTGCTAGTTCGTTTTCAACCAGAGAAGACGACGAACAAGGTCTTAACGAAGCTTTTGTTGAGATTTGTCATTTCCTGAGTGACAACCCTGATTGGCGTTGTTGCACGAATGGGGGTTGCAGACGGGGCAATGAAGTAATGTTTAAGTA
>QBMC01000228.1 GCA_003242035.1 Nodosilinea foveolarum | reverse complement strand
CTTGGTAGGGGCTTTGTTGCACGAATATTCCAGGAGCCTTGTATATCAAAGGTTTCTCATTAACATCTTTTATTGAGAAACCTTGTGTATCAAGGGTTTCATAATATTCGTGCAACAAAGCCCTTGGTAGGCATCAAACGAAACCGAGGCACTGGCGTGTTCTAAGACCCGCCAAGCTAGCGGAATGGAGCGGCCTCGATACACCACGGCCAGTCGGATCAGGCAGTACTCCTCCCAAAACAACGAGGTGTCTAAACAAAGATAAAGACTTTCTGCTTTCCAGGTCGCTAAGGCGGCTTGAATGAGCGGTTTGTATAACCGATGAATATTGATGCGGCTATTGCCTAGCCACCGACGTACCCGCCTTTGTTTGCTCTGGGCGTAGAGTCCACGACAGGGCAGATAAGTTGTCCATTTCGTCAGGCTGACGCTACCGGTCTGGATCAGTGCAAACACCATCCAGCAACAGGTGGTTAGATGGGCTAGATGGGCCCAGGGGCAATCTTGACCCAGCCATATTTTCAAGGCATCGTAAAGAGGGGAGTTCTTTTGCACAGCGTTCATATGATTTTGAGTAGGATCTAAATCTTAGAACGCTGGCTCCCTCTATCGGCTCTGCTCCTCCTACTAACTGCCTACGGGCAAGCGATTCACTCGCTTCATCACATCTTTTGTCAGTCAATCAGGATGGCGACAGTCGAAGACTGAATTGGCTCGGCTAGGGGCAGCTTGCCTTTGTACTGATTAATCTGTTTCTCACACCGAGCGATCGCCCGGTTCAGCTTAGCGACCTTCTTGCCTAGATGAATGCGATCACTGTATGCCACAATCTTGTGCTTGCCTACGTAGCGAATGAATGCCCCAGTAGCGTCAACGAGGGCGTAGTAGTCATGTGCCGCCAGGGTTTCAGGATTTCCCGAGAAAGCTGTTCCTCCTGACTTCTTAGTGGCGATGTACTGGCCGATCAGCGGTGGGGCGCTAGCGCTGTCTATTAGCTGCTGGCGCTGGCACTGTAGTTCGCTTAACTCAGTATCTAGAGCTGAGATCTTGGCGTAAAGGGTAGCCGGTTTGAGTTTAGGCACTGGCTGAGCCTTTTTACGTGTTTCTGTGTTTACGTGTAGTCATATTCTAACGCTTCCTTTGTAGACGGCACAAAAACAATATTTACTTACAAACCAGTTAAGAGGATAGGTTCGCGCACACTCGATGGCACCTCATGGATCTATTCAGGAGAAGGCTTATTTGGACGGACTTATCGGCGCGTAGGGTTCGTAAGTAGATCGGCGTTTTGTACCGCCTAATAAGAATCGAATGCAGCTTTATCCATGCCCCATCGGGTTATCATTGCCGTGTTCTTCCGGCGGAAACGCTCTTCTAACACCTATCAATCGGGTGCTGGGCTTACCGCCGCTGAGCCAAAAGGTAACTCTGCTTCAGGACAACAGGATGCCTTCATGCGGCAGAAGTTCGAAACTGTCTCCAGATTTAGACAACTCTCTCGCTTGTGTCGAAAATATGCTTTGCCATCCCCTAGCTTTGTCTGGCAGAACAACCTTTTGAGATGCTTTGCTGAAGTTCGCGATAGTGATCGCTTGACTATCTCCTAGCGCCCGTTCGTACATCAATACTTCGCTAGGCGCATTGAGTAGCTGAAGACTGCCTGATAGCAGCGCGGGCGATCGCTTTCTAAGCGCTATCAGGCGATGATAAAGCATCAGCATTGACGCCTCATCCTGCTGCTGGCACTCAACGCTACGCTGCCTATTTTGAGCGCCTACGGGTAGCCAAGCTTCGCCTTGCGTAAAGCCCGCGCCTGATTCGCTGTGCCAAGGCATCGGTGTTCGACAGGGGTCTCGGCCTTTACCCGGCTGCCGCGCCTCCCACGCATCTTGAATCTGATCGGATGGGATAACGACATTCTCTAACCCTAGTTCGTCGCCGTAGTACAGATAAGGCGTACCGCGTAGCGTTAGCAGTAAGAGCGCGGCTAAACGGCTTCCCGGCTGACCTAAACGGCTGGCCAGACGAGGCGTATCATGGTTTCCCAAGGTGTAGTTCGGCCAAGCCTCAGCGGGTAGGGCCGCTTCGTAGGCTTGAATGTAGGCTTTTAGCGCGGCGGCTTCAAAGGGCAAACCCAGCAAACCGAAGTTGAAGGGCTGCAATCGCGATTCCTTTCCGTAGTAGCTAACGGTTCGAGCTACATTCGACCCCGGATTGATTTCGCCGATGGCAACGCGATCTGGATAAGCTTCAACCACTTGACAAATCTCTTCGATAGTCTGGGCGACTTCAGGCTGATTGAGATGACGCTGGGCAGTCGCAAACGTATAGCTAGCGTCGGCTTCGTCACGAAACCTAGCGTCCTTAGCGAGGAAGTCCACCATGTCAATGCGCAGTCCGTCTACGCCGCGCCCCAGCCAGAAGTGAAGAGCGGACGCCACCGCCGCTCGAACGTCAGCGCTGCGCCAGTTGAGATCCGGCCCGCAGGGCAAGAAACTGTGTAAATAGTATTGCCCGCTCAGCTCGTCTAAACTCCACGCAGAACCGCCAGTCACGCTGCGCCAGTTGTTAGGTGGGCCGCCGTCGGCCTTTGGATCGCGCCAAACATACCAGTTCCGCTTCGGGTTTGTTTGACTCTGCCGCGAGGACAAAAACCAAGGATGTTCGCTGCTCGTGTGGTTGGGGACAACATCGAGAATGACTCGGATGCCGAGTGCGTGCGATCGCGCAATCAATTGATCGAAGTCCTGAAGCGAGCCAAATCGCGGATCGACACCGGTGTAATCGGTGATGTCGTAGCCAAAGTCTTGCATCGGCGAAGGATAAATAGGTGAGAGCCAGATCGCATCGATACCCAGCCACTTAAGATAGTCTAGGCGCTGTACAATCCCGGCAAGATCGCCTACTCCATCATTAGTACTATCTTGGAAACTGCGCGGATAAATTTGATAGACGACCGCTTTTTTCCACCAAACATCTGTGCTCATAAAAGTTTTTTAGTCAGCTAGCCAGCTCGTTTTTCTGTTCCAAACCTGAACGATCTGGACGTTAATTTATTGGACAGGCCGTAGTCTCTGGTCTTTCTTGGCGCTGTCATTATCAGTTATCTTCAGATACTCACATGCTCAAAAAACTAAGTCCCAACGCCATCAGACTCAGCAACTCGATTAGGCCCAGCGCTCGACGGAAATAATTGACACCCTCAAAGAGTTCTTGCCATGCCCAGGTGAACAAAGCACCAAAGGCAATTAATTCTGCGGCCATCTGAAGCTGTCCGCTCAGGAGCACGTACTGAAAGATAGCGGCTGCGACGCCTACCAGAACAGGTAGATTAGGAGCTTGAGCAATGACAATGTTGCCCTCGCTGTCTCGGAAGATACGGTCAAATAAGGTGGGTTTCTTGGCTTCTAGCACTTGATCTGATTGCGATGACACTGGCTCTGCCTCAAACTACGATTGACAGCATTGATGCTAGCGCCATGTTAGGCAGCATCACCTATGCCGAACGTTAGAACCGGTCGGCTCGCTTGCAATCCAAATACAGGTGTATCGATTATGCGATTTGCCCCTAATCGTTTTGTAATTCTAACTGATACACCCGTAGCGTTGGATACTCCGTCATCAGCCGCCAGTAATACCCTATCGGTGATGGCATCGGGCGATCGCCGCAGCGGTACGGAAAGACGGGTTCATGCCGTCTTAAACTTCCTTTTGGCAAAGCGTCTAGGCTCTCGCTAGCTTCTGGGTTGTCCCAAACAATATGCGCTCTAGCCTCATAGCCAGCCGCCATCAGGCTCAGCGCTAGCCATTCCATGACTGCTTTGATCTGTTCAAAGGGGATGTCACAGGTTTCCTGCCCGTGGCTGCTGATAGTCAATTACTCGGGTTTGGCGGAAGGAAGGAGCGCTCGGAGTTGCTTCCACATAGATTGAACTGCTTGGGTTTTGCTTTTTGAGGATTCCCGATGCGTCGAATTATTTGGTCAATCTGAGTTTGTGCGATCGCCTACCGGAAGGTGGACAGGATGAGATTATGCAGCGTCAGCTCTCTGACTATGTGCTGGACTTGCTCCTGCCTTCTGTCGAGCAGGCCGTGAGTGAGTTACCTCAGCTAGTGGCAGCGGTCGAGCGGCAGTACGGGGCGATCGCTGCCAACGGCATTGGCCTCTTTGGGTTCTCCGCTGGAGCGGCCACTGCTGTCCATGCACTTCTTGATGGGCCTACGCCTATCCGCGCCGCTGTACTAGCCGGGTCTTTCCCGAGTTTGGATGCTGCGGTAGAAAACTTTGAAAGAGGAACGCGTAGCTATCGCGACTACCTTCGCGAACACTATGACTGGTTGGAGGACGAGATGATGACGTATTCGTGGAGTGCTGATTCGGAAGCTGCGCGATCACACTTCGACTTAAGTGGACGGGCGGCTGAACTGGCAGAGAAAAGCCCGCAACCTGCTGTCCTCCTAGCACATGGAGAGCAAGACGAGATGCTACCGGTTGCAGAGATACGGTTGCTTGGAGATAAGCTTCGAGGTGCCTATGAAACACGTCAAGCTGCCGAGCGAGTTGCCGTCAACACGTTCCCACATCTGGCTCATCACCTCGATCTAATGGCTGAGAATGAGCCAGCGGTAGAGAAAGACCTCCAGTTATTTCGAGAAGCTGTATCAGCATGGTATCGACGCTACTTGTTACAGTAACGATTATTTTGTCTCGATTTCTAGAACCGTTGATTTTGCAGCTAGAGGTAAAGCATTGTCATGGAATGGACTGATCTCAAACGACTAGATAGCCTCATCCTAGAGACTGAAGCAGCAGGCGCACAGATTGAAGAAATTGGCGTTTCAGGTGAGGGGCGATCGCTTTACGGTATTACCCTCGGTGATGCTGATGCTGCTCGTACAGTCTTCATTATCGCGGGCTGTCACGCCAACGAAACGATTGGCCCGTTGACTGCTCTCTCGATGCTTCAAAGCTTAGTGCAGAAGCCTATTGCAGGCGTGAGGTTCAAGATTGTACCCGTTGTAGACCCAGATTTTCTACACCGCAATACAGTCAACATCCTGGTTAATGCTACCTTGCGCGATTTACTCAGCGTAGAGACACGGTACTGCCGCGATTTAGAAGGGCACTTTACGACTGATACTTATCCCGAGTGCGTTGCAGTTCGCCGATGGATGCAGAAAACAGAACAGATAGATGCTTACTTTTCGCTGCATTCAGCCGGTTTAATTTCGCCCGGTTTGTTCTTCTATGTAGGGAGTGGATCTGACTCCCAGTGCATTGATGCTGTAGCGAATTGCACCGCTGCTGTGGCTCCTGAATACTTACCATTGCTCTCGTATGACCCAACTGGAGAAACGCAGATAGCGTTGGCCCCTGGATTTCTAGAAATACCGATTCCCAAAGATAAATTATCAAGTTCAGGGAATCCGAACAGCTCTCTAGCGTATGTTTCTCGTTACTTTAAGCCTAAGTTCATCGGCGTTTCTGAGATGCCCCTAGCCGTCTGCCCAGCACTGCATAACGTTGCACTCTCTGAGATTGACCAGTGTAACCGTGCGTTTAGACAGACTGGTTACGTTCCCCACCCGTTTCAAGAAATCAGTCTTGACGATCAGCTTGCGGTTATGAAGACATTTGTTGAATCTGTTGCTCAATATATCGCTACCCTTTGAATCTGGCAGCGGTTGGCTTATCTGCTAGCAAGCAGTTTAGTGAAGTGACGTAGAGCCGATATAACTAAGATGAGGTCTATGATAATGCCTTCTGCAATCACTATACGCGAAGCCGTATACGACGATATCCCTGCCATTTCACAGGTTCACGTTGATACTTGGAGGAGCACCTATGCAGGTATTGTCCCAGATGAAGTCTTAGCTAGTGCAGCGTCAAGGATAAAAGTTAGGGTAGGCAACAATGTTGTAGGTAGGCACGTCGGATAGAGAAAAGAGCTATTTCTATGCCAAAGAAGTACATTGTCCGTTTGAGCGAAGATGAACGCAACCAGCTACGAGTGGTGATAAAAAACCTGTCTGGAAGCAGTCAGAAAGTGCGAAGAGCGCAAATCCTACTGAAAGCAGATG
>QBMC01000227.1 GCA_003242035.1 Nodosilinea foveolarum | reverse complement strand
CGTTGTAGAAGCGGTCTAGACCGTAGGTCGCTTTGCCACTTTTCGGCACAAATGAGGCATCTATCACCGCGACTGAAAAATGCTTCGTATCCACAGCTTCGTCAATCAAGCCTGCGTTTAAGCTGATGAATTCGTACGACTTAGCAAAGTGACGGCGATAGCTGCGCTCTGATAAATCGCTATAGCGGCTCAGATTCGTGAAATTTACCTTCCCACACACCACATAGATAGTTGCAAACAAGCTCAGCAGGAACTGGCGGCGGGGTTTGCTAAATGGCCTACTTTTCGCAGTAGACCCGGTATGATTGATGCCATAGCTATTCAGTCGTTTTTTGTTGTGTTAACAAAACCTTAGACCTGAACGGCTTTTTTTGACTATTTCTCTCGCTTTTCTGTCCGGACTATTGATGTACCAAGACCCTTAATATTGTTGCTTGTCCCGAAAGACTATGTTTGACAGAGGAATAATAAGAGTCGAATTATGTTCTTGTATAACGACCTGTTTGGCCGCTCGATCCTTTAAATTTGTTTATTGGGTTGCAGGTCTCCGCCAGCTTAACTACGGTAAAAGCGACTTCACCATAAAGCTATACATTTCATAAGACTTCACGCCTGTCAACGTTGTCATCAGCTCGCCCTCTTTGAAAATCATCACCGATGGCATCCCCTTCAGCCCAAACCGTTTAGAAACCTGCCGGTTGTGGTCAAAATCTAGCTTCACCACGCTGGCGCGATCGCCCATCTCCTCAGCTAGCCGATCAATCAGCGGCGTCACGAGCTTACAAGGCCCACACCAGGAAGCAACGCAGTCCACCACTAAAATAGATTCTTGCTCCACCAGCACATCTAGCTCCGCCTCATCTCGAATAAAGCGAGCTGCCCCCGCATTCTCATTACCCATCTGAGACAGCTCATTTGTCACCTCAGCCACAGACCGACTAGCATTAATCGTCTTTAAACGAGACCGCTGTTCATAATAGTCAAGTAAAGGCTCCACCATCGCTTGATACTGCTGCAAGCGATGACGAATAGCCGTTATGCTCCCATCCGGATTCGGCCCCGTCATCAGCCGGTTCATTAACACCCCAGTCGTCGCCTTAAGATAAATCACCTCAGCCGCCGATTGCCCAAACCCCGCCCAAAACTCATCGAACAACTGAGCTTGAGACAGCGATCGCGGAAACCCGTCCAAAACCCAACCTTCCAGCACCACATCCGGTTGCTCAAACCGTCGCCGCATTAGCTTCATCACCAGTGCATCGGAAACCCGCTCGCCCGCCTCAACGCAAGGCTTCAGCTCCCCACTCAGATCCGACCCCTTGTTAACTTCTGCTCGTATCAGCTCACCCACAGAAACATAAGGTACGCGCCAGCGCTCCGAAAGCGTCATCGCCTGCGTTTTCGCCCCCACGCCCGGAGGCCCCAAAAGAATAAGCTGCTTAGATTCCATAGGATAACCGCCGCTAAGCGCCCTCGCATAAAAACTGAAAACAGGGTTTACCTGTACAAAACAGTATCTTTCATGCGATCGCTCAACCAACGCTTTTAGGCAAATCCGTTAGATTTGTTTGCCATTCGAACCAAAGCTATTGCTTATATTGAGACTCATTTGAAGTAGATTGTTTCTCGGGTCGAGATTTATCAACAAGGATTATGAAATTCAAAAAATCCGCCGTTATATAGAGAATTTTAGTACTCTCTAAAGCATACGCTATTGCCTATATAACAGACGTTGTGGGCACATAGATAGCAAAAATGAACGGTATTACCAACAAGATAAAATATGCGTTTGCTGGCATCGGGAGCTTAATCGTTTTCTTAGTGATTTGGGGACTGATTGAGCCGCGCTTTCTCAACACCGAGGAGGAAACCGCTAAGATTCCTAACCTACCCGCCGCCTGGGAAGGCAAGCAAATAGGCCAGCTCTCAGACTTTCAAATCGGCATGTGGGGGGGCAATCCTGGCACCTCCAGGCGCAGCGTTGAGCAAATGATTGAGGCAAATCCCGCCGTTGTCCTGATTAGCGGCGACTTTATCTATCACGCTGAACCTGAACCCGACGCCGAAATTGAAAAAGCAGTCAGTATTGTGAAGCCTTTAGTCGATGCAGGCATCCCTACTTACGCAGTGCTAGGCAACCACGACTACGGCATGAGCAGTAAGAAAGTTGAGCCAGGAACGCAGTTAGCCAGCAGCTTAGAATCTCAGTTAGAAGCTGCTGGCATTATTGTGCTCGAAAACGAATCTGTTGCCATGCAGCTACCCGGTGGCAGTGAGCCACTGTACTTAGCCGCTGTCGATTCCCTCTGGTCTAATGATGACAACGTGGAGGCGGCTTTATCGGGTATTCCAGAGGGCAGTCCTAGAGTTGCCTTAATGCACAATCCAGACAGCTTCGAACGCTTTCCTGCCAACGCAGCGCCATTAGCCGTGTCTGGTCATACTCACGGCGGACAAATCCGTTTGCCCAACTCTCCTCAGTGGTCCTGGCTACGGTTTACCCAAGGCGATAAAGTCTACGCCGACGGCTGGGCAAAAGGCTACGGCAAGCCCGGAAACAACCTCTATGTCAATGTTGGCATCGGCATGAGCATTGTTCCAATTCGCTTATTTTGTCCGCCAGAGATGACACTTTTCACGCTGGAAAGCTAAGGGGCAAATAAGGTCCAAACAAAGCCACCGCGCCGCTAAATCCTATCAATTCGTCTTCATCAACATAGCTGGCCAAGACTATTTTTTTATCACGATTGCTAAAGAGTCCGAAACGGAGGCGGTATGTTTTAGTTTGTATGGGGATTGCGGCAACTGTAGCGATCGCCCAGCCCCTACTAACCGGTCATGTCTATAGCAGCGCCCGAGCAGTTGACCTGCTGCAAAGTATTAAAGAATCTTCGCTGTACTTAGGCTCTGCGATCGCCACGGCCTCTGCTACCGTACTGGCCCTTATGCTGACCCTACTTAGTCTTACCAGCCAAGTCGATACTAGCTTCAATCGCTCTACCTACGAAGGCATAAAGCTGATCGGTGACATTTCCACCGCCACCTTCATCGGCTCAGTTGCGCTCTTGCTAATCTTGAGCCTGCCAATCGGTGAGTTCACAGTTATTAGCGACCAGTGGTACGCTGGGCTGTACTACGTTCTCGCTACGCTCAACGGTCTGCTAGCAGGTCTGATGGTAGTGGGCGTTTTAGTTCTTTCAGATACGCTTAAAACGTTAATTAAGAGTCTAGCTCCGGACGAAGACTAGTCATAAATATTTACATTTAATAGAAGTGGGTTCACCTGATGAATAAACAACAAGAATCGAGACTCCTCCTCGTCTGCGGACTCATTGGTATGGCTGGATGCGCAGCCCTACTGTTGACCGACATTATTGGAATCTTTGCAGTGGAGGGCTACAATCCAATCACTCAAACGATCAGCGCTCTAGCAATTACTGAAAAAGCCTGGATTCAGGACACCGGCTTAAATCTCTATGCCGTGTCCTTCGTAGCCTGTGCTATCGGCCTCTTTTCTATGAACCTGGGCGGTTGGAAATGGAAAACAGGCGTCTCTATGCTGTTGTTACTGGCTGTCGATATCCTGCTGATCTCCGAGCATGACAAGTACGCCGGTAGAGAAGATGTCGTCGGGGCTGAGATTCATATCTATTGCGTCTATGCGCTGGGTCTTTTATTTACGCTTGCCCCGTTGCTAATTTCCTTTGGCCTAAAGAAAATTAGCCGTGGCTGGCATCTATATAGCATAGCAACCGCGATATCTTGGATGATTCTGTCAGCTATTTTCTTTTTAATCCCGACTGGCTGGGACGGCGCATACGAGCGGCTTATATCTTTAATTACAGTTGCGTGGGTAGCTCTGATTTCCTGGCTCTTGTTTCAAAAGGGACTGGGTAAATCCTCCATCGCTCCTTTCCCAGGTGCTCAAGGAAACGCCGCCTGAAGCTTAGAACTTTAAATGAGCGCTTTCCTACGGTTTCTCTACGTTCGGTTTCAAAACCAACAGCGTTATTACACCCGAGGTAACAATTAGAACAGCGTTAAGTCCTAGCAGCGCGATTCCGCCCCAGCCTCGAATGGGATCTTCAGAAAGAAAGGCGATCGCCCCTGCCACCCCTGCGGGAACCAGCGCCAGCGCCGAAACAACGCCCACCAGCGTATCTGTTTTACGTTCAGTCAGTGCGATCATCCCCGTTATTCCAGCCGCGATCGCCGTAACTACGCTGTACCACCCAACGTTCACCCGCTCATCTAACAAAACTTTGTTTAATAAATTAGTCTCTTTGGGTATAACGTGAGTCGCGTTGAGCAACCACGTGGTGACTAACGCCGCCAAAACAGCTAACGTCAAACCACAGCAAGCACTCACAAATCCTTTTCGGACTAATTTGGGCCGACGGTTAATGATCGCAAACGACAGCAGCGCGAGGGGCGGCAGCGCGGGCGCAATCACCATAGATCCAATCAACACAGGAATCGAATTCGTTAGCATCGCCACCGCCGCGAGTATCCCCGAGGTAACCATTAGAACAACGTACGAAGCGTTCACCTCGCTGAGCTTGGCGGCGTGCTGCATTGCATCAGGGCTAATAACAGCGCGAGGGGATGTAGAACGTCTAGAAGACGACGAATCTGGGCTATTGCTATTCTTTCTAGGCGAAGCAGGCATACAAAGATAGAAATACAGTACCTCCACAATACAGTTTTTCCCACTAAAAGCGCCCGTATGAATCTCACACGGGCGTTTCTTAATTGATAGTAAGGAATGAGAATTTAATAAGTTGCCGATCTATTTCCGGCCACCCTTCGACTACGCTCAGGGTTCGGAATCAGCAACTGCCGCTGGCTGAGCGCAGTCGAAGCCAAACCCTACCGATCTACGAAAGCGCTTCTTATTTAATCCTCGTCCCTAAGCAACGAAAGTCAGGCACGATCGCAGCCGATAGCCAGCTCGCGCCTAACCTATCAGAACTAGACTACATGGCAGAAGGATAGACGCCATCTGCAACGAATACAGGCTTTTCGGTGTATTCTGCCTCAATTTGCTTTTGCACAGAAAGATCCCAATCCAAATCATAGTCAGTGTCGAAATCTGCCTTCAGATAGGGACGTAAAACGCCCGTGACGACTACTCTCTCTCCGTCTTGAGTCTGAGGCGTGATCCCTTGAGTGAGTACTAGCAGGTCTTCGCCGCCAAATAACTGTTCTTCGTCTATCGTAAACGTAGTCGGTGAGAGCTTGTCCTCCACCTCACCAGCGACCGCGATTCTTTGATTGTAATACTTGTCTGGATTGCTCGTCAGATCGCCCGGATCGGGAGAGAGCGCAATAGACTGAGCTACCACCACAGGTCGATCTTCATAGTCAGCGTATATAGTCGGATCGAGATCTAGGCCGTACTCCCGCTCAAAGTCAACAATCACAAGCTGTTGCACTTCGCCAGTGACTTGCACGTCAGTATCATCGCCTTCAGTCAACACAAAAGGTTCTCCAGAGGCATTGATCACCAGGACATCTTCGCCCCCAAATAGCTGATCGTCCTCAAGCAAGAAAGAAGTGTCATCGACCGTTTTCGCCACCTCTGCCCGCAGCGATACAGTCTGACCAATCAGACCCTCAGCGCCGCCTGACAACTCTTCAGTGGTGACATTTTCGCTAGCTTCCTCTTGGGTCGTTGTTTCCGAAGGTGTCTCTGCACAGGCAGATACAACCATAAGAGAAGCGGCCATCAGCAAACCTGCGAAGGGCTTACGATAGCGAGTAATTGTTTTTAAAAGGTCTACCATTTCAGTTTTTCTCTGTAATATTTGTCTTCGCCAAATTACCAAACGGCGGCATCTTTACGCTTCCATCAATAGGCGGAACCTCATTAGACATCAACAATACATCCTATTAAGGAACGAGGATTAAATAGTATACGACACTGTTGGCGAACTCCTTCCCCCTACACTCAAGACCCTACTGAGTTCGCTCAGGTATCAAAGGCAAAGGTCTACACCTGCGGTAGTGGCGACCCACTAATTACCCCTGGACAGCAAAGCAAGTCCGAAGACCGTTTGCTTGTCTCCAAAAGTTGTTGCTTTTCT
>QBMC01000226.1 GCA_003242035.1 Nodosilinea foveolarum | reverse complement strand
TGACTCACCGCAAGATTTGCCCACAGTGGAATTATATGGTTCATCCTCGTACCTCAGAATGGCAGATAGCATGAAATTATTAATTTACAAGCCCTAACGTTCGCGCTGCGATTTCTGTGAACGCTGAGCTGATTGCGCTTTATTGGCAAATTGGAAAGGAAATCTTAGCCAAGCAGGAGGAAGAAGGGTGGGGAACGAAAGTCATTGATCGGCTATCCCAAGACTTGAAGCGGGAGTTCCCAGGCACCAGCGGATTTTCCCAGACAAATCTTAAATATATGAAGACCTTCGCGGAGTCCTGGCCCGATCGGTCAATTGGTCAACAGATGGTTGACCAAATTCCGTGGAGTCATAATATGGTCATTCTTCAGCAAGTAAAAGGACTGGACGCCCGTCTTTGGTATATTCAAAAAACCATTGAGAATGGCTGGAGTCGAAACGTTTTAATACTCCAGATTGAGAGTGAGCTTTATGAACGTCAAGGGGGTGCCTTGAGCAACTTCGAGCAGCATCTGCCACCCTCCCAGTCGGATTTGGCCCAGCAGCTTGTTAAAGATCCCTATAACCTAGAGTTTTTCTCGCTACCTGAGAAAGCCGTCGAGCGGGATTTAGAGAGAGCATTGGTAACTCATATTCAGGAGTTTCTGCTGGAGCTAGGTGTAGGGTTTGCTTTTGTAGGTAGTCAATACCGACTAGAAGTTGGTGGCGAAGAGTTTTTTATTGATATGCTTTTCTACCATCTGCAACTGCGTTGCTATGTCGTTATTGACTTAAAGATGGGCGCGTTTAAGCCAGAGTATTCAGGCAAGATGAACTTCTATATCAACGCGGTAGACGACTTGCTTCGCCATACGGACGATCAGCCTACTATTGGAATCATCCTGTGTAAGTCGAAGAACAAGGCGATCGCTGAATATTCTCTTCGACAAACGGACGCACCTTTAGCAATCGCAACCCATAAATTGCCACCTCCTTTGAAGAATAAGATGCCAAGTCCAGAGGCTCTAGAGAAAGAAATGGATGTTGCTTTAAAGCGACTAAAGGAAGATAGGTAGATCGGTTGAATTAAGTCTTCAACCAACGAACCAAACCAACTAACTAACTAGTGCGACTGGCTAGCGGCGGGCAAGAACAAGTGGAGGAAGCCTGTTACGCTAGGCACTTGCACACCACCGTGACAGTTGTTTGCGTCTACAATTTCCTAAGCATAGAGTTCAGATGGCTCCCGCCGCGCGATCACGTGTGAACCCTAGCGGCAGTTTATGATTACAGCTACGCGGCGCACGAAATCGGCGTCTTGCTCAGTCCAATATCTGCCAGTCTGAGACCAAACTGCTGGGCGATCGCCTTCGCCCGTTCAATCTCCCCTCGCCCAACCTTGAATCTGGCCAGACCTAATGCCGATGCCTGTCGCTCTTTTTCAGAGCGCTCGAAGGGACTGCGGCC
Organism: Nodosilinea foveolarum; assembly: GCA_003242035.1. Lineage (GTDB taxonomy): Bacteria > Cyanobacteriota > Cyanobacteriia > Phormidesmidales > Phormidesmidaceae > Phormidesmis > Phormidesmis foveolarum. The sequence goes on along the minus strand of QBMC01000226.1, from coordinate 4,686 downwards.
AGTCGCACTCGGTTCTACAGCCGGGGCCACCGGTAGCGCAGTAGCTCGTTCCCGCAGCGCTTGAGCTTCCTCGCAGCGCAAGGCAAAGTTACCCCAGTCGCCATTGCGAATCATGTTGTTAATGAACGTCTTAGCGTCGCTATCGCTATCGGACTGCTGGAACTTGCGCTTGCGGTTGCGACAGGCTCGAATCAGATGTTCGTCGAAGTCATTGAGACCAGGGCCGACCCACCAGTAGCCGAAGCCATGAGCCACCATCGCTAGTCGTTTGTGTCCAGGCGCGATTGCCCTCAACTGCGCACTTGCCTTCTCAGTATTCGCTGTCCAAAGCTCAGCAAGATCGATAGTCTCTGGTGGTTGCGAGTAGCACACAGTACCGACTTGCACAGACGTTGACATTTTCTCTCGCTCAGGCTTAGCTTTTTCACTCAAATCAAACAAACAAGACTCTGCTTCTTTAAGATCTTTTTCTTTAAGATCTTCTTTTCTAAATTCTGGAGAGATCTTCTTTAAAGCTCGGTCATTTGACCGACGAAGCACCGGTTGTTTGACCGATGAGACTTGGGTCATTTGACCAGAGTCTAACCGGTTATTTAACCGAGGCATTTTTACCTCTTCGGTCATTTGACCGACGACCGCTTGGTTATTTGACCCAAGCGGTACATCCGGATCGCTGGCTAGAGCCGAGACTGCCTGCTGAAGTTCTGGCACCAAAACCCGATACATTTTCGCGGCCCCGCGCCTAGCCGGTGGCTGCGTTTGAATAAAGCCGCTGGCTTCCAGTAAGACCAGCCGCTTGCGAATCTGCTTGTCGGTGGCGATGCCCAACAGCATCTGCTCGAACTCGCGAATGGGCCGAGCGCCAACCCAGGGCCGCTCAATACTTGGATCGGTAGAGATCGCCGCGTTTGCCCAGTACTCGAACAGGTTCAATAGCGCAGCGGCGCAGGCATCGCGGCCCGTGAGCTGGTAGTAGTCCTGACGAATAATCGCCATTGCCTGCTTGGGCGGATGTGAAAGACAAGATTCGCGGCTCATGACAATTCTCCTTTAGCGTCATTGCTAGTGGGTGCGAACAATTCACCAAACGTGGACTGCAAATAGAGCTGAGACACCGCTCGGTCTTGTACGCCATTTTGCAATAGGAAAAGGGATAGTGCATTGCTCAGAACGCGCTCGGCTGTCCAGCCGGGACGCTGAGCGGCGAATGCATCGAGATGTTGTCGGAGCGGCGCTGGCAGCTCGCTAGTGGGCAAGATGAACATGGTGATGACCTGTTTTATTCGGGGATAGACAAAAAGCTGGCAATCGGAACGGTCAGCACGGATAAGTGCTGTTGAAGCTATTCGACTGTGGGTTAAACAACGTGACGAAGTATCTGTGCTCTTGAATAAAGAGGACAGCAGCTAGAGTCAATAGCTCTAGTGCTGGCGTCTTTTCTTAATCTGAGGGTTACTCCTGCTTAAAAAAGGCCACCCCCCACTCGCCTGCCTTTCCGATCGGCTTGCCCGCAGCCGTCTCAGAACTGGGATAGCAAACAGCGAGATTGCGCACTTCGCGTGAGGTGATGCGAGAGTCTACCGGCGTCGCAACACCTCACGCGAAGCTGCCTTCCCGACACTGAATGCGAGCGGTGAACTTCAGCGAAACGTCAGTGTCTGCCTCGGCATAGATGACCTGCTCCGCGCCGACGTAAGAGGCGTCTAAAGCGATCGCATCAGCTCGGCGCATTGCGCCGACCGTCTGCTGCCGCGCCTGCTCAGCGGCTTTATCTACCAAGTTTTGCGCTTTAGCTTCAGCGTCGAGGCGGAGCTGCTGAGCCTGCAATCGCGACTGCTTAGCAGCGGCAAGAGCCGATTGCGTTTGTTGTGCTTGTGCGGTTCGGATAGCCTGAGAAACGGCCTCTGAACCCAGCGCGTTCCACAGTTCGCCTGAAGCGGTCTGAACTACTGGTTCTTCAGCAACCGGCTGAGCCAGCGGCAGCGTTGTTGTCCAGAGTCCCAGTGAGATCGCCGCTGCTTGGGCTGCGCCAAACAGTAGGGAGAAGCAACGCCTACGCTTTTTGGTGAGCGGCGGCGGTCGGTCGAATGGATCGGCTATTGTCGTGGCGGCTGGCCCAAGCGCAACGTTCGGCGACTGCGGCGAGCAGCGCTTTAGGTATTTGAACAGCGTGGCTTCAGAGTCATCTGGTTCAGGGAAAGTGGCAACCATGATTGAAAGTCTCCTTTGAAGGTAAAACGGCTATGAATTGACATGGATTGGTAATGTCTTCTTGTACTCGCGCCAGGGCATTCGCTTAGCCTTACCGCTTTCATAGAGTCGCTGTGCCGCTGGCACCGGGCAGTCTCGGTCGTGCTCGCCCCAGCGTTCGCAGTAGCGGCAGCAGCCATCGTCAGTGACTGCCTTTGAGAGGATCTGCTGGGTTCTATCGAGCAGCCGCCTGCACTCAATTTCGACGGCAATATCAGAGGCGTTCTGTGGCATTCTCAGCGGCGGTGCATACTGACTGAGCAGTAGACGAGGATCGATCTCTCCTATTTGCGTTAAGGCGATCGCTTTGACAATATCCGCCTGCATTTCGACCAAACGAGATCTTAGTAAATGCCATAGCTCCAGGCTCAGCGCCGAGACTAAAGACATCCCCATGCCCACGCCCATGCTAAAGACGAGCACGTCGTGGCCCTGGCCTGAGATCGCCATCAGCGCCCCACTGCCCGCAATGACGGCGAGCAGCGTGAGCGCAAACAGCGCGAGATAAACCGGCCTTAGACTAGCGCTTAAAACCATTGGCTCATCCCCAGATAGTAGTGCGGGTCAATGTGCTGACCATCCACCGTGACTTCGATATGGGCGTGAGGCGCGGTGGTGGATGCGCCGCTATTGCCCGTGCGTCCGATAGGCTTTCCTACTTCAACCGGCGCGCCCTCAGCGACAATGCTTTTGCCCTGGCAATGACGAAAGATGACCGCTAGCTCTGGCTGTGCGGTAGGCGCAAAGCTGAGGTAGTAGCCGCCGTTTGGTTCGTAGCCGGTGAGGGTCACGCTGCCAGCTTCAGGCGCAAGAATAGCCGTTCCCTCAGTGCAGCTAAAGTCTTGGCCCCAGTGAATGCCGTCGCGCCAAGCTTGATAACCCATCTCTGAGGTGAGTACCTTATCAGCGCCAATCGGATGCAAGATACGACGGCGGTAGCCCATCTGCCTCCACAGCGCCCACTGGAACTGAGTCCATAGCCACCACTTCGGACGAGTGTTCTGCCCGGTCTCTGCGCCGATGTTGGCTCCTGGCAAGCTGGCCCACTCCTGACTATCAAGTGAAATCGCTTGGATAAACGCCTCATAGGAAACGCTCAGGCGTTGGGTCAGCGGCTCGACCTGAATGCCTGCCATCAGCGCGACGTGAGCGCCGGTATCGCGGTGGAGATAGAGAAAGCCTAAGTCCTGATTGGCGGGGCCAAACGCAGGCCCGTCATACCAGAAGGGGTTATCGGCTACCGTCTTATCCCAGGTGGTGCTAATAAACTGAGGCCAGCCAGACGCATCGCTGACTTTACCGGTCGGCTGGCCGTTCTCATCGAGAATCGGATGGGCGCGGCGGGGATGATCTGAGAAGTTATCGAACTGGTTGTAGGTATAGATCACTTTGTATGGATCAATGCCCAAGCTGTTGCCAACGGTGCCTTCGGCGCGGCCTACCGCGTACATATAGGGCCACATGACAGACCAGAAAATGTCTCCTTCTGAGAGCTTGCCGTAGTGACTGATCTTTTCGGCAGTTGTTTGCGCGGCGGCGGCAGGTGTGAGTTGCCGGTCGAGGTAGTCGAGGATGTTAGGAGCCTGAGCATCTTGATATCCTCGCCATGCAACTTTGCCGCCTATTACCGTCAGCGCTGCTGCTGTCGCTGTTCTCAAAAAGTCTCTTCTATTCATGTTGTCTGCGCCTCCAATGCCTGCTGATAGTGAGTAAGCAAGTCAACCGAGAGATAGCCACTGAAGTCTCCTAAAGCAGCCAGCCGAGGAATGCCGCTAGGGGTAAAGACAACGGGGAGAGCCGCCTGCTTAACCGCCGAAAGCAGCTCCCGGTAGCGGCTGCGCTCGTGGGGAGACGGCAGCAGTTCTTTATCTTCGACGGCGCTATCAATCGCCCGATAGCCGCCGTTTCGTCCGGGGCTGATGCGGCCTAAGAACAACAGCCGGGTTTCGCCTAGCGCGGTTGCATCACACAGGCAGGTGCTGTGACTGCGAGCGGTTGCCACGCAGGAGATGCCAACCGCAGGGCCGTGGCAAAGAACAACTCTGAGGCTGCTGGCGGCTTGGCTAAACGCCGGGTCTTTGCTGCGTCGGTCAGCTCGCCAGCCGGGTAGCGCTCCATGAATGTCGCTCAGTCCGTCGATGAGAAAGAGATAGGGCGGCGGTGACTTATTTGCCGAGAGCGAAAACTCCTGACTGCGCTGGTGCTGCTGTCGGCGTCTAACTTCAGCGGCGACAGTAGCCAGTTTGTGGGTTACCGCATCTATATCCGCCTGAGCAGCCAGCGTTAAATAGCTAACGATTTGGCTATTGTCGGGCAGCTTAGGACTGACCCATCAATAACTGTCATTTTCATCTGATTCCATCAGGCTTTAAGCTTGTCAGGCTAGGCGTCATTTCCGAGAGGAGAGTCACGATGACATTTGAATTTCGTAATCAG
>QBMC01000225.1 GCA_003242035.1 Nodosilinea foveolarum | reverse complement strand
CAATCGCCAGCGTAAACAAAGCTAGACACAAGGCGATGTCATGGCGCTTACCTAAGCTATGACGCGAATCAGCGATCTCTGAAAAGGCGGCTAGGATCTCTATTGGCTTGGATGCTGATGCTGACTGCTCGGCGATCGCTATGGGTGCTGTAAACGAGTTCATAAGCATTCTGACATAATGGCTAGAGACTAAACTCTAGCTCACTTTGCCGAAAATGAAATGGCCCTGGATCCCTGGTATTGGTGGCATGATATACGAGCGGCTTGGTTTCGATGGACAAGAAGACAAAAATAGATACGTTCCTGAACTCGTCAGAACTCGGCGGCGTCAGCTCGTTTCAATCTAAGAACGATGCCGTCATGCAGTCTGGGGAAGTGGGCTGTAGTGTATCTGCATTAGCTCACTAGCGTTTAAAGTCTCCAGCGCATAGGTTTTACCCTGCAAGTCTACAAACTCAACCTCAAAATCATCAGCTCCGTATACCTCTACAATCGTCCCAACCTGTCCCTTACGAAGATTTAGGTCAGGCAGACCCTTAGTCAGAATGACAACATCTAAAAGTTTCACAATACTGATCTCCTGAAACTAAAGAACGTAGCAGGTAATAAGTCGAGGAAAGGTTTCGCCATTCCTTACAATCCAGGCACTTCTGATAATAACGGACTTACCTGTCGTTGACATACTAAAGTCAACTTGATACTTCTGACCATGCGCATTGCGTCGGGTGGCTAGCGCCTCTTGTTGGTGTAGCGCCTCTGAAAGAGCTGCCCTTAGCTCGCGATACCCATTCCCAGCGCAGAGCGAAAAACGACTGCTTTATGACGGCCTTCGGGATGCTCCAGATTGAGCACATAGCCTTCTAGCTTTCCTACTGGCATAACTGCTTTGTCAGGATTGGGTAGCTTCATAGATTAAGCGCCCAACCTGTATTCGCGCTTCAGTTGTTTGCATCATTCAGCCGGTTTTAGCGAACTGCTTGCTATTATGAGCGATCGCCCACCCAACCTGCTAACGTCTAACTTAAAAACTCATTATCAGGTCTGCTGCGTTGCCTTCCTTAAATAGCGATTCAAGACATTGCCTTTCTGCTAGAAGTAGAAGAGATTTACTGCGAACACAACAAGCGCAACGGTAAGCCCTCACGCAAGAATACTGTTCGTAACGAAGTTAGAGAGGCCGGTCTAAATTTTTCGCAGCAGTTTACACCTGGCAGAGCACGGGCTAACCAACGATATTAGTAAAGTTCATATTTCATTAGCTGGCAAAGTATCGAGCCGTTATACACTGGAGCGCGTGAGGCAGACTTAAGCCCAATATTGCTAGAAAGCGCTTTGTTCCCACTCAATACATACGCCGTCCAGCCTTTGAATCGTTGCTTCAGCACATCGCCCAGCAGTTTATAAAATGCGCCCAGGTCGGTGTCTTTGCCTAGTCGCTCGCCGTAGGGTGGATTGCACATTAAGATGCCGCTGTCGGTGGGCGCTTCTACGTCGGCTAGCTCGCTCTGGCTAAATTTAACCAGGTGTTCAATGCCGCACTTGGTCGCGTTGCTGTTGGCCTGAATGAGGACGTTGGGATCGCGATCGCACCCTCCCACAAAAGCCCTTAAATCCTCCTCCTGACAGTCTTCCGCCTCCTTCAGCATCTGCTCCCAAAGCGCGTCGTCATAATCCAGCCAGCTTTCAAACCCAAAGCGCTCTCGAAACAAACCAGGAGCCACCTGCAAAGACCGCAAACCCGCCTCCAAAGGCAACGTCCCCGATCCGCACAAAGGATCGAAAAACGCCTGATCCGGCTGCCATCCAGACATCTGAATCAGCGCCGAGGCGAGAGATTCTTTCAGCGGCGCTGCGCCCATGGCGGGCCGATAGCCTCGTTTGTGCAAACTATCGCCCGAGCTGTCTAGGCTAATAGTGGCTCGGTCGTACTGCAAATGTACATTCACTCTCAAGTCGGGATTGTCTTTGTCCACATTCGAGCGCTCGCCAAACATCTCGGTTTGCTGATGTACAATCGCGTTCTTTACTTGCAAAGAGGTGAAGTGAGTATGATTTAGCTCATCTGTTTTTCCCGATGCGCTCACCGCTAGCGTGTGGTCGGGCGTGATGTATTCGCTCCAATCGGTGCGCTGTACGCCTTTGAACAAGTCGTCGCCAATTTCGCAGTCGAACTCGTCTAGCCGCTTTAGCACCCTAAAAGGGAGTCTGGCCCAGAGGTTCACTTTGTATAGGAGCGCGCGATCGCCCTTAAAAGCAGCCCCACAAAATCCCGGCTCTACATCATGAGCGCCCAGCGATTCTAGCTCTTCTACTAACAGGGGTTCTAGCCCTTTGGCGACGGTGGCGAAATATTGGTTCATGTTTTTTTGCTGTTTAATACGCCTTTAATACGCCTGCAACCAGTCTAATAATAGAGCGGCCACAACCCCCGGCTGTTCTAAATGAGGCAACACACCAGTATTTGATATTACCTGAAATCGCTTCACCCTATAAGGGTTGAGGCCCGCTAGCTGACGGCCTAAGGCAACGGGCGTAAACTGGGCCTGCTCTCCCCATACCATCGCCGTGGGCGTTTGGAGTTGTTCTATGTAGGGCGCTAAGTCGAAATAAAGATCTCCTCGGAGAAAAGAGAGGGCTGCATATTCGGCGTTCGGCTGCTGGGCAGAAGCGAGATAAGCGGCGACCGTTTCATTAGAGAGGCGATCGCGCTTAGCAAACAAAAAGTTCTCTAAAAAATTGCGCACGGCAATCTCATTCATCGCACCTAAGGCGTAAATCGCCTTGTCTAAAAAAGGAGCGTTGATAATCGGCTCTGGTAGCCGCCTGCCTGCGCCTTTGCCAAAGTCTCTAAAGCCAGCGGGACAGGTTAAGAACAGTTTGTGAAATAGCGCTGGTTTTTCGGCGGCGAGTCGGGCGACTAGGCCAGCAGTGAAAGAACTGGCGATCGCGATAATCGGCTCACTCGAAACTTGTTCTATAAAGTCTTCTATATTATTGAGATAGTCCTGGGTGGTATAGCGCCGCTCGGGGTGGGCGGAGGCTCCCCAGCCAATCAGGTCAGGGGCAATGACGGTATAGTGAGCGGCCAGCGTGGCGTAAACCTTAGACCATTCGTAGGCTGAAGCGCCACCGCCAAAGTTATGAAAAAAGACCACCGTGGGTCGTTTAATAGAGGCCGGATCGGACGTTACTTGGTCGGCGGCAATCGGCCAGGGCAAGCCGACGGGCGTGTAGTAGGCCATTTTGCCTAGCCTTACCTGAACCGTTTTTTGGCCAAATCCAGGTGGCTGAAACGTCAGCATAGATGTCCTTAAGTAAAGATGTGAGTGGTCAAGCGGTTTCTGGAAGTCTCCATTGTAGCGATCGCAGCGCTTGCCATGTGCATCAATCTTGTTTGATTCGGCTGAGCCGGTGGGAATGATTTCTTTATGCAAAATTCTTAGTTTAGATGTATGGCAACAAAACGATATCGAAAGGGCTGGGCCAAGTTGATGCTGGCGGCGTCTCTGCTGCTGAGTTTGGCGACCGCCGCAGAAGCCACTGTTGAAAAGCGGGTAAATGGCCTTAGTGCCAGCGATTTACTCAACGGTGGGTTAGATAGCGGCCTGAGAGTGCCTGCTCCAGAGATGCTTGCGCCCAGAATTCAACCGCCTGCCAGGATAGCGCAAGGCAATCTAGCACAAGACAATCTAGCTCCCACCGATGATACGTTTTCTCCGCTCAGCGACGAGGAGATTCGTCAGCAGCTATTGCTAGAGACCCAGCCCAGGTCTAACCGTCCGCGCGCTAGGCCGGTTCCAGCCTCTAGCTTTTTGACCCCAACTGCCTACGGAGCCGACTGGGGCGATGCGTACATTGGGCTAGCACAGGTGACAGAAGGCAAACCGGCAGATAGCAATTTTGATGGTTCTGCGGCGATTGGCTTTGGCTTTGGGGATGCCATTAAAAATGTGGGTTTAGAAACCAGCGTCAGCATTATCAGCCTGAACGGATTTGCTGAAGATGGCATTGTGGGCTTTAAACTGCACAAGATTTTTCCCGAGGCGGACAATTTGGCGGTGGCGCTGGGCTGGTCGAACCCGATTAAGTGGGGCGCGGCTAGACAAAGAGAAGACAATTTTTATGGTGTGGTGACCAAGCGGTTCGAGCTGCGCCCTAGCCGGAATAATTCGCTGCCGCTAACGGCTTCTTTAGGCTTGGGTACGGGCACGTTTCGCTCAACGGGAGCGATCGCTGCCAACAACAACGCACCCAACGTATTTGGCAGTGTGGGCCTGAGCGTTATTCCCGAAGTCTCCTTAATTACTAGCTGGACGGGCAGTGGCCTGAATCTAGCCGCGTCTACCGCACCGCTCAATTTTCCACTGGTGCTGACCCTCGGCGTTTCCGACCTGACCGACAATACCGTAGAAGGCCCCAGGTTCCACAGCACGCTGGGCTATAGCTACAGCTTTTAAGCCCCTCTTTTTCTCGAACCCGACCGTCCTATTCTATTTTTAAAGCAAGAGGTTTTATGCGATCGCTTATCAAGTTCTCCCTGCTCATATTCGCCTGCCTATCTACAACAGAAATGATTCATCCATCAGGGGCGATCGCGGGCGATAAGCCCGTGGCGCTGCCCGACTCTGGGAGCAGCAGCATCAGCGATACATTCTCGCCAGAACGACGAGGAGATAATAGATCGCGGACGACGGATCGCATTAGCCGCGAGCTAGCCGAGGCGCTCCGAATGATCCAAACGCGTCAGTCTGTTGCTTCGGTAAATGGGCAGCAGCTGTTACTTTCCTCGGAGGAATTGACTACTCTTTCGGCGGCAGTTTCGACCGGGGTAGATATCGAAGCGCTAGAACAGCAGTTGAAGATGGAGATGGGTGGATTAGAGCTGGAAATTTCTGCGCTGACCGTTTCTCCAGATAACTTAGCCGCCGCTGTTCAGGCGACTAATGAAGTGGTGCTTAGCCTGAACAGCGAACAGTTAGCCGCCGCCATCGGCTCGCCAATTTTTATCGCGCTGTTGAGATTGCTAGAGGCCGCGAACCAGACGACCGTCGAGAGTGACGTTCGTGAAATGTCTTCGCAGGAGAGTCGCCCAGCGGATTTAGCCGATATTTCCACTGAGCAAGGTGCTTTGAGCCTTTTGCAAATCAGCCGACCTTAGGCTCATGAAAGTTTTTTCTATACAGTAGTCACCACGCCCAGAGTTAATCCATGAACAAGCTACCTCAAAAAACAGCCACTAGCCTCACTCTGGCGGTCTCCTGCGTTTTATCCATCATGGCCGTCGGAGCCGAAGCTAACATGATTGACCTATCTATTGATGGGTTAAAAGGGAGTCCTCACAATCTGGGGTTGAACGCATCGCCGACGAATTTTCCAGCCCTGAACGCGTTGGGCTTAAGCGCGGCTGCGCCTACCGTCGCGATGGCTAAGACCGCTCGATTTTCTCCTTCGGGGCTAGTTCCTAGCTTCATAAATCAGCCCAAAGCTGCGCTAGAAACTACAGCACCAGAAACTACAGCGCTAGAGACCACAGACCGAGAAACTACAGAGCCGGAAGCCGTAGTACTAGAGACCGTAGCGCTGGAGACCGTAGCATCAGAAAGATCAGGCTTAGAGGTCGTATCGCTGAAGCCGACGACAATTCCCACGGTGGCCGCTCCTTTCGGTGAGGTATTCCCGCTAGAAGTCGCCCAAGCGCCTAACAATACCGCTGCACCGCTGAGCGACCAAGAGATTCGCGAGCAGCTGCTAACCACCCCCAACACCGCAGCAGCGCCCAATCTAGATGTTCTAGATCGCCGTCCTCAGCCGGTGCCGTCCTCCACCTTTATTACCCCCAATGCTTATGGGGCAGATTGGGGAGATTTCTATATCGGGACAGCGGGTGCTACTGAAGATACTAAAGATGGATTAGACGCCTCTGCCAGCGTCGGCATGGGGTTTGGCAATGCGGTAGACAATGTCGGCGTAGAGCTAAATGTCGGCATCATTAGTATTGATGGATTTGCGGACGATGGCACCGTTGGCTTCAATGTGCATAAAATATTTCCTAGGGCGAACAATTTAGGATCGAGGATTAAATAGTTGAGCTAATTTGAGGAGGATTAGCCAAGGCGGTATAATTCCATTTTGGCAAAACGTCGTCAAACACAATCCGAATGCTGGCTTTGA
>QBMC01000224.1 GCA_003242035.1 Nodosilinea foveolarum | reverse complement strand
CGGACGCGATATTGGCTCATCGGTTTAGCTTTTTTGTTTGGTTACTTAAAACTTACCGTGCCTTATCCCATCCGTAACCCCTATTTGTGCAACAACGCCGAGGAAGGAGACGCTTAGCCTTTGCTGACTGACTTATTTGAGGTGACCAAGATTATTTTGCGGCTACCATTAGTTTGAAAGGATAGATGCTGCCATGCTGTTAGACAAATTGAAAGAACAGCGAGAGGATATTTTAAGAATAGCCAGAAGCCACGGCGCGTTTAATGTGCGGGTGTTTGGTTCGGTGGTACGCGGTGAGGAAACCCCAGAGAGCGATATTGATTTTTTGATTGATTATGACTGTGAGAAAACAACGCCCTGGTTTCCAGGTGGGCTACTGATGGACTGGCAGGATTTGCTGGGTCGCAAGGTAGATGTGCTAACAGAAGATGGTATTAGCCCTTTGATTCGAGAGCGGGTTTTATCAGAAGCGAAGCCGCTGTGACTGATGTTTTAGATGATTTGGGACTGCGCAAAGCTGTTTGCTTTGGCTAGCAGTATAATGAATGCTTGGGAGAAATCGCCCTTTTCGTCTCGATAGATCTAAAGCTATGACTACAGCCGATATCAAAAGCCAGATAGTTGAAAAAGTAGAGAGGCTTTCCCCTAGTTTGCTAAATGTTGCAAACGAATTTCTATCGTCGCTACTGGCAGAGACTCATCAGGTTTCTTCTGCGGAAAAAATGAAACCAGAAGAAGAGTCCGAAGCAGATCCCTTAATTGGTATGATTGACGGCTCACCAGGAGTGGCTAGGAATGCAGAAGATATTCTACAGCGATAGATTTTAAGGATGCTATTGTCGTCAGTTTTAATATGTGAATGTCGTTATGCTACTAGACACCTTAAAAGAAAACCGGGAAGAGATTTTAAGAATAGCAGAGAGTCACGGTGCTTTTAACGTCAGAGTATTTGGCTCTGTTGTTCGCGGCGAAGCCACTGCGAAGAGCGATATAGATTTTTTGATTGACTATGATATCGAAAGAACGTCTTCCTGGTTTCCAGTGGGTTTAATTCATGAGCTAGAAGCGTTTTTAGGGCGAAAAGTAGATGTTGTTCCGGCTGATAGCGTTCATCATTTTATTAAAGAGAGCGTGTTGAGTGAAGCGATCGCGCTATGAAAGATCCCAGAATTTTCATTATTCACATCCGCGATTGTATTGCTCGAATTGAAACTTACACAGAAGCGGGAAAGTCTGCATTTTTCTCAGATTTGAGAACGCAAGATGCCGTCATCCGGAACTTAGAAACGATGGCAGATGCGACTCAGCAATTGCCTGAACTTTGGAAGAATGAATATTCAGAGATAGATTGGCGCAAAGTTGCTGATTTTCGTAACTTTTTGGCGCATCAATACTTGGATCTCAGTTTGAAGATTATCTGGGAAGTGGTTAAAACTGACGTTCCAGCGCTGAAGGTCTGCATAGAGTCTATGGCTGACAAGTTCTGGAATGACGGTGACTAAGCTGAGCCTTGAAGATTGCTAGGGGTATTTCTTGTACAAGCTACTGCGAGCTATCAATTGCCTGTTGAATGGTTAGAAGCCAACTGTGGGCGGATTGAGTGGTTGGATGCTCGGAGCCTAGCGTTGGCCGGTAGATGTCTAAGGCTTGTTGAATGTAGGAGAGGGCTTGCTGATGCCGCTGGGTTTGATGGTAGAGCGCTGCAAGATTGAACAGACTGCCAGCGGTGTCGGGATGGCGATCACCCAGTTCCGCTTTGCTGATTTCGAGTGCTTGAACATACAACGGTTCGGCTTCTCCATAGCGGCCTTGTGACTTGTACAGTCCGGCTAGGTTATTCAGACTGGTGGCGGCGTCGGGATGGCGATCACCCAGTTCCGCTTTATAGATTTCGAGAGCTTGAACATACAACGGTTCGGCTTCTCCATAGCGGCCCTGGGATTTGTACAGTCCGGCTAGGTCATTCAGACTGGTGGCGGTGTCGGGATGGCGATCGCCCAGCTCTGTTTTCCTGATTTCGAGCGCTTGAACAAGCAACGGTTCGGCTTCTCCATAGCGGCCCTGTGACTCGTACAATAGTGCTAGGTTATTCAGACTGGTGGCGGTGTTGGGATGGCGATCGCCCAGCTCTGCTTTGCTGATTTCGAGTGCTTGAACATACAACGGTTCGGCTGCTCCATAGCGGCCTTGTGACTCGTACAGTAGCGCTAGGTTATTCAGACTGGTGGCGGTGTCGGGATGGCGATCGCCCAGCTCTGTTCTATTAATTTCCAGCGCTTTGATAAACAACGGCTTGGCTCTGTCATAAAGACCCTGCAAATAATATAGTCGCGCTAAGCTATTCAGACTATTGGCGATATTAGAATGTTGTTTATTTTTCTCGGTAACAGCGTCAAGATTCTCTAATAAGTTTAGTAATTCCTCATACTGTGTGGTTAGATGTCGCACTTCCTTTTGAGCGCCGACTTCTGCTAAGCTTTCTAACGCGGGCAACAAGTACGTAGTTGCTAGGTCTATATCCGTAGCGCCTGCACTCTGAGCCGCCTCAAGCTGAACTAGCAATTGACGACTGCGTTGACGAGCATCGTCAAAATTACTGTTTCGTAATTGGGTACGGGTTATTAGTTCGCGAGACGTTGATGAATCTTCACGCGATGTTGGTTGAGCTAGCGTCAACTGTGGACTAAACCAGCCATGCAAATCTGGCATGGCGTGGAGAGATGTTTGCAACAGAACGGGCGTCATCCACCAAATTTGTCGAAGCGGAAATGCGGTTAGCGCCTCCCGGTTGAAGTTAACAATCCGTAGAGAATCTTCTACATGGCTATGCGCTTGAAACGCACTAGAAAAACCAGATACAGAGATCACCCCATCAGGCACATTCGCTAATGTCTTTAGCAAAAACTGCACGACCTCCGGCGCTGTTCGCTGGGTAGGCAATTCAATGACGGTGAGCGTAATGTCTCTTTCGGCTAAGTCACTTTTCAGGCTTTGTAGAATCTGCTGACGAGAAAATTCTGAGCTGTACTCTACGCGAGCTAATCCGCGACCTGTCCGGTCTGCCCATAGCAGCAACCGTCTTTGAACATCTAGCATACTGCCTGCGGCAATCGGCTCATTAGAAGGTGCCACCGGCTGCTCCTGTCTGTAAATACTCTTGCGCGACTAAAATATCAACCACTAGCGGATGAACGCCAAACCACCTTTGTCCGTTGAACTCCTGCACCGCCCGAGAATTCAACAACGAGTAAAGCGCCGGGTTCGTCATTTGCGCCTCTTTCTCTCCGTTGTATATCCTCACCAGCAACTTAGCTTTATTTTCATAGTCAATCTCTTCTGGATCGTAAGGGCTTTGCCCCAAGCGCCTTTCATAGTCGCTGCGCAGGTTCACAATGGCCGCATCTGCGTCGGCATCATCCACCTTCTCAGCACCCCGGATAAACGCGCCGTCAGCAGCATAATTAATCAAGCTGAACAGATCGCGAAGGTTACCGCCCGAAGCAACAATCAGTCGAGGAAGCGTGTTGCTTTCAAACAGTTGCAAATCCATACGCGCCGCTAGCGCTTTAATCACGGCTGATTGCCCCACCTGATTAGGAATATGACGAGCGTCAAACATCGGGGTATCTGGAATAACAAAGCTACAGTCGCCAGAAAAAGGAAGGCGAGTTGCTTTGGCAGAGTAATAAAGACTAATCGGGAGCGTGAATATGAGGTGCGATCGCAGTTCTTGAAAAATGTTGGCATAGTTAATAAACAAATTCTCAATCTGCGTACTGGGAATCCCGGCCCGATCAAAATCTTCGCCCACAAACAGCCACTGTTTCCCAGTCTCCTGTCGCAAGGCAGCATTACACTCATCCAACAGCCGGTTTGCAACCTCTATCAATAGATCCAATCGGGTAAGTCTATAGGTTACGATTTCAGTCGTCTGAGCCGACGCAAATTTAATTTCACCTTTTAAGGTGGCAAATAAGCCCAGCACCTTACCCCACAAAGAATCTTCTTTCGCGCCAGCTCCGGCCTCTATACTTACAGCGGCTTGCTCGGCGAGCTGGCGGGTTTCTTTTTCAGTCGCAAACCAATCCCAAATCTCTTGCAATCTGGCACGGGAAGGCCGGCGACCTGCGCCCCCCTCATTAATAGGTTTAGCGGTTGCCTTAGCCACTTCCATCATCATCACCAACAGCACATCTAGCGGCTTAAAGCTACCGGGGTCTAGCACCGTCGTCGCACTGAATCGAATAGCCTGAAACTGCGGCGATATCTGCGCGAGCAAGCGCGAAACCTCGGTCGATTTCCCCACGCCTCGATGACCCATAACGCAGGCTTTGAATGGAATGCGATCATTGTAGGCCCGCTGTAGCCGCAGGTTCAGTCGCTGCATTTTATCGCCGCCGCGTACCGCGTTAATGTCTTCAATGTAGAAGGCGGCTAGCTCTTCAGCCGTGGTGAGCGGAGTGGGCTGTAGCGTTCGGTAAACATTTGCTAGCGTTAGCGATCGCTGGGGCGTCAATGTTCTACGGTCTACCATGTTCGCTGCTCAAAAACCAGATCTCACTATAGTTATACCGTCTTATCGCACTGGCTCATTGTACTGACGCACTTTTGGTCGGTCGATAATTGCGAGAAGTGTCATCATAAATAGGCACTATCAAAGCCAAGTTATGCAAAGTCAGAGGCAACTAAAGCGAGCGATTGTGATTGGCGGCAGCATTGCCGGACTGTTGAGCGCCAAGGTGCTTTCGGCGGCTTTTGATGAGGTTTTGATTGTGGAGCGCGATCTTATCCCCAAAAACACAGCCGACCGAACCGGGGTGCCGCAGTCTCCACAGCCGCATATTTTGCTGACGCAGGGCTATCGGCTGCTAAAAGACTTTTTCCCTGGCTTGGAAAAGGACTTGCAGGCGGCGGGCGCAGTGCCGGTAGATTGGGGGCAGGACTTTCAATACTTTGCCTTTGGCGACTGGTGCGCGAATACAACTGAACCGACTGGGCTAGATTCTGTTTCCTGTACGCGGCCTTTGCTAGAAACAGCAGTGCGACGACAGGTAGAACAGATTGTCAACGTGAAAAGACTTTCGCCTTATCGAGTGGAAGGGGTGATCGGCAGCGCTGATAAAGTCACGGGGGTTCGATGCCGACAGTCTAAAGATAAAACAGATGAGCGCATGATTTCAGCCGATTTAATTGTAGACGCCAGCGGGCGCTCGACGAATGCGCTGAAGTGGTTAGCGGCTTTGGGCGCATCTATACCAGATGTTGAGAAAATTGACGCGCAGTTGGGCTATGCGACTGGGCGCTATCGTATTCCTGATGATTGGAACGAGGATTGGAAAGTGTTGTTGATTTCTCATGAGCCGCCAAAGAAGACTCAGTTGGGGTATTTGGCACGGGTGGAGAATAATGAGCTGATTGCGACTTTGGGAGGTTACTGTCAGGAGTATCCGCCGCTGGTGCAAGATGAATTTATGAAGGCGGCGAAGCAGTTGCCGGATGGTGCTTTTTATGAAGCGATCGCCCAATCCACCCCAATCTCCAAAATCAAAGCCTACCGCTCTACGGCAAACCGCCTGTACCACTACGAACAGTTAGACAAAATGCCGATGGGTTTTGTAGCAATTGGAGATGCTGTTTGTGCGCTATGTCCGGCTTACGGCCAGGGACTTACCACGAGTGCGATGTCTGCGCTGACGTTGCAAGATTGGCTACTAGAGAACGCGAAGAATGATGAGGTCGGAGAATCTCTAGCTTTTCAGAAAAAAATAGCTAAACGGATTCAGTCTGCTTGGAGTGCGGCGACTACTAATGACTCGGGTTTTCTCAACGGGGAGGGCGATCGCAAAAAGAACTTTGTGGGGCGCTTGCTGAGTGGATATATGCGTAGGCTAGTGGCTAAAACGCATACAGACGGCGAGCTAACGCTGGCTTTAGCAAAGATAACGCACATGGTTGACTCACCCGCGAAGCTACTGCACCCAAAAATGATCTTCAAAGTGCTGACGTAAAAAGGGTTTTCTATGCAACATAACTATCTCAAAACGAATGGCATCCAGCTACATTATGTCAGCGAAGGCGAGGGGCCTTTGATGTTGTTTTTACACGGTTTTCCAGAATGCTGGTACTCTTGGCGACGGCGTTGTTGCACAAATAGGGGTTACGGATGGGATAAGGCACGGTAAGTTTTAAGTAACCAAACAAAAAAGCTAAACCGATGAGCCAATATCGCGTCCG
>QBMC01000223.1 GCA_003242035.1 Nodosilinea foveolarum | reverse complement strand
TCTAATGCTTGGATGGAACGCTGTAAAAGCCTGACGAAGAACTTTGAGCGGACGCTTGTCAACGCCAAGGCTCAAATGGACTTTTGCTTTGTCAGGCTAATGCTTAAGCGGCTTGCAGCTAATTCTTGAGATCTTAAATGGGTTCTATAAAGCTTATATTTATTTTAGAGTTTGCCTATAACTAAACTATCCCGTTTGGTTTAGTTCTTGCAAACGAAAAATCGAAAAGTCTGGATGGAAAATCGGTCTTTTTCCCACTTCAGCCCAGCCAACCTTCACCTAATGAGAAGATACTTTTTTTAACATCTATCTACAGGTTAAAATGCAGGCTCAGAGGCAGCAGAACCTCAAAGATGACAGGTAATATCTATGTCAATAGCTGATGACAGGCGATTGGCGAATCTTTGTAGGATTGACTCAGCTAAATAGAACGAATAGATATAAACGCACATAAGGAAGACAGATGTACCGTAGCTCCGTACAGTTATGGGAATCTGAACCTGTAAGCGCTATTGATAGCGTGTAGGGTGCAATAAATTTTGAGAAGATTACTATATATAGTGGTTAAATCTTAGATAGCCTAAAGTCAATTAGCCCTGCTCCTGCACTATTTTCGAGCCGCAATCTCGACATCAACGAGAGTTGAATATGGGCTATTAAAAAAGTAAATTTGTACTAATAATCTTGCGTTTGTCCAGCAGGCTGTTCGCGTCCTTTGAGGAGTTTTTTCTATGTCGTCTTTTGTTGGTCTGCATATCCACAGTGATTACAGCCTACTCGATGGTGCTAGCCACATAGATCCGCTGGTCGATAAGGCGTTGGAATTAGGGATGACGGCGATCGCCCTGACCGATCACGGCGTTATGTACGGCGCTATCGAACTGCTCAAGGTGTGCAACAAAAAGGGCATCAAGCCGATTATCGGTAATGAGATGTACATTATCAACGGCGACATCACCAAGCAGGAGCGCCGCCCAAAGTATCACCAGCTCGTTTTGGCCAAAAACGACATCGGCTACAAAAATCTGGTAAAACTCACCACGGTCTCCCACCTCGAAGGCGTCCAGGGCAAAGGCATTTTCTCTCGTCCCTGCATCAATAAAGATTTGCTAGAGCGGCACCACGAGGGGCTAATTATTACCAGCGCCTGCTTAGGCGGCGAGATTCCGCAGGCAATTTTGAAGAAGCGGCTGGATGTGGCTCGCCGGGTGGCTCAGTGGTACAAGGATTTGCTGGGCGATGATTTTTATCTAGAAATTCAAGATCACGGCTCGCCCGAAGATCGCATTGTGAACCTGGAAATTGTTCGCATTGCCAAAGAACTCGACATTAAGGTAATTGCGACAAACGACTCTCACTTTATTTCTTGTGCGGATGTAGAAGCTCACGACGCTTTGCTCTGCATCCAAACCGGCAAGCTGATTACAGAAGACAAGCGGCTGCGCTACAGCGGTACAGAATACTTGAAGTCTGCGGACGAAATGCGCCGACTGTTTCGCGATCATCTCGAAGCCGATGTGATTGAAGATGCGGTGACGCGCACGGTAGAAGTCGCCGACAAAATTGAGGATTACCACATTTTAGGCAATCCTCAGATCCCTAATTTTCCGATTCCCGAGGGCTACAACAAAGAAAGCTACATGTCGAAGGTCGCTTGGGATGGTCTGTTTGAGCGGATGAACGTGTCGGAAGCTGAAGGGCTGACTCAGGAGTATCGCGATCGCATGAAATATGAGATCGACATGATGCACCAGATGGGCTTTGCTACCTATTTCCTAGTGGTTTGGGACTATATCAAGTTCGCGCGCGATCAAAACATTCCCGTTGGCCCCGGTCGAGGCTCTGCCGCCGGATCGCTGGTAGCCTACGCCATGGGCATCACTAACATCGACCCGATTCATCACGGGCTGCTGTTCGAGCGATTTTTGAACCCCGAGCGCAAGTCGATGCCCGACGTAGACACAGACTTTTGCATCGACCGCCGAGAAGACGTGATTAAATATGTCACCGATAAATACGGCACCGATCACGTCGCACAGATCATCACCTTCAACCGCATGACCTCCAAGGCGGTACTAAAGGACGTGGCCCGCGTGTTGGACATTCCCTACAACGAGTCCGACAAGCTAGCCAAACTGATTCCGGTTTCTAGAGGCAAGCCCGCCAAGCTTCCTATGATGATCTCGGATAAAACGCCCGATCCTCTCTTCAAAGAGAAATACGACAGCGGCGAGTTAATCCCCGGCACTGCCGTTACCTTCCGCCGATGGATTGACACGGCCATCACCATTGAAGGCACCAACAAAACCTTTGGGATGCACGCAGCGGGCGTAGTTATTTCTGAGGATCCGTTGGATACGATTGTGCCTTTGCAGCGCAACAACGATGGCTCTGTAATTACGCAGTACTACATGGAAGATGTAGAAGCTATTGGTCTGTTGAAAATGGACTTTTTGGGCCTGCGCAACCTCACCATGATTCAAAAAGCGGTCGATCATATTGAATCACGACACGATCTGAAGATTGACCTGGATGCGCTGCCTTTAGACGATCCTAAAACCTATCAGCTACTGGCAGGCGGCGAACTAGCGGGTGTATTCCAGCTAGAATCTTCTGGAATGCGACAGATTGTGAAAGATCTAAAACCCTCAGGCTTAGAAGATATTTCTTCGGTGCTGGCGCTTTACCGACCTGGCCCCTTAGACGCTGGGCTAATTCCTAAGTTTATTGATCGCAAGCATGGAAGAGAGAAGATCGACTATGCCCACGACATTCTAAAGCCGATTTTAGAAGAGACTTACGGCATCATGGTCTATCAAGAACAGATCATGAAAATTGCCCAAGACCTCGCGGGCTATTCGCTGGGGCAGGCCGACCTATTGCGTAGAGCGATGGGTAAAAAGAAGATCGATGAGATGGAAAAGCATCGCGAGAAATTCATTCAAGGGGCGAGTGAAAACGACTTTCCGCGTAAGCCCGCCAACGATCTGTTCGATCAGATGGTGTTGTTTGCCGAGTATTGTTTCAACAAGTCTCACTCGACGGCTTACGGATTTGTTACGTTTCAAACGGCTTATCTGAAGGCCAACTATCCCGTTGAATATATGGCGGCGCTGCTAACGGCAATCAGCGGCGACCAGGACAAAGTGCAGATGTATATTGCAAGCTGTCTGGGCATGGGTATTCAGGTGCTGCCGCCAGACGTTAACAAGTCTGAGGTGGACTTTACGCCGCTGAGTAATCAGATTCTCTTTGGTTTATCTGCGGTTCGCAATTTGGGCCTCGGTGCAATTGAGGCACTGGCTGCTTCTAGACAGGAGAAAGGAGACTTTACCTCTTTGGCTGATTTGTGCGATCGCGTAGATCTTCGAGCCGTCAACAAACGCGCCCTAGAAGCCCTCATTCTCTCCGGTGCCATGGAAGGCTTCGAGCCTAATCGTCAACAGCTCATGCACGACCTAGAGCTGATCGTTGACTGGGCGCAAGCTCGGGCTAAAGATCGCGAAGTCGGCCAGGGCAACATCTTCGACATGATGGAACTTTCCACTTCTAGTAACAACAGCAGCGCCCTTACCTTCGAGTCTGCGCCCAAGGCTCCCCCCATCAAAGACTACGATCCTCAAGAGCGACTTAAGCTAGAAAAAGAACTTCTGGGCTTCTATATCTCCGACCATCCGCTCAAAGGCGTTCAACATTCTGCCAGAATCCTTGCGCCGATCAATCTCTCCGAACTAGGGGAACAGCCCGAGAAAATTACCCTCAGCTCTATCGTCATGCTGAGCATGGTAAAGCTGGTGACTACTAAAAAGGGAGACTCGATGGCGGTGCTGCAAATAGAAGACCTTAGCGGCCATGCTGAAGCGGTTGTGTTCCCTAAAGCCTACGCTCGCATCGGCCAGTTTATCAAGCCGGATGCTCGCCTGATGGTGTGGGGTAAAGTAGACCGCCGTGATGATCGCATACAAATGATTATTGATGACGTGCAGCCGATTGAGACGGTGCGGATGGTGATGGTGGATTTGGATCCGGCGATCGCGGGAGACATCGAACAACAATATCGCCTGCGCAACGTGCTGAAGGTACTGCAAGGCGAAAACAAGTTTGCTGCAAAGACGCCGGTAATCGCGGTGATTCGCACCCGAGATCAGCGGCAAGCTGTGCGACTAGGTGCGCAGTTTAGAGTGCAAAACGCAGAAGCAGCCGTCGCCGCTTTGCAGTCGGCTTCGTTTAGAGCGCGGACAACACCTTTGCTCAGTAGCGTCTAGGTCATCTAAATGGAGTTTGAGTTTGACGAAACTAAAAGCCAATTAAATTTGAATAAGCACGGCATGGATTCTCTTGCGGCTCAGCAGCTTTGGGATGATCTGGATAGGCTTGAGGTGCCTGCTCGATCAAATATTGAACCAAGGTTCTCTGTAATTGGTAAGATTGATCAAAAGATGTGGTCTGCCGTTATTACCTATCTGGAAGGCAAAGTGCGTCTGATTTCCGTTAGAAGAGCTAGAAAAGAAGAGGTCGTGGCTTATGACAGGCAAAACAATTGATGCAGCGGAATTCGATGCGAAGTTTGATCGGAGTGAGGACATCACCGAGTATTTGGACTTTTCCAAAGCAAGACGGCCAGGGCGCGAACAGCAGGATATCAATATCAGTTTTCCGCAATGGATGATCGAAGCGCTTGATCGTGAGGCGAAGCGTTTGGGTGTTGCTCGTCAGGACATCATCAAAGTATGGCTAGCCGAGAGACTTGAACGGGTTGCGTAACTGGGTAGGTATGTCTATTAGAAAGCTCAATTGGGAACTTTTTGTTTGATGCAAATTGTTCTCTAAATTACATCTAGCAGATTTAGAGAGTTGTAGCCTCAGTACTTATACAACTTCAATTATGGTTTTTGACGCGGTCGGGAGCGAACTAATTTCTGCAACATTTGGCGCATTGCTAGCGGAGGGGGACAGCTCAGGTGCAGGTGTTTCGAACAATAAAGTTGGCAGTGCAATAGGTGCAGCCGTTGCACTGGCGACTGTAGGTGTAGCATCTTTCCCTGTAACTGGGATTGCGTTGACTGTGGGTGTACTAGCTGGCTCCAAAGGAGAAGCTGCTACAAAAGGTGCTCTAGGTATAGTTGCCAGAGGAACGGGTGCCCTAGTTGGCGGTGCTGCTAAAGTTACGATGGGCGCTCTAGGACTAGCCGGTTCCGGTGCAAAGGGCGGTTCATCTATCATCGCTAACGCCTTGAGGAGTGAAGAAGCTAGACTGGAAGAAGGTCTCATCTTGTTACGCCAGGGCAAGTATGAGAAAGCTCTGAAGATATTTAATCGAGCCGTCTCCAAAAAAGAAACGGCCCTGCTAGCTTATCTCTACAGAGCAGTTTTGCTTGCCTCAACCAAAAACAGAGTAGCCGCTATTAGGGATTATTCTAGTGCCTTGGAGATAGATTCAAACGTTGTTGCAGCTTACAATAGTCGCGGCATCCTATTCTTTCAAGAACAAGAATATGACAGGGCGATCGCTGACTTTACTAATAGCATAACAATTAGCGATAGAGATTTCTCAGTCTATTTAGAAAGGGCTAAGGCATATATGGCCCTCGAACAGTTCGTAGATGCTACTGCTGATTACGATAGTGCGATTGACTTGAATTCTGATTGTACTGAAGCATATTTCCTGCGAGGCTGTTTGCTAATACAGTTGGGCAGCTACCAAGATGCAGTCTCAGATTTCACAAATTATATAAAATTAGGTGGCGATACCTACCAAGGCTATTTTCAAAGATCAAGTGCATTTGCTTGCGTGAAAGATTATAGAAGAGCGGCTATGGATTTGAGTAACTTGATAGCAAGAGTTCCTGACAATATTGTCGATTTACTTATCAAAAGAGCCTCTTACTTTGAGAAAATAGGTGAGAATAATCAAGCAACTGATGATTACAGTCAGGTCATTTCTATAGAGCCTAATTATGTTGAAGCTTACTTCAAAAGAGCTTGTTTAAGAATAAAAGGGAAAAACCTAAAAGCGGGAGAACAAGACCTAATAGCTGCTATTCGAAGAGATCCTGAATACGCTGACGCCTATATCCGACTAGCTCATATAAAGATACTCAAGCATAGGCATAAAAAAGCCATTGACTTCTTAGAACATGCTGTCAAGATGCTTCATAAAAAATCTAGAATCAGAGAAATAAGTAGGTCAGTCTAATCTTTCATAAGATAGTCTTGTAGAATAGAGACTATTCCTGTTCACATTTCTAATGCTATGGCTGCGCCCCTA
>QBMC01000222.1 GCA_003242035.1 Nodosilinea foveolarum | reverse complement strand
ATCCAGCTAAGAGTGCGGATGTAGAAGCCAACAGCCCTAACGACAAAAGCCAAGCGTAAGTTTGTTTCAGGCGCATACAAAATCAAATCCTTTTGTCAAATACTGGTTATAAAAATTATAGAAACCAAAAATGAAATGCGGATGAAATGGAATAAACGACAGCCAAGTTGAGCCGTTATTGATTCACTGACAGCGGTAATGCAATAGTGAACGTGCTACCCTCACAGGGCTTGCTAGCTACTGAAAGACGGCCATAATGTGCTTTGACGATGGCTTGGGCGATCGCCAAACCCAAACCAGAATTACCCGACTGTCCTGCTCTCGCCTTGTCCACCCGGTAAAAGCGGTCAAAAACCTTAGACTGCTGCTCAGGCGCAATGCCTATTCCGTTATCGCTGACTAAAATAAGCGCCTGCTGCTGATTTTGCTGAAGCGTCAGTGTCACCTGACCGCCCGCTGGCGTGTAGGTGATGGCATTGTTCACCAGGTTCAACACAAGCCGATAAAGCTGTTCTTCATCACCCATTACTTTCAAAGGTCTTTGAGTTTTGAAATCGACAGTTAGCGTAATTTGTTCGGCGATCTCAAAAGCAGCCATCTCCTCGACAATATCGCTCAGCACATCTTGCAAACAGCAAAGACTTTTTACCATCGGTCGCTGTTCGCTATCCAACCGGGAAAGTAACAGCAAATCGCTCACTAAAGTTGTGAGTCTTTGGCTTTGGCGGTTAACAACCGTTAGGGTCTCTTGAGCCTCTTCCTCCGATATCCTTGGCAGCCTGAGCACCGACTCTACCGTTGCTCGAATTGCGGCAAGCGGCGTGCGCAGTTCGTGGGCAGCATCGCCGGTAAACTGCTGAATCTGATGGTAAGACTGATAAATCGGTCGCATGGCTAAGCCCGATAGCCACCAGCTCGCCACTGTAACTACCAGCAGGGATAGGAGTAGCCCGATCAAAAGGCTCCAGCGCACCGTAGATAAATAGCGATCAAAGTCTTCGAAAGATCTGCCGACTAGCAGATAAGCCCAAACTTGCTGGCTGTCGTTTCCTAACGCAAGTGCGACCTGATGATACTCCTGCCCTTCACTATCTCGCAGTGATTGCAAAGGAGGAGAGGGTTTTGTTAACGCCAATCCTTCAGGGCGGATGCCACCGGTTGCTAAAAGATTGCCAGCAGGATCTACGATTCGGATGTAATAGTCGTACTGATAGTTTTTGGGGTAGGTTCTTTGTCGGTGATGAGGCGGGTTGCTAATCTGCCCTGCGCAAGCCTCGTCTGAAATACATAAGTCGGGAAGGAGCTGCGGCGGTATGCGGTTTAATTGCGCTGGGCTAGAAACGCTAACCTCTATGGCGTCATGTATCGCATCCGCTACCGACTTAATTTCACGATCAATTGTGACTTCGTGGGCGTGGGCGATCGCTCTATATACCCCCACCCCCAACAGCGTCAAAATCGTCCCCATCACGCCAACATACCAAACCGCAAGCCGCAGCCGAGAGCGACGAAAGAGCTGATTTTGAGCGCGTTGGCGTAGCCTCTCCTGCGGAGAATCGCTCGGCAGCCGAGAGGGCGGCTCTGAGGGCTTATTCCAAAGGGCTGAAACGATATCCCATGCCATAAACAGTTTCTATCGAAGCGTCATATTCCCCTAGCTTACGCCGGAGCAAGCGCATTTGAGCGGCCACCACATTACTACTCGGCTCGCCGCCAAACTCCCATAGCTGGTTCAGCACTTGCTCGCGAGTGAGAATTTGGTTTGGGTGCTCCATCAGGTAGCGCAACAGTAAAAACTCTTTTTGGGTAAGTTCAATGGGTTGTTCTACTGGTTCGCCAGGATGAAGAATGGCAATCCGGCGATCGCAATCCAGCATCAAGGGGCCTGATTGAACCTGTGCTGGTTTGAACTCTGGACTTCTTCGACTGAGTGCCCTCAGCCGAGCTAAAAGCTCAGCCATACTAAAGGGTTTCACCAGGTAATCATCCGCGCCAGAGTCTAAGCCAGCGATGCGGTCTTCTACTTTATCTCGGGCGGTGAGCAAAAGAACAGGGAGAGAGCGTTGACGAGATCGCAGCCATTGACAAAGTTCAACGCCTGTTATGCCAGGTAGCATCCAATCAAACACGCACAGGGCATAAAGTGAAGCATTCTGCTCTAAGAAACTCAGGGCTTCATCCCCCGACTGCACCCAATCCACCACGTAGGCTTCTTGCGTTAAAACCCGCTTAACCGCTCTTCCCAAATCGGGTTCGTCTTCAACTAACAAAACGCGCATAGATGTCCAAGTCCTTTAGAGTCAGTTATGAAATAGAACAAGCTTAGCTCGCGATGTCTAGTCTATCTATTATCTTTTATACTTCAGGCGGTTCCAACTTGAACTAATTGAACGGTCATGGTGAAATTGAGATAGTTCTGCGGTAAGCCCGAGGTGTCATGATCCGTCTAGAGTTCAGCGAAAGCGATATCACCGCGCTTGAATACGGGCGCTATCACCATCCTCACCCTCACGTACAACGCAAGATGGAAGTGCTGTATCTGAAGAGCCAAGGACTGTCTCACCAGGAAATTCGTCGGTTGTGTCGGATTAGCAGTAAAACGACGTTAGTGACGTATTTACGCGAATACGAGGCAGGGGGCATAGCCGCGCTTAAACAGCTCAATTTCAAAGGCAGTCCCAGTGAACTAAACCAGCATATTCCTGGTCTGAAAGCGCATTTTGAAGCGCATCCGCCCCGCACCTCCGCCGAAGCTCAGGCTGAGATCGAGCGGATAACCGGGATTAAACGCAGTCCAACCCAGATTAAAGCCTTTCTCAAGCGCATCGGGCTGAAACCGCGAAAAGTCGGCTATGTGCCAGGAAAAGCAGCGACACCTGAAAAGATGGCAGAACAGGATAGCTTTCAAGCAGAGGAGCTAGAACCTAGACTGGCCGAAGCCCATGCCGGGAAACGGGCCGTTTTTTTATGGATGCTGCCCATGAGTGTCCACCGGGCTTACTTAGGCTTTCTTTGGTGTTTCACCCGCATTTTTATCGCCTCGCCATCTGGTCGCAAACGCTTCAATGTATTAGGGGTCGTTAACGCTATCACTAAAGAGGTCATCACGGTCACCAACGAGAGTTACATCAATGCCGAAAGCATCTGTCTGATGCGCTTGAAGCTGAATGCACTTAGACTGGATGTCCCGATTACCGTCGTCCTCGATAATGCTCGATATCAGAAATGTCAGCTCATGTTTGGCTTAGCTAAGGCGCTCAATATTGAGCTGTTGTCTCTACCGTCTTATTCACCCCATCTGAATTTGATTGAGCGCCTCTGGAAGTTTGTCCGCAATCAGTGTTTGTATTCCAAGTACTACGCTAACTTTGACGACTTTAAGAACGCCATTGAAACCTGTATTGAACAGGCCAACACCACCCATAAATCATCCCTGGAAACGTTGTTGACCTTAAATTTTCAGTCCTTTAGAAAAGTCCAAATATCAGGCGTCTAGAGTATATCCTGGTTTTGTTCTAATTAAAAGTTCTCCTACACTGGATTTCCATTTTGTCCTAACGTTGCAGTGACTTTGTAACGCCGTAATTTCAGGCTTAAGTAGACCAAGGCAGTTAAGCTTAGGACACAGCGGGAACATTCTGATGTTACCATCTGCCGAAAAGTTCCTTCCCTAGATAGAGTAAGAAGACCAATTGGGATTAGAATATGTAGCTAACGTTTAAGCGCTATCCAGACAAATATCTCAACACCGACGGCCAGGGCACTCTGCTCTGGTCGTCTCTTATGCAATCGCCTTGGCCCTTTTATATAGATAGGCTAGTTATGCTCTTGTTTTTGGTAGAACCCATTTCAGAGACGCTGCGTGCACCCGTAGCCACTTTCGTTTTGCTGCTGGCTATTGTGCTGATAATACCGCCCGTGTTCGAACGCTTTAAGCTGCCGGGACTGGTGGGCTTAATTGCGGCTGGCGTTGTTTTTGGCGGTAGCGGCCTGGGCTGGTTGAACGCCGACTCTGACATCATGAAGCTGTTCTCAGATATTGGCAAAATCTATTTAATGTTCGTCGCTGGGTTAGAGATCGACTTGGCCTTGTTTCAAAAGACACGGAATCGCTCGATGGGTTTTGGTCTGATGACCTTTGCGTTTCCCCTGGTTGGCGGCATTGCGGTCGGACTGTTTTTTGGCTTTGGCTGGCTAGCAGCGGTTTTAATTGGATCGCTGCTGGCTTCTCACACGCTGTTGGCCTACCCGATTGTGCAGCAGCTAGGCGTGGTTGATGATGAGGCCGTAACCGTCACCATTGGCGCTACCATTTTTACAGATATTGGCTCGCTAATGGTTCTAGCCATTTGTTTGGGCATTAATCAGGGCGACTTTTCAGCGATGAAGCTGCTGACGCTGCTGGGGTCTTTGGGACTGTATGCGATCGCTGTCCTGATCGGGCTTAAGCAGCTTGGTAAACTCTTCTTTCGTAAAATGGGTCGAGATGAAGGCAACCGCGTTTTGTTCGTGCTGCTTTCTGTGTTTTTAGCAGCCGTTGTTGCCCGGTTGATTGGGATAGAAGATATTATTGGCGCATTTTTAGCAGGGCTAGCCATTAACAGCGTTGTCGGCGATGGGCCGGTCAAAGAGAAAACAGAATTTATGGGCAGCGTTCTGTTCATTCCGATGTTTTTTGTCAACATGGGACTGTTGATTGATTTGGATGCCTTTGGCGATATTTTGGCCGCGATTAATTTGCCGCTGTTCATTGTCGGTACGCTACTAGCAACAAAGCTAATTGCAGCGCTAGCTGCCCATCAGCTATATCGCTATAGCTGGACGCAAACCTGGACCATGTGGTCGCTGTCTATCCCTCAAGTAGCCGCAACGTTAGCCGCAGCGCTCGTTAGCTACGAGGCCGAAATCATCAATACACAAGTCTTCAACAGCGTTATTTTACTCATGCTGGTAACGGCTATTTTAGGCCCACTGGTAACCACTCAAACGGCTGGGAAACTAGCGCTGCAAAAAGAGTTCGACGAAACAGATACTCTAGAATGGTTGCCACCGCCAACTGATATTCCCGAGACGTTCTCGGTGGTGGTGCCTGTGTACAATCCTGAGAATGAGCGATCGCTCATTGAGCTAGCCGCCGCTGTCGCCCAGCACGCTAACGGACGCGTGATTCCGCTGGCCATTGCCTTAGCCCAACCTCGAATGGATTCTCCGCAGCTTACCAAAGCCGTCACGCGTAGCCGTCAGCTATTAGAAGACGTGCAAACCAACAGCGAAACGCTTGAGTTTGAGGCAATTATCGAGCCTGAACTAAGGATTGACTACAACGTGGCGCAAACGATTGCCCATGTCGGACGAGAAAAAAATGCCAACCTAATTGTGTTGGGCATGACTAAACAGGCCAGGCTTAGCAGACGTTTATTTAGCGACATTCAAGATGAAGTAATGCGGATCGCCCATTGCCCGGTGGTGGTGGCTAGATTACTAAAAGCGCCCTCCGACATAAAAACAATTCTGATACCGATTGAAACGCCTTCGGTGATGACCCTGCGAGTGTTGCGGTTTGCCCAGGTATTAGGGGCGGTAAATAGAGCCAAGATTACGCTGCTGCATGTGTACAGTCCGCGCACGACAAAGCTGTATCAAACGCGGGTGAGAAGGCAGCTAGAGATTTTGTTGGAGCGGTTGCCTTCGGCTGAGAGTTCAATAGAGATTGAGATGTTGGCTAGGGACAATACGGTTTCGGCAATTGTTAAAGCGGCCCGACAATATGATTTGACGATTGTGCGATCGCAGCGTCGCCACAGTGGTAGTGGCTTTACGATTGGAGAAAAGACGATACCGCTTGTACAACAGCTTTCGGGATCGGTCATATTGGTGGGCGAACCGCAGTCTCAGCCAGTGCGTCAAGCGACGCGGCGAAAGCAAGTATTACCCGAGCTATCGCTAGCCCAAGAGACAAATTAATCGAGAAAGCAGATGGAATGAGTTTCGAGCTGCCTAATAGCTAACTGATAGACTACGCTGTAAGTATCTCGGAATAGCGCTTATAGCGGCGTAATGGCAATGAAGCAAAAAATCAATCGGTGGCTAGAGTGTCGCTCGTCTTGGCAGCTACTTTGCCTCTGTATAGTGCTTGCTTCTGCTATTGGCGTTTTCGACCATGGGGTGCAGATAAATCTGTCGCTTTCAGTTTTTTATTTGGTGCCGATTGCGATCGCGTCCTGGTACGTTAAGGAACGAGGATTATATAAAATCCATCGTTCCAGATACTAGAATGGGATGAATTC
>QBMC01000221.1 GCA_003242035.1 Nodosilinea foveolarum | reverse complement strand
GTAGCTCGCCCGCAGCAATCATAAAATCGTATACTATTTAATCCTCGTTCCTTAGGGTAGCCATATTCGCCCTCTGAGATCACCGGCTTAGACAGACAGGCAGGTGCCGCTGTCGAGAATCCGCCATTGGCCTTTTCTGACCACTGCATGGGCGTCCGAACGCTATCGCGACCGGGCAAAGACAGATCGTCACCCATCCCAATTTCATCGCCGTATCGAATTAGCGGAATCCCTGGCAGTGCGAACAACAGACTGTAGATAAGTTCAATTCGCCGCCGATCTCCGTTAAACATCGGCGGTAGCCGTCGCCGTATCCCGCGTCCATAAATTTGCATCTGCTCTTCTGGGGCAAAGGCTTCATATATTTTGTCGCGCTCGGCCTCACTGAGCTGATCGAGCGTGAGTTCATCATGGTGGCGCACAAAGTTGAGCCATTGGCACGCTTGGGGCGTTTTTGGGAGTTGCTGAAGCCCCTCTGTGAGCGGAGCAGACTGCTGAAGCGCCAGTGCTAAGAACTTTTTCTGGTTAGCGAAAAAGCTAAACAGCATATGCATTCGGTTGCCATCGCCAAAATAAGTTGAAAATGCCTCAGATTCTACATTGGCCTCTGCTAGCAACACCGCCTCTGGATTCCTGGCAGATACCGCCTCCCGCAGATCTTCTAAAAAGCTTTCCAGCTCATACTGCTCGGCAAGAACTTCTACATTTTTCACAAAGTAAGGAACCGCATCTACTCGAAATCCAGAGACGCCTAGCTCTAGCCAAAAGTGAACGATCTTACGAATTTCGTCTCGCACCACGGGATTAGAGATATTTAGGTCGGGCTGTTCTTTATAAAAGTGGTGCAGATAGTATGCGCCCGCTTTATTGTCATATTCCCAAATGCTATCTTCGGCGTCGGGGAAAATAACCTCGGCTGGATCGGTTTCGGGAGGGTCGTTTGCCCAAATGTAGTAGTCACGATACTTAGAATTTTTATCGGATCGCGCGGCCTGAAACCAGGGATGCTGAATCGAAGTATGATTGATCACGAGATCAATCAATACGCTAATGCCGCGTTTTTTAGCTTCGTGCATAAATTCAACAAAGTCACCTAATGTTCCTAGCCGCGAGTCCACACTGTAGTAATCCATAACGTCGTAGCCATCGTCCCGATTGGGCGAAGGATAAAACGGGTGAAGCCATAAGCAGGTGATTCCTAGCCCCGAGAGATAGTCTAGGCGCTGAGTTAGCCCAGGGAAATCACCCACGCCATCGCCATCTGAATCCATGAATGTTTCCACGTCTAGAGAATAAACGATGGCATTTTTGTACCAGAAGTTCTGCATAGCTATTTTCTTACGCCGGTTCTACACCGGCTGATTCACTGCTTGGCTTTAGTTGTTGCGATCGCTACACTACCGAAGTCTTCGACGTAGCGGCGATCGGTCGGTTGCCCAATCGATGAACTTAAAGGTCTGACTCACTACTGGGCTAGTTGCCCTGTTCTCCCGGCGACCGCTTAAATCGCGGAGTCCTTGCAGGTCTAAAAGGCTAAACCCAACTTTAGAGAAAAACGGTAGAAGACAAAACAGGGCGGTATCTGTCGTTTGGCCGATGAGTCCGAATCCGGATGGCCCAATTATCCAAACGACAGGGTAGGCCACCCAAAACACTGTGAAATAGATTAGCAGTCGATCATACAGCTTTGAGAGCGCCGGTTCTTGAAGTTTGCTCTTAGCGCGCAGTGGCCCCCAAATGCCCTGTAGCACAATCAAAAACGCTACCATGCCGCAAATATACCAAAGATATCGCGCCCAGCTACGTTCTGATAAGTCTGCCACTAGCCCGGTTACAATAACAATGACTTGAGTGCCCATGAGTGAGCTAATCAGTACCCAGTCTTTTTTGATGAACTGCATCGCGGTTAAAGACAGCGCTAGCAGCAGCAGCGGCGTAGTGACAATCCAATCTATGTAGCGAGCATAGTGCGTCATTTGACCGGCAACCTCTACCTTCCCTTGCCCTATCGCCATCGCCGTGTAAGCCAATCCCGACCAAATCGGAATAAAAATAGCGATCAGGTATTCGTATTGCGGTACACCTTTTGGATGACGGCTCAAAATCCAAAAATGCAATGCTCCACCAGCCATCCCGACGACATACAGCGAGTGAAATAGCACTTGCCAATTCATAAGCACACCCCTTTGAATACTGTTTTTAACCACCCTGGAGCTAATAAATTAGCGGGTCTATAACTACATTGAAAGATAAAAGTGATCTAAAGGTGACAAGAATAGGCATAAGGAAGCGATCACTTTTAGATCACATTTCAACTAGACAATTAAAAAGAAAATAGGCTTTTGCGCTGGCAGTAGCATTTTGATTGCTAGCAGAAGACAAGGATAACTGCGATGCACAGTAGAAAAATGGGGCAGTGGGTGGGGATTATTGCACTGGCGATCGCCCTCTACATTCTCTGGCAAATTCGCCAGCTTTTACTGCTGGCGTTTACAGCGGTTGTCCTGGCGACGGCAATCGATCAGCTCGTACAACAGCTTCAGCGGTGGCGACTTAAGCGATCAATCGCTGTTTTTCTCAGCGTGGCCATTGTCCTGGTCTTGCTAATAGGTATTTTTGCGCTGATTGTGCCAGCATTCGTTCAGCAGCTTCAAGAACTGGTCGATCTTGTCCCAGAAGGACTCTCACAGATTCAAACTGGGATTAACTGGTTAGAAGATCGAGTGATAGGGCCAAACGCGCCAGAAATTCCTGATGCCACTGGATTTATTCGGCAGCTTCAGCCTTTGGGCACCAATCTGTTGCAGCGAGCTACAGATATCTTTTCTAATTCTGTTAGCTTTTTACTCAATTCTTTGCTGGTGACTGTATTAACGCTCATGCTGTTGATCGATCCACAGCCCTATCGCAAAGTCCTTATTCGCCTGTTTCCTTCATTTTATCGCGATCGCATCGGCGATATTTTAACGCGCTGTGCAAGCGGGCTAGGCGCTTGGATAAAAGGGGCACTGTTTGAAATGGCCTTTATTGGCATATTGAGCGGGCTAGGCTTATGGCTGCTGGGCGTACCGCTGGCGTTGGCTCATGCCGTACTGGCTGGGGTGTTAAATTTTATTCCTAACGTCGGGCCAATTTTGAGCGCTGTATTACCCATGGCCATTGGCTTTTTGGACGCGCCCTGGAAGGCGGTCGCCGTCCTTGTTCTCTATGTCGTGATTCAAAATGTAGAGAGCTATTTGCTCACCCCTATCATCATGGCCAATCAGGTTGCGCTCTTACCGGCTATCACGCTCATTTCGCAGCTTTTCTTTGCGTCCTTTTTCGGGGCGCTAGGGCTAGTGATGGCGCTGCCACTAACTGTCGTTGCCAAAGTTTGGATTGAGGAGGTACTGTTCAAAGATATTTTAGATAAATGGCAGCAACCATCCTCTTGATTCTGAAAACGTGACCATGCTGGATTACCTACGAGACCGCATAGAGTCCTTACAGCGAAGCAGAGTAGAACCCGACAAGCTAAAGCAGCTTCATGCTGATTTGTCAGATGAATCTCTCCTCAACGCTTCTTATTTAATTTTGACGGTGAGTTCCTGTGCGATCGCCACTTTGGGACTGTTGACCAACAGCGCTGCTGTGATTATCGGTGCCATGCTCATCGCGCTGCTGATGCTGCCTATTCGGGGGCTGGCCTATGGCGCACTTCAGGGGAATATCGCGCTTTTTAGGCAGGGCGTCGCGGCGATCGCGGTGGGAACGTTTCTGTTAATTGCGATCTCCTACAGCATTGGCATCCTGGTTCGTATTCCGGCCTATGGCAGTGAGGTACTGGCTCGCTCTGCGCCAAACCTGCTCGATTTGGGCATAGCCGTGGCCGCAGGAAGTATGAGCGGTTACGCCAAAGTTGATCCCAAGGTGTCTGCTAGCCTAGCCGGAACCGCGATCGCCGTGGCGCTAATGCCGCCCGTGAGTGTGATTGGTTTGGACAATGGCCTCTACAGCCCTGCTGCTGATTCCGCTGGGCATCAGCTTTGCTCGCCTAGCGCAACAAGCCCGCCTAGAAGCGAGTTTGCAACAGGCCCCGCTGAATCGAACAGTTACCTTTCAGCGTTTAGAACTCCTTGCAAGTGAAACAAACTGGCTGGCAGATCCGCCAGAAGTTAGGCTTAACGTGCGAGCCAAAGCACCGGTTACCCCTCGTCAGGTGGCACTTTTAGAAGAATTTGTCGCCCAGCAAACGGGGCGGGATTTTGTTTTGATTTTTGAGGTAGGCCAGGTGGAGGAAGTTCGTAGAGAAGGCAGCACAGAAGAGAATGGAGAGAACCCTTCGTCTGATTTTAAGTAAGCAGCTTGGCTAAAGGCAGTCACTTTTTGCTCACAATTGCAGCGGATACTAAATTTTGAACGCTACAAGTCATAGGAGGATTTCAATGAAAAGCTTATTAATGCGCAGCCCGATTGCGATCGCCCTCTTTTGGATCGGCACATATCTCCTTATTACTGTGCTACCGCTGTTCATTCTCTTGATCTATCCACCACCAGGAGGAGGAGGATTCTGGGTCGAATTTTCGGTAGCGCTGGGGTTCATTGGCCTAGCTATGATGGCCCTACAGTTTGTCATTACGGCCCGCATTAACCGCATTGAAGCCTCCTACGGCGTCGATATTCTGTTGCAGTTTCATCGGTTCACATCACTGACAGCATTTTTGATGGTCTTAATTCATCCCATAATGCTGTTTATCGTGCAGCCAGAAACACAGCAGCTTCTGAACTTTTTTGAAGCGCCCTGGCGAGCGCGGATGGCTATTTTAGGCACATTGGCCTTCATCGTCATGGTGGTTACTACCATTTGGCGAAAGCCTCTGCGTATTCCCTACGAACCCTGGCGAATGTCGCATACTATTCTCTCTGTGCTGGCAGTAGGGCTAGGCTTAGGGCATGCCTTGGGGGTTGCCAACTACCTATCGCTGTTCTGGAAAAAAATGCTGTGGACGGCTATGGCCCTAATCGCCCTTTGGTTAATCATTTACGTACGACTCATCAAACCTTGGATGATGAGCAAAAAGCCCTATCTGGTCGAAGCGGTGACGCAGCAACGAGGCAACGTTTGGACGCTGGCCCTTCGCCCTTGGGGCCACGATGGCTTTTGTTTTCATCCCGGCCAATTTTCTTGGCTGACACTGGGTATCACGCCCTTTAGTATGCGCGAACATCCTTTCTCCATGTCTTCTAACGGCGATCATTCAGGCCGAATTGAATTTGGAATCAAAGCATTAGGCGATTTTACCCGCACAATTAAAGACATTCCGCCAGGGACAAAAGCTTATTTAGACGGCCCTTACGGTGTATTCACTATAGATCGCTATGAAGACACAGCAGGCTTTGTGCTAATTGCAGGTGGGATCGGGATAACGCCTATGTTAAGTATGCTGGCGACTGCGGCAGAACGAAAAGATGATCGCCCTTATTTGCTAATTTACGCCAGCAAAACCTGGGATAGCATTACCTTCCGTGAAGAATTAGAGGCACTTGAAGAGAAATTAGATTTGAAGATTGTTCACGTTTTGAGAGAGCCTCCAGAAGCCTGGAAGGGCGAGCAAGGTTATGTAGATAAAGCACTGCTTGCCCGCTATATGCCTAAATACAAAGGAACCCGGCAGTACTTTATTTGCGCTGCTCCAAAAATGATGGAACAGGTAGAACAAGCGCTACATAATCTTAATGTTCCGGTTACTCAAGTTCATATGGAGCATTTCAACCTAGCCTGAAAGATACGAATTAAACCCACAATCGCCAAAATCTCACGACAAAATCTCACAACAAAGTCTCATCTATGCGCTACAACATCATGCTTCAACTCGTTGGCTTTATTGCGCTGGTGTTGCTAGTCACCGCAGCGCTTTTTGCCTGGCTGCAAACTCGTCCCAATCCGGGGCAAAACACGGAATGGAAGATTAGTCAAAATACTCTTTACTGATTGCTTCCCGACGAACATTGCGCTCCGAGCGATCATGGGTCGCTTTTTCCTATCTCCTATCTCCTATCTCCTCTGTTATCCTTTCTCTATGATCGCTCCTTTTTTGCTGGAGTAGTCATACGCGCTGAAAGAAACCATCTTGGCCTATGGTGGGGTGGTTCAATCACAAGTCACATTATTGGCGTGGCTCAAAACAGGGTGACACTTTAGAGCGAGCAAGTCGTCTCAAGGCTCATCGTCTTCCCACCGCCTTGTGCGATCGCCCGGTATGAGTTCAGCCATCTCCATCGCTGCCAGTCTATCCCCCGATATTCGCTAAGACATCGGCAGCCAAGTACTTTCGCACGGGAGCACGTCATTCTCTGCGTAGAGAAAAAGTAAGCTAGAAGCAGGTACTTCTA
>QBMC01000220.1 GCA_003242035.1 Nodosilinea foveolarum | reverse complement strand
GATTCAGATCGCTAAACCTGTCACGGTTTGGATTGATGACTAAAGGCGATCGCTCGGAGAAGGACACTTCTCTCTTCTGTTGATTCACGCAACAAAGCCAAGCAGAACTGCGATCGCTGTATGACTTAAGCCGTCGAGGGCTGTTGAAAGCCTTAATCTCACAGGCTAAGGAAATTCAGCTTAAGCAACTGCGAGAATTTATTGAGCAATATTTGTAGGCGGGTTGTGAATGATTGGGGCGATCGCCCAACCGTAAAGAAAGAATAAGCGCTTTGCTACTGTATGCAGAATCACGGACAGTCCGCTTGATAGCTCTCCATAAAGGCTAATCGAATCAGAGACTCCAGGAGATCTTATGAAAGCTGTCCGTTCCCAATCCGGCTCGTCTAGCAATGTTGCTACACAGTCAGTCGGGCATGTTGGCATTTTGCGCGCTGCGCTAGAAAGCTTGCAAGATGGATTTATTATTGCGAGTCAGTCGGGTGAGGTGCATCAGATTAATGAACCTGCTGAGCGGATTTGTGAGTTGCTTCAGTCCATAAAGATAAACCGAAATCAAACTGTACTGCCAGTAGAGATTTGGCGAGTTTGTGAGTCGGCGATCTCTAATCAGAACGTTCTTTCTTTTCAAAAAGTTGGCATAGATGCGGAGATTATCTTGCCGGATGTTGGCACTTTGCGAGTGCGCGTACAGAATATTAAAATCGCTCAGACTGCTTGCTTGCTGATTGTATTAGAAGATCGGCAGCAAACAATTCGCAACCGGGCGCTGTCGGAGGCAACGCTGTTTGGCCCAACAGAGCGTGAGACGGAGGTATGGCAGCTACGATTGCGCGGTGATGATTATAAAGCAATTTCTGCGGCGCTTTGGATTAGCGTGGATACGGTGAAAAAGCACGTAAAGAATATTCTGGCTAAGCGCCGCAGTCATGAAGATGAGTTGGAATATTTGATGATGGCGTGAGGGGAAGTGATGAGTGATGAATGATGAGTTGAATACAAAAAACGCTCACTGGGCTAACAGCAAGCGTCTCGTCGGTGAAGGCTTTTGACTGGGAGCCTAGTTTGCTTGTGCTACCTCAGGCGCTGTCTTTGCGGCGGCCTTTAGTTCGCCGCCTAGCTCTGCGTTGCGAATGAGGACTGCTTGCTGGAGTAAAGGTGTTCTGGCAACGGAGCTGTTGGCTAGCGTTAGCAGCGGATTGGCTAATATACCAGAGAGCGCAGTGACGGCTACGGCTAAAATTAAGCTCGCTCGCAGTGGCTGCATCCCTTCAATTGACCAGTCGCTAGTGGTGTAAGCCTTCACTTCCTCAGACATTTCCTGAGGCTCTTTGACCACCATCATTTTGACGACGCGGATGTAGTAGTAGATGGAGATAACGCTGGTGATCAGGCCGATAAGGACGAGCGTGTAAGCGCCCGCCTGCCAACCTGCCCAGAAGATGTAAATTTTGCCGAAGAAGCCTGCTAGCGGCGGGATTCCACCTAAAGACAGCAGACAAATACTTAGGCACAGGGTTAGCAGCGGATCTTTTTGGTAGAGGCCGCTGTAGGCGCTGATCTGGTCGGTGCCTGTGCGCAACGAGAACAAAATGACGCAGGTGAAGGCTCCCAAGTTCATAAATAAATAGATGAACAGGTAAAACACTAAGCTGGAATAGCCCGCATCGGTGCCGATAATTAGACCGATCATGATGACGCCTGCTTGCCCAATCGAGGAGTAGGCGAGAAGACGCTTCATGCTGGTTTGAGCTAGAGCGACGACGTTGCCGAGGATCATGCTGAGAATGGCCAGGGCCGTGAAGACGAAGCGCCATTGCTCGGACACCATCGGAAAGGCGGTGAGGAGCAGGCGAATAGCGAGGGCAAAGCCAGCGGTTTTAGAGCCAACAGACAGAAAGGCGACGACCGGGGTGGGAGAGCCTTCGTAAACGTCGGGTGTCCATTGGTGGAAAGGCACGGCTGCGACTTTGAAGGCGATCCCGGCAATGACGAAGGCCAGCGCGATGATGAGACCGAGTGGGGCAACGGTATTTTCTTCGGCGATGCGGCTGGCAATCAGGCTGAGGTTGGTTTCGCCGCCAGAGAGTCCGTAGAGTAAAGACAGACCGTAAAGAAAAATGGCGGCGCTGGCGGCACCGATAAGCAAATATTTAAGGGCGGCTTCGTTGGAGCGCGGGTCGCGCTTCATATAGCCAGTGAGTAAATAGGAGGAGATACTTAAGGTTTCTAAGGAGACGAAGATGGTAACGAGTTCGTCGGCTCCGGAGAGAAACATGCCGCCGAGCGTAGCGGCGAGTAAGATGGCTAAAAATTCTGCAAGGGCGGTGCCAGAGCGTTCGATATAGCGAATGCACATCGGGATGGTGACGGCGGCGCTAAGGGCGATGATGCCTCGAAAAACAACGCTGAGGTCGTCGCCGTTGAAGGCACCAAGGAAGGCGATGGGGTTATCGGTGCCCCATTGCTGGGTGTAGAGGTTGAATATGGCTAGCAGTAAACCGCTGACGGCGATGTAGGGGGTCCATTTGGTTACGCTTCTGCCACCGATGATGTCAGTAACTAGCAGCACCATAATCGTGGTGATTACGATTCCTTCTGGCAGGATGACACCTGCATTTAGCTGAGCGACTAGGTTGGCAAAGTCCATCGACTACGGCCCAGATAGGGGCGAAATAAGGTTTTCCACTTGAAATAGTACCTTGGATTCTTCGATTCCCCCACTGTCTTTAGAAAATAAATCTGCTGAAAATACATCTCTGCAAACAAATTTCTTGCAAATAGATTCGCTCAGAAGCTTTGGATATTGCTAAAAAATTAATAGACAGATTTTGCCAAGAGACGTTACAAAGAGAACAGGGCCGCACACTATCGAATTTACAAAGGGTTTGCTCGATTTGGGTATCTTCGTTAGCTTAGACGGAACGCCATGGACGTAGAAAATTTAGGGTAGACGGATTGAACCGTTTTGATCTATCGCTATAAAAAGAGACAGCTACCGATAGATGTTTACGAATGAACGCTATGTTCGCTACCGATCCAAATCTAGCCAGTCAATCTAGTCAGCTCGATCTAGCCGTATAAAAATTGGCTAGTCGAAATCTACACCGCCGTCCAACCACACTTAAAAACGCATAGGTCGCATGTCTACGCTCGTTATTGTTGAATCTCCGACTAAAGCCAAAACTATTCGCAACTACTTGCCAAAGGGCTATCGGGTGGAGGCGTCTATGGGGCATATTCGCGATTTGCCGAAGTCGGCGAAGGAAATTCCGGCGAAGGTAAAGAAGGAGAAGTGGGCGCAAATTGGCGTGAATACGGAGGCGAATTTTGAGCCTCTGTACGTGATTCCTGCGGATAAGAAGAAGGTGGTAAAGACGCTGAAAGATGCGCTAAAAGATGCGGATGAGCTGGTGCTGGCGACTGACGAAGATCGAGAAGGGGAGAGCATTAGCTGGCACCTGATGGAGGTGCTAAAGCCCAAGGTGCCGACTAAGCGCATGGTGTTTCATGAGATTACGAAGGAGGCGATTCAGGAGGCGCTTTCTAATTGCCGAGCGATTGATGACAAGCTGGTACATGCGCAGGAGACGCGGCGGATTTTAGACCGGCTGGTGGGCTATACGGTGTCGCCTTTGCTGTGGAAGAAGATTGCGTTTGGCCTGTCGGCGGGACGGGTGCAGTCTGTCTCGGTGCGGCTGCTGGTGGAAAGAGAACGGGCGCGTAGAGCGTTTAGACGGGGTGCTTATTGGGATTTGAAGGCGGCGCTGCTGAAGGCGAAGAGTCCTTTTGATGCGAAGTTGGTTTCTGTGGGCGGAACTCGGGTTGCAAACGGGAGCGATTTTGATGAGTCTACGGGCGGAATTAAAGCGGGCCGAAACGTTTTGTTGCTGAATGAGCAGGAGGCTCAGGTGCTTCAGGCTCGGTTGGAGGCGAGTGCTTGGCAGGTGACTCAGCTAGACGAGCGGCCGAATACTCGTAAACCCGCGCCGCCGTTTATAACTTCTACTTTGCAGCAGGAGGCGAACCGTAAGCTGGGGCTGTCTGCTCGCGATACGATGCGGACGGCGCAGGGTTTGTACGAGAAGGGTTTTATTACCTATATGAGAACCGATTCTACGAGTTTGTCTAAGCAGGCGATCGCGGCTGCTAGAACTTGCGTAGAGCAAAAGTATGGCAAGGAGTATCTAAGTCCTAAGCCGCGTCAGTCTTCGGCGAAAAGTAAGGGGGCGCAAGAGGCGCACGAGGCGATTCGTCCGTCGGGAGAGCTGTTTCGGACGCCTCAAGATACGGCATTAAAAGATCGCGAGCTGAAGCTGTACGATTTGATTTGGAAGCGGACGGTGGCGACGCAGATGGCGGAGGCTCGCCAGACGAATATTACGGTACAGATAGAAGCTGACGATGCCGTGTTTAAAGCGACGGGGAAGCGGATTGATTTTCCGGGCTTTTTCCGAGCTTATGTGGAAGGGTCTGATAATCCAGATGAGGCTTTGGAGAGTCAGGAAGTTGTTCTTCCGGCGATGAAGCAGGGTGATGCGGTGGACTGTGCTGGGCTAGAGGCGATTGGGCACGAGACTCAGCCACCGGCTCGCTATACCGAAGCCTCTTTGGTGAAGACATTAGAGAAAGAGGGCATTGGTCGCCCGAGTACTTATGCAACGGTGATTAGTACGGTGGTGGAGCGGCGCTATGCGGAACTGGTTAACAACAGTTTGGTGCCTACGTTTACGGCGTTTGCGGTAACGGAACTGTTGGAGAACAACTTTCCTGATTTGGTGGACGTGCAGTTTACGGCGAAGATGGAACAGACACTAGATGAGATTTCGACCGGGGGCGCGGAGTGGTTGCCTTACCTGAAGCAGTTTTATGTGGGCGATAACGGGCTGGCGAATCAGGTGGAGCAGCGGCAGAGCAATATTGAACCGGCTGAAGCGCGGACGGTTGACCTAGATGGACTGAAAGCGAAAGTGCGGATTGGTCGGTATGGGGCTTATGTGGAGCTGGAGCGGGATGATGAGCTGGTGCGGGCTTCGATTCCGAATGGCGTGAGTCCGGCTGATTTGGATGATGAACAGGTTGAGGTGCTGCTGAAGCAGAAGACGGAGGGACCTGAGAAAATTGATTTGCATCCTGAAACGGGTGAGCCAATGTACATGTTGTTAGGGCGGTTTGGCCCTTATGTGCAGTTGGGTGAGGTGACGGAGGAGAACCCGAAGCCGAGGCGAATGTCTTTGCCGAAGGGGGTAAAGCCAGAGGATGTGACCTCTGAGATGGCGGTGAGTTTGTTGTCTTTGCCACGTTTGCTAGGGGTGCATCCGGAGACGGGGAACAACATTAAGGCGAGCTTGGGGCGGTTTGGCCCCTATGTGGTGCACAGCAAGGGAAAAGAGGATGGTAAGGATGATTACCGTTCGATTAAGGGCGAGGATGATGTGCTGACGATTGGCTTGGCGCGATCGCTGGAAATGCTGGCGCAGCCGAAGGCGGGTCGAGGGCGAAAGTCGATGACGCCGATTCATGAGATTGGGCCGCATCCGGTGGATGAGGAGCCGGTGAATGTGTTTGATGGGCCTTATGGTCTGTATATTAAGCACGGCAAGGTGAATGTGTCGGTGCCGGAGGGGAAGAAGCCGCAGGAAGTGACTTTGGAGGAGGCGGTGGCGCTGCTGAAGGAGAAGGGCGGTGAGGTAAAGAAGAAAGCGACTAAGAAAAGTACGGTGAAAAAGACGACTAAGAAAAGTACGGCGAAAAAAGAAACAGAAAAGGGGAATAAAACAACAACAGCTAAGAAGGGTACGGCTAAGAAAGCAACTAAAGCTAGTGGGACTAAGGCGAAGTCTGCGGCGGATAAGAAGACAACAAAGGCGGCGGCGGAGAAGGTTGCTTCGGAGGGAGAGTAGCGCTGGGAAGAGAGTGTTTTATGACTAAGCGTGACTTTCCTTCCGTACACCCTGGTGAAATCCTAGTATTTTGGGTTTTAAGAGCGATCGCCTCTAAAATGCGATCGCTCTTAAAACTTCTAGCAAAAACTTACTATGGCAATGCAGCTCGATCAGGTGGTGCCTTTTGGCCGCTCTTTTGATGAATATGTGAAAATGTTTGCCCTCAGCGAGGCTGATTTGCAGGGCAATATCTTGAGTGTGGCGGACGGGCCTGCGAGTTTTAATGCAGAAGGGACTGAGCGGGGGTATCGGATTCAATCGGTCGATCCGCTGTATTGTTTTGGGGCGGATGAGGTGCGCGATGGGTGTAATTAAAAGTGGCATTATTGCTCAAGCAACATCGAGAGATAAGTTCTCCCAGTAAGCGTGCCAATCTTGATTTTCTCTTAATACCCGCAGCGCCAGCATGTCCCATGCCTTCTCAACAGTCCAC
>QBMC01000021.1 GCA_003242035.1 Nodosilinea foveolarum | reverse complement strand
GCTGCCAGTTTAGTCTAGACACACTTAAACGTATATTTAGAATGAAATAGCCCTGGGTACATGGTGTATCAAAGTTAACCTTTAAAGAAGAAAATATACTCTGCTGCAAGGCATACTTCACTGTCGAAAAACCTGTTGATTAAGACAGTTTGTAAACCACGGTTCAATCGGCAAACGACTTACTTATGAAAGATCGCCAGTGGCTGAAACAGCGGCTAATCGACTTAGAAGGTCATGGCTATGGAGACTACAAAGGCATCAAGGGAGATTACAGATTTCCAGCATTTAATTTGAGCGTGGATTATGTGCAAGGCGATCCATTTGCCGCACCTAGCCGTATTTGCCTTCAGGTAAGTCAGGAGGTCGCTAAGTTTCCGGTGCGGTGGATAACTGATTATGCGGCGCAAACAGTGATCGCCGATTACCTAACCAGACAAGTTGCTCAAGTGGCCCAGTCTTTACAGCAAGAACGAGGCTCTGGCAAAAGTGGAAAAATCAAAATCGCGGCCCCCAGCCAAGCGGTGATAAGGCGTTCAGCAGTTTGGATTGACTCAGACGGAATTGAGGTAAGACTGACAGTCGGGCTACCGGCATGGGGTCGGCGAATTGCCGGAAAAGCCGCTGCCGCTTTGCTGTGCGACGACATTCCGCAGATAGTAACTAACGGCCTTCAATACTCAGCATTAGATGCGGCAAGAATGGAGCGCTATGTTCAAACGTTTCAGGATGCAGAAGCGTTAAGGAATCAATTAACGCAAAGAGAGTTGGTGGCCTTTATTCCAGAAGGTGCCTGCTTGCCCAGACAAAGCGGCGTGGATGAAAGACCGCTCGCCAGGGGCGCAGATTTGTTTACTTTGCCTAGCGAAATTCCTGATGAAGGGGTTGAGCTGGACACGCCTCATAGCGGGAAAGTAAAGGGACTGGGAATCAAAGCGGGTGTCACATTGATTGTAGGTGGCGGATACCACGGCAAATCGACGTTGCTCAAAGCTATAGAACAAGGGGTTTATAACCATGTACCGGGAGATGGGCGAGATCGCACGGTTTCCCATCCTGATACCGTCAAGCTTCGAGCCGAAGAGGGGCGCAGCGTTTCGGGCGTAGATATTTCTCCTTTGATCAATCGACTGCCAGGAGCGCGTTCGTCCAAAAACTTTTCGACCACTAATGCCAGCGGCAGCACCTCTCAAGCAGCAGGGCTAATCGAAGCGATAGAAGCGGGTGCAAAGGTGTTGCTGATTGACGAAGATACTGCCGCGACTAACTTTATGATTCGCGATCGCAACATGCAAGCGCTCATCTCAAAAGACAAAGAACCCATCACACCCTTCATAGACAAGGTTCGTCAGCTCTATGACGACTACGGCATTTCTACCATTTTGGTGATGGGCGGCAGCGGCGATTATTTTTCAGTCGCCGATACGGTCATTGCAATGGAAAACTATCAGGCTCGAATAGTGACTGAGCAGGCCAAGGCGATCGCCCAAGCAGACCCCAATCAACGGCAGTCGGAAGGCGGCATAAATTTTACCAAACAGGGCATTCCCTTAGCAGTCCGAGCTGTTTTGCCGGACAGCCTACCACCGGGGAGAAATGGCCGCTCGCCTAAAGTCAAAGCTCAGAAAGACAAAATGACGTTGGGCTATGAAGAAATAGACTTGAGGGCAATTGAGCAAATTGTGGAGGTGCATCAGGTAAGAGCGATCGCGCAAGCAATTCTCTACGCCCAACGCTACTACTTTGAGTCCAATCGAACCCTGAGTGAAACGCTCGATTGCGTGATGGAAGATATCGAGCGGGGCGGACTAGATGCGGTTGATCAAGACGAACGGCGCTTAGGAGATTTAGCAATGTTTCGTCGCTTTGAGCTATCTGCGGCGATCAGCAGGCTGAGAACGCTGAAAACCATTTCTGTGACTAAAGCCTATTAGACAGTACGCAGGCATCATTAAGAGCTCGTCAAAACCTCAACAAGATCTCAAGTGCAGTCGTCTATCAGGTAGGAAAAAGACACCTTTTAACGGCGTCTATAGCCCTGCGGTCTCACTCATTTAGAAAAGACATAGGGCTTTTTCCTTATCCTTTTGCCTACTTATCTTTGTCAGCCCGCAGCGAGCAGTTATCTCCGTCCGCACCTTCCGCCGCACAAGCCTCGTGGACGATCCGCTGAGTCACCGTTTCAGGCAACTGATCGCGATAGTCTAGTGCTTCGCGAAATAAAGCAGCCCCTTCGTCGTCCCGATTTAGCCGTAGCAGTAGCTGTG
This sequence comes from Nodosilinea foveolarum, assembly GCA_003242035.1. Lineage (GTDB taxonomy): Bacteria > Cyanobacteriota > Cyanobacteriia > Phormidesmidales > Phormidesmidaceae > Phormidesmis > Phormidesmis foveolarum. Next base: position 39,669 of record QBMC01000021.1, on the reverse strand, counting down.
CCTTCAGATAAAGTAGCTCGGGGTTGCGCTGGTTAGGGGCGTTACTGGCGGCCTCAATTGCTTTGTTTACGGCTGCCAAGGCTTCTTCATTTCTGTCTAGGTCGCGATAGCCGATAGCAATACCGCGCTGGCTCAAATAGGCAGGCTGTCCGTACTGCTCCATGCTGGCGATCGCTTCGTCTGGATTGGAGAACGGTAAGTTCACAGCTAGCATCAAATCCATATAGCCCTTAAGCAAATTCAGCTCGGGATCGGTCGGATCTATCGCTTCTGCGGCATCCATGTGATTGAAGACCTGCTGTAGCATTGATAGCGCAGTGGGCGTACCTCTAGCAACGCCTTGCGACTTGAGCACTGAAGCGCCCTCCATAAAGATACCAACCGCCTGATAAAGATGGCTTCTGAGCGGATCTTTAGATTCGAGCGCCTGGGCTACTTTTTTGGTTGACTCAGCGCGTTGAGAAACCTGGGCAAATTCACCATTTAAATAGGCTATAGAAGCCAGCATCGCCTGAACGAGTGGCTCGTCTGCTTCTGCGGTTTCGGCTCGAGCTAGCAACCGCTCAGCTTCTTTATAGTCACCTCGCTTAAAAATAGCTTCGAAGGCATCCTCGGTCAGGTCGCCAATTTCATGCGGGTTGCTAGTTCTAAACGGGTCGGCAGCAAACGTCGGCAAAGCCATACCCAGACTGAGGCTCAGCGCCAGTAAGCCACTGCCGAGCCGAGTCGCTAATGAGCCTGCGCGGTGGGAAGATAAACGCGGAATACGAAGTGACGACATAGCGTGAAGGGGGTGGAAAACCATTGCAGTTGTAACTAAACAGATTGTGGAGAGATAAAACTCACAGCCGTTGCATTCTAAAAAATGACTAAGCAGACCCTCTCCGAGTAGAGTATAGCCAGCCAGCTTTTTGACTCTGTGGCCGCTGTGAAGATCGCATAGGTGGCATAGTCTGCTTACACAGACTGTTTTGAAAGCGACAGAACTTTTTCAGCAGCGATGGGTGGCTGGTAGACCTTTAGACAGCGTAATTAATTTTGAGCATTGTTATTGCAGGCGATCGCAGTGGCACCGGAAAAACAACTGTCACGCTAGCGTTACTAGCGGCATTGAAAAAACGAAATCGCACCGTTCAATCTTTCAAAGTAGGCCCCGACTACATCGACCCAATGTTTCACGCAGCGGTTACAGGTCGGCCTTGCTATAACCTCGACCCCGTTTTAACCAGCAAAGATTACGTTCGTGCCAATTATGCTAAACAAGCTGCAAAAGCCGAGTGCGCAGTAGTAGAAGGCGTGATGGGTTTGTTCGATGGGGCGACTGGAATTGACGATACGGCAAGTACGGCGCAGGTTGCTAGACTGCTAGATTTGCCGGTGATGCTGGTGGTTGATTGCGGTCGGATGGCGCGATCGCTCGCAGCCCTAGTTCATGGCTACAAAACATTTGACTCCAGGGTAAAAATTGTTGGCGTTGTGCTCAATCGGGTGGGGAGCGATCGCCATCTAGAACTCCTGAGCGAAGCCCTAAGCGCAATCGACATGCCAATCTTCGGCGTCTTCAGAAGAGAAAAAGATATTCAGTTGCCCAGTCGTCATCTAGGGCTTATTCCCACCGAGGAGATTAGTGAGTTCAGTCAGATTGCCGCGCGTCTAGCAGATTTGGGAGAACGATGTTTCGATTGGGTTCGACTAGAACGATTTTTGACAACAGAGGATATTCGGCCAGTAGAAGAGAGCGGCGTTGAAGGAAAAAAGGTGAGGATTGCGATCTCCCGCGACGAAGCCTTTAGCTTTTACTATCCAGACAATCTTGAAACCCTTCAAGCACAAGGCGCAGAGCTAGTCTACTGGAGTCCGATTAGAGATCAGTCTTTGCCTACTGCCGACGGGCTTTATTTTGGCGGCGGATTTCCGGAAGTATTTGCGGCTTCACTCAGTGAAAATAAGCCTATGCTGAGCGCGGTGAGACGGGCGATCGCCAAGGGCACACCGACCTATGCAGAATGCGGCGGACTCATGTATTTAAGCGAGCTGCTAACAGACTTTGCAGGACAAGCTTGGCCCATGGTCGGCACCATTCCTCAATTCGTGAGAATGGAAAAGAAGCTGACCTTGGGCTACCGACAGGCTACAGCCATAAAATCTGGCCCCTTACTAAAAAAAGGAGCGTCTGTCATTGGTCATGAATTTCATAAATCTTGCGTAGTAAGCGACGTAGTTGGCGCTACCTGTACGCAGCCAGCCTACGAAACGCAAAGATATTGGGGTGAAACGCATCCTCAGACAGAAGGCTACATCACTCCAACATTACACGCATCTTACGTCCATCTAAACTGGAGCCATCGACCCGATATCGCTCGGCGATTTGTTCAACAATGCGCCGGCAATTGCGTCTAGCTCACAACTTGTTTAATGGCCTCTTTAGCTTCGTCATACTCAAAGGAAAATCCGGATGCCTGCGTTCTTTCTGGCAGCACCTTTTGACCTTTCAGCACCACAACTGCACCATCACCCAACAGCGCCTCAATCGCAAAATCGGGAACCGGTAGCCAAGACGGACGATCTAAAACTTCGCCCAAAGTTTCGCAAAATTCTTTCATCCGTAATGGATTCGGTGCGGTGCCGTTGTAGACGCCGTGCATGGAAGTATCCAGCAGCGCCTGAATAAATAGATTTACCAGGTCATCTATATGAATCCAAGAAAACCATTGGCGACCGCTGCCAATAGGTCCACCCGCATAGAGCTTGAAGGGAGTAAGCATTTTGGCGATCGCGCCTCCCCCATCACCCAGCACAATTCCAGTGCGAATAATCGCCACTCGAACACCCGCATCCTTAGCCTTATTAGCCTCCGCTTCCCATGCCTGACAAACCTGTGAAAGAAAGTCATTCTCAGCCGGTTCGCTCGTCTCAAAAAACTCTGCCGACTCGCTGGTGCCGTAAAAGCCAATCGCAGATCCGCTAATCAGCGCAGTGGGTTTAGGCTCTGCTTGGACGATGGCCTCTACTAGCTTTTGAGTGCCTAGCTTGCGGCTGTTAAGAATGCGCTGCTTACGCTCAGCCGTCCAGCGTTCGGAGATGGGTTCGCCTGCTAGGTTTATGGCGCGATCGCAACCCGACATTTCCTTTTGCCAATCGCCCGACTCTGTGGGGGTATAGGCGACATACTCCACCGACTGCTTATACTTCGGCGCAGCAAACACCCGGCGAGCCTTCTCTACACTGCGCGTAAACACCCGCACATCGTGGCCTTCATCAATCAAACGCTCGACCAAGCGAGTACCCACCAAGCCCGTAGCACCCGTAACGGCAATTTTCATAGCTGAGCTATCGTCCTGTTTTATTCACTGCCTTTATAGTAGCGATCTGTGGAGCTTGAGGAGATAGAACGTAAGGATAGAGCAGATGCTGCATTGGTCAGACTAGCTGAGCATCTGGGGCATGGACGTATTTCGTCTGCGATCGCTTCGCACCAGCCAGAAGTCATACTGCACTACCCAAAAATCATTCTGCACTGACCGGGAACGACTCTGCACTAGTCGGGAGCGTTACTGCACTGCTCGGGGATCATTCTGCACTAGTCGGGAGCGTTGCTGCATTGCTCGAAAATCGCTCTGCGCCAGTCGGCAACGCCATTACCCCTTCACACCGCTACCCGTTTCCGACGGCACGATGTAGCGTTGAGCCGCAATAAATACAAGAATTACCGGCACAATTGAAATGACTGAACCGGCTGAAATCAGTCGCCAGTTGAATGAGAAACTGCCCGCTAAACGGTTCACACCGAGCGGCAAGGTGTAATATTCTGGCCGGTCTAAGACCAGCAGCGGCCAGAGAAAGTCGCCCCATGAGCCGATGAAGACAAAGAGCGCCAGCGTCACTAGCGCCGGACGAACTGACGGAATCATGATGTGCCACCAAATGCCAAGTTCGCTACAGCCATCTATGCGGGCGGCTTCCTCCAATTCTTTGGGCACGGTTTGGAATGCCTGACGCATTAGAAAAATGCCGAAGGCGGAGGCAATGGAGGGAAAAATTGCGCCCAGATAGGTGTTGAGAAGTCCTAGCCGAACGGCGAAAATGTATAGCGGAATCATCACAATCTGAAAGGGAATCAGGATGGTGGCGACGACCAAGGAGAAAACGATTTCACGGCCTTTAAAGTTCAGTCGAGCTAATGGATAAGCGGCTAATGAACACAGAATGAGGTTGAGGACTACGGTGGCGATCGCAATCACCAAACTATTGAAAAAATACCGGCCAAACGGTGCACTCTCCCAAGCAGCCACAAAGTTCTCGAAAGTGGGCGAGCTAGGAATGAACTGAGGCGGAAACTGGAAAATATCTTCGCTCGGCGATTTGAACGCGGTGCTAACCATCCAGAGCAATGGGAGCAGCATGGCGATCGCAATTCCCCCCAGCAGCAAATACATCAAAGTCGATTTAATCCAGCTACTGCGCTCGCCCACCATCAGCCAAAATCCCGCGACTGCATCAGCCAAAATCCCGCAAAAGACTCCGACTCCGGACTATCTTGCACCGCGATGAAGTGCACATTGTTTGCAGACTGCTTCGCATCCTCAAACCGCTGACCCTCCGCCTGAGTTTCCTCACCGACCAGATCAGCCAACAGCCAGGTTTCAATCGTCCCCGTATCCATCAGCACCCGAGCCGTCTCTGTATTGCCAGAAGCATAGTTCGTAGACTCTTCTTGCGCAGCTCTAACCGCAGCGATCTCTAACCCAGACATCCAAGCGGCTAAGGCCGTAGCGCGAGACGAATAGATAATAAATCCAGGAATTTGCGTATCCGGCTCTACGCCTGCCATGCCCAGCGGAAAAGCTTCACCGAAACCAATATCCCACTCGTCCATGTCTTTGAACGCTTCAGCCGGTAAGGTCACAAGCGCCCATTGTTGCCCCTTGAGCGCATCGGGCAAGGGACTTACTACCTCTAGCGGCTTGGCAACCGAAGGAGAAGCGCTAGCTTGATAGCCCGATTCCTTGGGATATACGGTTTCCTGGCGATCTTCCAACCATCGCTGTAAAGCAAGCGTCCGGCGACTCGGGTAAGGAATCAGCCCGACTTCTTCGCAGGCTCGCTTGATCATATTTTGCATCTGATAGCGAAAGTAGCGAACTTTGGTAGGTTGATTGCCAGATTGAGCGATCGCCTCTTCCAAAGCCTGCTTTAGCTGATCCGAGTTCACCTCATTATTCGACACGTACTTGCTGTAGCGAAACAGATCTTCAGGATTATCATCCACCGCCTGTACGCCCTCGCAGATCAAAATCTCCCAGCGCTTTTTCTTGCGCTCATCCAAGATTGGTCTGGAGTAAAAATCCAGCTCCCAAACAGTGCCCATCGGTTCCTTATGTAAAAAGTCTCATCTAGCTTTATATCCAGATCTTTTAGAAAAGCCCCTTAAAAATAGGGCAGCGAACAGCAGTGGCAACTAGCGTTTAGTTGCCGTCGCCCGCAGCTAGCGTTTTCTCTACGTGCTTAGCCCGCTCTTCAGCCTCGGCCATCACCGTAGCCTTATCTTTCATCATCTCGCCCGGATACTTTTCTAGCACCTGAGTAGAAAGCGCAATCCGGCCCCGCTCCTCGTCAATATTTAGCACCACCGCCTTAATCGGCTCGCCCACGACGAGCACATCGCCCAGCGCTGAAACATAGCTCTTACTAATTTGCTTAATGTGTAGCAAGCCCGAAGCGCCACCGAAGTCGATAAACGCACCAAAAGGCTTTAGCGAAGCGACTGTCCCTTCAATCAGCTCCCCTTTATTCAAATGGCTCATGGCCGTTGCTCTAGCGGCAACGCGCTCAGAAAGCAGCAGCTTATTGTTGTCTTCATCCACTTCTAGGAACGCAACGTTGATAGTTTCACCCATCAGTGAATCGAGGTCTTCTACTCGTTTTCCCAGGTGCGATCGCGGAATAAACGCCCGCAGCCCACTTACATCTGCCGTCACGCCGCCCTTATTACTGCCAGAAATAGTCACCTCCAGCACGTCCCCATTCTCCTGGCGTTCCCTCAGCTTCTCCCAAAGCGCCTTAATCTCCATCTGGCGAATAGAAATCACCATTTGGCCATTAGCATCCTGGTCTCGCACGATGATGAACTTACGCTCGGTGCCAATGGGCACGGCTTCTTCGAGCGTAACGTCGGACTCTAGCGAGGCTTCCTTAATCGGCAAGAACGCTGCCGATTTACCGCCAATATCGACGTAGGCCCCATCCGGCTCATGCGTTTCTACCGTGCCAGACACCACGCTACCGGGTGCAAACTGGTAGTCCTGCGCTTCTAGAGCTGCTGCAAAATCTTCGGCTGAAAAGGTCAACGGAGAAATCTCCTTCAAAATTTGGCGTATAGTCTTTCAAATATAGAGGGTTATTGGTGGTTTGCAACTGACACTCACCAGATAGCCCTTCTATCGTCAAGAATTATTGAGCAAACCGGCAAAACCTAAAATCCGTCGCCACGAACGACAGATTCCCGATTAATCTCTAGTTATAGACAACTTGTATTAGAATTCCGTTGGGCTAGCATCACCGCTAGGCTGGCCTATATCTGCAGCACGGGAGCTTTAGCAGTGGTTCAGTTTCATATTCAAACAGACAGCGAAATACCAGCGTCCACGCAGCTATACGACCAAATTTGGTTTGCGATCGCCTCTCGCCAATATCCGCCTAGCTATCGCCTGCCCAGTACCCGACAGCTCGCGATGCAAACCGGCCTACACCGCAATACCATCAGTAAGGTGTACCGGCAGTTAGAAGATGCAGGCGTGGTAGAAGCGATGCCAGGATCGGGCATTTACGTTCGAGCAGAGGGCACCACAGAAATTGTTAAGCCCGGTTCGCCACTACTCGATAAGTTTCCAAAGGCTCAAGAACTCGTAGAGAATAGCCTAGATGAGCTATTACGTCAGGGTTGCTCTTTGCACCAGGCCCGCGAGCTATTTATGACCGAAGTAGACTGGCGCTTGCGCTGTAGCGCTCGGGTGCTAGTTACCATAAAAAAAGAAGATGGTGCAGGCGAACTGATGGTGCGCGAGTTAGAGCAGGCGCTAAAAATTCCAGTGCAGTTGGTGCCGCTAGAAGAACTCGATCAGGTATTGGCCCAGACGCGATCAGGGACGGTGGTGACCAGTCGGTACTTTATCAGTGAGGCGGAGGCGATCGCCGCCCCCAAGTCCGTCCGCGTCATCCCCATCGACATCAACGACTACGTCGCAGAGCGCAAACTCATCAAAGAGCTACCGAAAGATACCTGCTTAGGCATCGTCAGCCTCAGTACAGGCATCATCCGCATCGCCGAAGTCCTTTCTTACAGTCTGCGCGGCGACGACATTCTAGTCATGACCGCACAAGCAGAAGACGCTCAGAAGCTATCAGCAGTTGTCCGTAGCGCTCAAACAATCCTGGCCGACAATGCTAGCTATCCAATCATTAAAGAAGCGATGCTGAGCGCTAGAAACGACATTATCCGTCCACCTGAGATTATTCGCTGTGGCAACTACATCGGCGAAAAATCTATTGAATTGCTTAAGCGTGAATTGGGTTTAGACTAGATCAATTAGAAAAGCAGTCTGACCAATAGCCGAGCAGATTTGTTAGTTCATCAGCGATCTAGCTATGGTTCAAGCATTCACCAAACCGATTCTTCTGTCAGACTTTCTAGCGCTGCCAGAAGCTAAGCCTACCAGCGAATTTGTTGACGGCCAAATTATTCAGAAGCCGATGCCTCAAGGCCAGCACAGTACGATCCAGGGTGCATTGACGACTCAGATAAATGCCGTTACGCAAATACAAAAGACTGCATGGGCTTTCCCAGAGTTACGCTGCACATTTGGAGGGCGTTCAATTGTCCCAGATATTGCAGTCTTTAGTTGGGAGAGTATTCCTACTAATGAAGATGGAACAGTCGCGAATCAATTTAATCAACCGCCAAATTGGACAATCGAAATCTTAAGTCCAGGGCAGTCTTCTACTCGGGTAACCAGTAATATTCTGCACTGTTTAAATTACGGTGCTACCTTAGGCTGGCTAGTCGATCCAGCAGAAAAGATTGTCTTGGTTTATCGGTCTGAGCAGACTCCATTGTCTTTGGAGAAAGCGGGCGATCACCTAATTATGCCTACATTTGCAAACCCACTACAGCTCGCAGTACAAGACCTTTTTGGATACCTCAGAGTAACTTAAACTTGAAAATGGCCGCAGGCCGAGCAATTACACACTAATAGGGAGTTCAGCACCTACTAAAAACGAGTTCATTATTTTTAAATAGTTATCTGCGTCTTCCAACATTGGAAAGTGGGCGGTGTTTGGCATGAGGACATATTCGATGCGATCGCTCATTTCAGCCGCCTCTTTCCCCAACTTTGCAGGCGTAATCTTGTCATACTCGCCAGAGATCATCAGCGTTGGCACTTTCAGCGATGAAAAAGCAACCGGCATTGCCTCGGTTGCATGTTTACTCACAGCGGCTTTGAGTGTGCCCATTGAGGTGGGGCCATCGGCCATTAAAAAGTCATTAAGGAAGGCTTTTTTCTCGCTGTAGGGAATCGAACGCTTGAGGAAGCGCGACATAAACATTTGAGGAACAAGCGGAATTTTGCCGAGCCACTGAGGTCGAAAAGCAACGACGCCACCGCCGAAGAAGTAGAACAGCTCGAAGGCAATTTTTTGATAGGGGAAGCTGCCGTTACAGGTCAGGATCGCTTTTTCAACGCGATCTGGGTAGCGGTCTAAAAAATATAGACCAGCTGAGCCGCCTAGAGAGTGGGCGTTCATGTATATCGGTTTATCTAAGCCGAGAGCGTCTAGTAAACCTAAAAGGTCGTCCGCGAAGCTTTCTAGCGTGTTTAGAGATGGGTTAGTAGCTAGGGTTCCTGGGTTGGCAGGACGCGTTGGCGTGGCCCTTCCTGCGGAAGATCGCCCAAACCCCCGCATGTCATAAAGCAAACAGTCATATTCAGATTGAATCGCTCTTGCCGTCGATTCCCAGTAGCGAGCAGACCCCGCCCAACCGTGCAGGAATACCATCACTGGTTTCGAATAGTCGCCTGGGTTATCCTGACTTGAAATCCACTCGTAGTAATGATCGACACCGTTAACGCTTACGTAGGACATATAGATTCACCTTTATTGTTCGCCTACAGTCTGACCGGTGGACTAAGCCGACTCAGGCTCAGGAATCGACGTTGGATGCATGAGCAATTCTGCGGTCGAACGATTCTCCACCATCTCTTTGGTCAAAACGCAGTGGGTCACGTCGTCGCGGGAGGGCAGCTCGTACATAACGTCGAGCATAATTTCTTCAATGATGCTGCGGAGGGCGCGAGCGCCAGTTTTGCGGTTGAAGGCTTCTTTGGCGATCGCAGCGATCGCCTCCGGCTGAAACTCCAGCTCCACATTATCCATCCGCATCAGCTTCTTAAACTGCTTCACCAGAGCATTCTTCGGCTCCGTCAAAATAGAAACTAGCGTACCCTCATCTAGCGGCTCCACAATCGAAATGGCCGGGATACGGCCAACAAACTCAGGAATCATCCCAAATTTAACGATGTCGTCCGCTTCTAAATGCTTCAGCGTTGCAACCGAGTTAACGCCCGTCTTCGCAGAATCGCCCGACTGCACAAAGCCCATCGACTTCTTACCAATACGCTGCTCTACAATCTTGTCAAGACCCACAAACGCACCCCCGCAGACAAATAAGATATTCTTCGTATCAATTTGAATACAGTCCTGATAGGGATGCTTGCGTCCACCCTGAGGCGGCACGTTAGCAACCGTCCCTTCTAGCATCTTCAGCAACGCCTGCTGAACGCCCTCACCCGAAACATCTCGGGTAATCGAAGGATTCTCGCTCTTACGCGCAATCTTATCAATCTCGTCAATATAAATAATGCCGCGCTGAGCTTCATCCACGTCTAAATCTGCAACCTGAAGCAGTCGCAATAAGATGTTCTCTACGTCCTCGCCGACATAGCCTGCCTCGGTCAGCGTAGTTGCATCTGCTACCGCAAAGGGAACGTCTAAAATCGTCGCCAGCGTTTGAGCCAGCAGCGTCTTACCGCAACCCGTCGGGCCAATCATTAAGATGTTCGACTTCTGTAGCTCGATATCATCCTCAAGCTCATCTTCCTCATCGCGATTCACAAAGCTCAGACGCTTATAGTGGTTATACACCGCTACAGAGAGCACCTTCTTAGCTTCATCTTGACCAATGACATGCTCATCCAAATAAGACTTAATCTCACGCGGCTTAGGAATTTGGTTGAGCGCTAGCGGAGAAGAGGACTTCCGCCTTTTCTCCGGATTTTGCTCGCGGCGCGGCGAAGGAGACGCCACAGAGGAGCCAGAATCAAATAGCTCCTCGTCCAGAATCTCATTGCACAAGTCAACGCACTCATCGCAAACGTAGACCCCAGGCCCTGCGATTAGCTTCCGCACCTGCTCTTGCGACTTACCGCAAAAAGAGCACTTCAAATGGGAGTCGTACTTAGACATAGCCGGTTAACCTACTGCGGTCAGCTTAGTATCAGAGAGCATTTTTTGAGTAACGACCTTGTCAATCAGTCCGTACTCCATCGCTTCCTCAGCAGACATAAAAAAGTCCCGCTCAGTATCCGCTTCAATTTTCTCCAAATCCTGACCCGTATGCTCAGCCAGCATCTCATTCAGCCGCTTTTTGAGATAAAGGATCTCACGCGCCTGAATTTCAATGTCAGCAGATTGTCCTTGGGCGCCGCCAGACGGCTGGTGAATCATAATGCGAGAACTCGGCAAAGACATGCGCTTGCCCTTGGCTCCGCCTGATAGCAAAAACGCTCCCATGCTAGCAGCTAGCCCAAAGCAAATCGTTACCACATCCGGGCGAATCTGCTGCATCGTATCGTAGATGGCCATTCCAGCCGTAACCGAGCCGCCCGGAGAGTTGATGTAAATCTGGACATCCTTCTCAGGATCTTCAGCATCTAGAAATAAGAGCTGAGCGACGATAGAATCAGCCACTTCGTCCATCACCGGCGTACCCAGGAAAATTATTCGTTCCCTTAGTAACCTGGAGTAAATATCAAAAGCGCGTTCTCCTCGCCCAGACTGCTCAACGACCATCGGGATCGCGCCGGAGGGCTGACCCACAGGAAAACTACCAAACGGAGAAAATTCGCCCGGAGCGACCACTGACTTCTGACTAAATCTATCCATAAACCTAAAGCAGTTGCCTTGTATACGTGATTAATGTACCGCATCTCAACTCAATCTTGGGCTAAACCTCCAGAATCAACCTTGGTTAACCCTCGAACTAAAACGCGCTACTAATCTAACGAAGTCGCCTCATTTTGACATTGATTGATTTATCGGGAATCCGTACTAGCTGCCAGAGCTATTTTTTACCTTTAGGCTTCTTAGCCCCGCCCTTAGACTTCTTCTTAGACTTCTTATTCCCACCTTCAGTTTTTTCAGTCTTAGCTTTTTCAGCCTTGGGTTCCTTGGATGTAGCAGGTTCAGTCTCAGCTACTTTAGTTTCGGCTGGCACTTCAGCAGACTCAGAGACCATTTCCTCGCTCTCATTCTCAGCCGTTTCTTTAGCCTCAGGCGTCTCAACCGTTTCTTCAGCCACTTCTACAGACTCAACGTCTACAGTCCCGTCAGATGCGATCGCCCTTTCACTCTCGCCGGCCTCCGTTTCATCAGGAGCCAATGACCCCTCAGGCACTAGCTCAACATTCGAGTTTTCTTTCAGCCAGCCGAGAATCTTCTCTTTCAGCAAATCCTCGTTCACGACCTGATTCAACCGCTCCGGATCGACCTGGCTAGGATCATCAACCTCAGCCATCATCTCTTCAGTTCGAGCCTTTACTTCTTCGTCTGTAATAGCAAGCGATTCCTGCTTAGCAATCTCACCCAGCGCCAGCGTTCGGTTCAAGCGCTCAATAGCCTCAGGCTTAGCGTTCTCACGCATGTTGTCAACCAAATCCTTGGTCAAAAACTTGCTTAGGTCAATCCCCTGACGGCTCAACTGCATTGCGGTCTGCGTCACAATGAAGTCAACTTCGCGCTGAATTAAAGTCTTTGGAATCTCAGCTTCAACATGCTTTACCAACTCATTAAGCAAAGCCTGGTCGATGTTCGCATCGGTCGCATCGGTCGCTTCTTTCTGATAGCGCTCTTCTAAGGACTGACGCAGCTCTTCGAGCGTCTCAAACTCGCTAACTTCTTCAGCAAAATCATCGTCAATTTCTGGCAGTTCTTTCTCCTTCAGCTCCTTCAGCGTAATCGTGAATGTAGCTGGTTTACCCGCTAATTCAGCCTGAGGATAGTCTTCAGGGAAAGTCACTTCTACGTCTTTTTCGGCTTCTAGCTCCATTCCCACCATGCCTTCTACAAAGCCAGGAATAAACTTGCCTTCGCTAATCTCGACCTGGAAGTCTTGGGCGCTTCCCCCGTCGAAAGCTTCCACTTCGCCTTCAGCGTTCTCAGCCTTGCCCACAAAGTCTACAACGGCGACATCGCCTTCTTTGGCCACTCTATCTTCTACAGGCACCAAAGTAGCCAGATTCTCCCGGTAGCCCTCTAGCGTTTCGTCAACACGGCCTTCCTTGGTTTTGATCTCTTCAGCCTGCACAGAAAGCCCCTTGTACTCGCTGAGCTTTACTCTAGGCGGTACGTCCACAGAAGCCGACAGCGTGAAAGGTTCACCCGGCTTGTAAGTCCCCATCAGCTCCTCGAAGTTCGACTGCAACTGGTAGTTGCCCAGTGCGTCAATTTCTTCTTGCTTAATAGCCTTTTCAATCACAGACTGGACAATTTCTTCTAGCGCTGCCGCTTTAAGCTGCATTGTGCCGATGCGCTGAATGAGAATCTGGCGAGGCACTTTACCCTTACGAAACCCAGGAATGTTGGCCGACTTCATATAGTCACGCAACACTTTTTCGTAGCCTTGCTTAGACAAGTCTGCGGGAACTTCTATCTCCAGTCCGACTTGGCTATCGGGCAAATTTTCCTGAGTAACTTTCATTTACAAATACGGTGGTGGTAATTGACTGGTCATTTCGGACACTCTACGACTCAAAGACTGTATGGACTCAAAGACTGTATGGACTCAAAGACTGTATGCGTCTGAGGACTATACGTTGATTGAAACCATGTAGAGTGCAGAAATGCCTAGTGCAGTTGAGTATCATACACCTGAATTATATTGATTCTGAAGAAACTTGAATCAAGGTCGTTAATCAGGATCATTGAATAGCTAGATATACAGAAAGTCAGATATACAGATAATATGAGCACAGCCTAATACTTTTTTGGGCTGACATTCACAAGCTGTGGAGTCGTAAGTCCAACCTGGAGGACACTCGTGCCTGACGCTTATAACGTTGCCCTTATGGGCGCTACCGGTGCTGTTGGCACCGAATTACTCGCCCTGTTAGAAGAGCGCAATTTTCCTATTAAGTCGTTGAAGCTATTGGCCTCGCCACGATCAGCGGGCAAACAGGTTAGCTTCAAAGGAAAGTCACTAACGGTTGAGGAAACCAGTGCCGAAGCGTTTAAGGGCGTAGACATTGTGCTGGCATCGGCAGGTGGCTCCACGTCGAAGCAGTGGGCGAAGGCAATCGTCGATGCAGGCGCACTGATGATTGATAACTCTAGCGCTTTCAGAATGGAAGCTTCGGTTCCGCTGGTTGTTCCTGAAGTGAATCCTGACGACGCGAAAGACCACTCGGGCATTATTGCCAACCCCAACTGCACCACCATTCTGATGAGCGTTGCCCTATGGCCGCTACATCAAATTCAACCAATTCGTCGGGTCGTCGTAGCGACCTATCAATCGGCTAGCGGGGCGGGCGCTCGGGCGATGGAAGAAGTGAAGCAGCAGGCTCGGGCTATACTCGATGGCAAAACGCCACCGACCGAGAGCTTCCCTTATCCGTTGGCCTTCAATCTCTTTCCTCACAACTCGCCGCTGAATGAGCAGGGCTACTGCGAGGAAGAGATGAAAATGGTGAATGAGACGCGGAAAATATTTGGCGTTTCTGACCTGAGAGTGTCGGCTACCTGCATTCGAGTGCCGGTGCTCAGAGCGCATTCGGAGGCGGTGAATTTAGAGTTTTGGCAGCCGTTTTCGGTGGCTGAGGCAAGAGAGGCGATCGCCCAAGCAAAAGGCGTAACCCTCAAAGAAGACTGGGAAGCTAACTACTTTCCTATGCCGATTGATGCCAGCGGCGAAGATGACGTGCTAGTCGGACGTATTCGCCAGGACTTATCCCATCCGAACGGACTGGAGCTGTGGCTATGTGGCGACCAAATTCGTAAAGGAGCCGCGCTGAATGCAATACAAATCGCCGAATTAGTGGTGGCGAAACAGTGGCTTAAGCAGCCGACAGCGGTTTCTGTGTAGATTTTTTAGCCGGTGATTATCTGAGGTTTTATGACATACGACGAGTACTTAGCATGACGAGTTCTGATAGCGCTGCGCCTTACTTTGGTCGGGTGCTGACGGCGATGATTACGCCTTTTTTGCCCTCTGGAAAAGTGAATTATCCGGTAGTCGAGAAGTTTTCTAACTACCTGGTGGATCATGGCACCGATGCGGTGGTGGTGTGTGGGACAACCGGCGAGTCACCGGCTTTGACCTGGGCTGAGGAATATGAGCTGTTTAAAGTTGTAAAGGGGGCAGTGGGAGATCGCGCCAAAATCCTAGCGGGCACCGGCTCTAACAGCACCCAAGAGGCCATAGAAGCCACCCAAAAAGCGGATAAGTTGGGATTAGACGGCTCTCTTCAGGTCGTTCCTTACTACAACAAGCCGCCACAAGCCGGATTGAAGGGACACTTTGAGGCGATCGCCCGTGCAGTGCCCGACTTGCCAATCATGCTTTACAATGTGCCTGGGCGCACTAGCTGCAATCTATTACCTGAAACCGTCGTCGAACTATCAAGCATTCCTAACATCGTTGCTATCAAAGAAGCTAGTGGGAACCTTGATCAGGTCAGCGAAATCAGTCGGCGCGCTCAGCAGCAGGGGTCGGCCGGTTTTGAAATCTATTCTGGAGATGACTCCCTAACGTTGCCGATGCTCTCCGTAGGAGCTGTCGGCGTTGTCAGCGTAGCAAGTCATCTGGTAGGCGATAAGCTACAGCAAATGGTCAGGGCGTTTGCGTCGGGCAAGGTCAGTGAGGCCACCGCCTTACATCTAGAACTTTTTCCGCTATTCAAAACACTGTTTGCGGTCACTAGCCCCATTCCCTTAAAAGTAGCGCTAACATTGCAGGGATGGGAAGTAGGCAACTGCCGACTCCCCCTATGTGAAGGCTCGCTCGACTTGCAGCAGCAGATTGAAAGAACGCTCATTCAGATGAACTTGCTGAAAGTAAGCTAGGCTCTGACAAACTAGAAATTCCGAGAAGGTTATCCACCGACAACGCACCGGTGGAAAACACCCCAAACGTTTATCCAGTACAGACATACTGACATCAGGTAGAATAGAGACAGGTAGAGAACGTAAAACAGTAGGCATTCTACATCTGGTTTGATCAGTCAGTTCTCTCCAAACCATTCTATGAGTAGCGCTAAATTCGGGCAAACACCCTCATATAGCCTGAAGCAGCTAACGAAATTTTAAGGCCATAGCCACCACCTATCACTCTACAGCCCACCCTCAGAACCCGCCACTGACAGCCCAATTCTCAATATACCTCCATCTGAAAATCACTGGTTTTACAAACGATTCATCCACAGTCGGACAGAACATGTGCAGCCATCAATGCAATTTATTAAAAACAGGAAGATACCTTGACGACTAAAAAAATCACCGCATTCGCTCGTTCTTGCGCTTACTTTCCGCCCGCAGAGCGTCAACAGGCCCAAGCCCCAGCAGCGAGCTAGTAGGGTCAATCGAACGTCGGCAAAAATCACCTCAGGGCCAAGTAGTCCACTTTTTGCCGACTGTTTCGAAAACATGACCCAACCGTTTTTCCAGCCTTCAATTTTTTAACTAAAGGAAGCTACATGAGTAGAACTATCAGTAGAAGCAGACCCAGTAAAACCAATCAGGTAGATAAAAAGCCAAGCCCTAAGCAGTCAGACAGCAAGACCTTAAAAATTATTCCGTTGGGCGGCCTGCACGAGATTGGGAAAAACACCTGCGTCTTCGAATACGACGATGAGATTGTCCTGCTAGATGCGGGTCTGTCATTCCCTACAGAAGGGATGCACGGCGTCAACATCGTGCTGCCCGACATTACCTATCTCAAAGAGAATCAGCACAAAATCAAGGGCATGATTGTCACCCACGGTCACGAAGACCACATTGGCGGCATTGCTTTTCACCTCAAGCAGTTCAATATTCCAGTCATTCACGGCCCTCGATTGGCGATGGCTTTGCTAGAAGGGAAATTGGAAGAAGCGGGTGTGCGCGATCGCACCGTCATCCACACCGTTGGCCCACGCGACATTGTCCAGTTTGGTAAGCACTTTAAGGCGCAGTACATCCGCAACACCCACTCCATGGCGGATAGCTTTACCATGGCCATCGAAACGCCTGTGGGCACGATTATCCACAGCGGCGACTTCAAAGTAGACCACACTCCGGTAGACGGCGAATTCTTCGACTTTCAAAAAATTGCAGAATACGGCGAGAAAGGTGTCCTCTGCCTAATTAGCGACTCTACTAACGCTGAGATTCCAGGTAATACGCCTTCCGAACGCGCTGTATTTCCTAACCTTGATCGGGAGTTCAACGACGCCCAAGGACGGCTGTTTGTCACCACTTTTGCCTCCTCTGTGCACCGCGTCAGCATGTTGCTAGAGCTAGCTCAAAAGCATAAGCGCGACGTATTTGTCGTTGGCCGCTCCATGCTCAACGTCATCGCTCACGCCCGCAACCTGGGCTATATCAACGCACCCGACAGCTTGTTTAAGCCGTTGAACATGCTCAAGCAGTGCCCCGACGAGAAGGCGATGATTTTGACGACCGGATCACAGGGTGAACCGATGGCAGCGCTAACCCGGATCGCCAACCACTCCCACCGTCAGATTAGAATTCAGAAAGGTGATACCGTCATCTTTTCCTCCAACCCTATTCCTGGCAACACTATTAGCGTAGTCAATACCATTGACAAGCTCATGCAGCAGGGCGCTCGCGTCATGTACGGCAAGGGTAAAGGGCTTCACGTTTCTGGCCACGGCTATCAGGAAGACCATAAGCTGATGCTGGCCCTCACGCGGCCCAAGTTCTTCATCCCCGTTCACGGCGAACACCGGATGTTAGTTAAGCACGCAGAAATGGCTCAGCAATCAGGCGTTGAAGCGGGCAATATCGCCATTTTGAATAACGGCGACGTGGTCAAAATCACTTCCGACAGCATGAAGGTAGATGGGAAAGTAACTGCCGGAATTGAACTCGTTGATGCTTCCCGTACAGGTATCGTTGAGCACGCCGTTCTCAAGGAGCGTCAGCAGCTAGCAGAGGACGGCATTATCACCGTCTCGGCTACGGTTAATGGCCAAGGTGAGCTACTAGGTGAGCCTGCGGTTAATCTACGCGGCGTGGTGACCACCAAGACTCAGGAGCAGTGGGAGCGCAGTGCCATTCCAGTAGTGAAGAAGTCGGTGCGCGATCGCTTCAAGGAAGTCGTCGAGAATCCAGACAGTCAGCGACCTACCGTGAACTGGACGGGTTTGCAGTCGCGCCTCGAAGAAGACCTCCGTCGCTTTATTCGCCGCGAGCTGCCCAAGCAGTATCCGGTGGCCGTGTTAATGCTTCAGCATGTTGACAGCGTAGATACATCGGCTAAGGGCGATAATTCTGACCCATCTGAGCCGATCAAGCGGAATGGATCGGATGGACGGCGTCGGCGATCGCTCTCCACAGCATCCGCGTCTTAACAGAGACACCGTGCCCGCTTACGAATTCTAAATTCTAGGTTCTTTATAGATCTAGAGAATAGCTCCGCCAAAACGGTCAAAGGCTTGATACTCAGCCTTTGACCGTTTTTAAGATGAAGCAGTCCATAGAGGTTAGGCATCGTACTGGGACGCTAAATTAAAGGCAAAGATAGGTAGCCAAAAAAGCCACTTATTAAGTTTTTGTATCGAAAAATTCCACAAAATCACCACTGGCGCTATAATACAGCCACGGAAGCCGTAACCAGATCGAGACTAGCCCGGATGAGCTGAGCGCTAGTCAATATTGGGGGATATGGCCAACGCTGAATTTAGAATTGTTCTTCGTCAAGGTTGCAGATGCCGGTATCTTGCATAGCAAGATACCAGTACGCACTATTGATAAAGAACTAAGAAAGAACTGGAGAAAAGTTCAGTCCGAGGATAGGCGATCGCCTTAGCAGCCATCTGCAACCGTTTCTAAATTGGAAACGGCCTCAAACAGAAGAACAATCTATTTGGAGAAAGAGACTTCTCACTTAGTTTTCGCTTCCAAGTGCTTGTCTTCTAAACCTTACTCTTTCAAATTCTTGCAGCGTAGCTAGCCGTTAAGAGATTTTGTTTCACTAAAAATCTCTTAGCCAGTCAGTTTTAACGATCAGCTTCAAGCCCAGTTCAAAGACCCGTTCTTTCACCTAATTTTTAACTCAAGAATCCATCCATAGTGACGCCTAAAGGATAGGCACTAGCCGATAGGGTTCAGAGGAATATTGAATGCCAAAGCAAATAGTTATTGCAGAGCAGCACCGCATAGCCGCTGTTTTTTCAGAAGATCAGATCCAAGAGATTATCGTTGCCACCGGCAGTCATCAGGTAGGCGACATCTACTTGGGTACGGTGGAAAACATTCTCCCCAGTATTGATGCCGCCTTTATCAACATCGGCGACAAAGACAAAAACGGCTTTATGCACGTTTCCGACTTGGGGCCGCTCAAGCTCAAACGCATGGCTGGCCCAATCACTGAGCTGATTGTGCCGCAGCAAAAAGTGCTTGTTCAAATCATGAAAGAGCCAACGGGGAACAAAGGTCCTCGGCTGACAGGCAAAGTTACGCTGCCCGGTCGCTACTTAGTGCTGATGCCCTACAGCAAAGGCGTTAATCTTTCTAGACGCATCCGCACCGAGAGTGAGCGTAACCGGCTAAGAGCGCTCGGTATTTTAGTCAAACCGCCCGGTATGGGGCTGCTGATTAGAACCGAAGCGGAAGGCGTTTCTGAAGACGCCATTATTGAAGACCTCGAAACGCTACAGCGTAGCTGGGAATCAGTACAAGCAGAGGCTATGGCAACTCGGCCACCGTCCCTGCTCAACCGAGACGACGACTTCATTCAGCGCGTACTGCGCGACGTTTATAGCGACGATGTTAATCGCATCGTTACCGACACAGAAAGCGGCTTTGAGCGCACTCGCAAGCATCTCACGAGCTGGAGTGACGACAGTCGAGTGCCCACCGGCATCCTCCTCGACTACCACAAAGAACGGACGCCCATTTTGGAGTACTTCCGCGTTAATGCGGCCATTCGCGAGTCACTTAAGCCTCGGGTAGACTTGCCTTCGGGCGGTTACATTATCATTGAGCCGACTGAAGCACTCACCGTTATTGACGTGAACTCTGGCTCATTTACTCGCTCAGCCACAGCCCGCGAAACGGTGCTTTGGACAAACTGCGAAGCCGCCGTTGAAATTGCGCGGCAAATGCGCCTGCGCAATATTGCAGGCGTCATTATCGTTGACTTTATCGACATGGACACCCGCCGCGATCAGATGCAGGTGCTAGAGATGTTCGGCAAGGCTATTCGACCCGATAAATCTAGGCCGCAAATATCGCAGCTCTCTGAGTTGGGATTAGTAGAACTGACTCGAAAACGCCAGGGCCAAAACGTTTACGAGCTGTTTGGACAGACCTGCCCGACCTGCGGCGGCTTAGGCCACCTAGCACATGTTCCAGGCGAGGAGCCTGTAGCGGCCATTCAGATGTCAGCCGTCCCTACTCGCGGAACAGGTTATAGCTCACCTTCGCAAAGCTTTTCCAATCGTCCTTCTGCGAAAGAGAGCAATAACAGAGATAGACCCCTGAGCTTGGAACCCCAGACTGAGCCACAAGAGCTAGATCTAATGAATCATCCTAGCTACCAAGATAAGAATGGTCGCGGCGGTCGCCGTCGTCGTCGGCAAAAACCCGATGGCCGATCAGATAGTCGCTCGGATAATGGCAGTCGCTCGGATAATGGCAGTCGCTCGGATAATGGGCCTCCTCGAAGTCGTAGGTCTTCTAGCTCGCCTACGATCCCCATTACAGTAGATCGAGATAGAAGCGATCGCAGCGTCAGTCGCCAGGACAAAGTCAGCAGTCATGATGAGGAGCGCACCCCAGAAGCTCCAGAGCCGAAAGACAATGACGCTGCCGTAGAAACAACAATCGCTAAAACCAAACGCACTCGTAACAGTCGCCGTAAGCTAGAAGAGCCGCCAGAAATTGTAGTCGTTGAGATGACTGAAGAGCAGCAGCGGATCTATGCAGTTATGGGGGTTTCACCACTAGTTCTCAGCGAGCAAGCCGTTGAGAATCCCCAGAACGCTCTGATTTCGGTTGTATTGCCGGGTGAAGCAGAGGCATTCCGACAAAAACTCCAGGCCGAAACCCAGGCAACTGCGGCGATAGAAGACACCGACAACGAGGAAAAAGCACCCCCGCAAAAGCGAATTATAGAGACGCCTAGTCGATTGGACAGCGAGCAAACGACTGAGACTGAGAGCGCTGACGGAGCTTCTCCTTCAGAGAATAACCGTGCAGCGCCAGTGCTTAACGGTAGCAGCGGTGAAACTGAAGAGCTATCTAGCGACGTGCCGGTTGGAAGGCGCAGACGCTCCGCTAGCCGCAAGAATACACCGAGTGATGAGCTGACTAACTCATCTGAAGCAGCAACAGCAGCTCCCATCGAAGCTCCTAAAAGGGCTACGCCCGTAACGTTAGATGCACCAACCGAGGAAGAGCCAATCGAGGAACCAGTCGTGCGTCGCCGTCGCCGTCGCTCTTCCGCCAGTGAGTAAAGCTAGTTGTGGATACAATTAGCAGCGGGTCAAGCCGGTGAATAAAAGGTGAGTAGAAATAGTAACCTCATTGCTGGCGTTGATGAAGTTGGACGGGGTGCACTGTTTGGGCCAGTCGTAGCGGCGGCTGTGATATTGCCGGATAGGGCGATCGCGCCCTTAGCCACAGCAGGCGTTACCGACAGCAAAAAGCTCTCGGCGAAAAGACGTCAGCATCTAGCTCAACAGATTAGACAGGTAGCTCACTGCGCAGTCGGCATGGCATCTGTTTACGAGATCGACCGAATCAATATTTTGCAAGCATCTCTGCTGGCCATGCGTCGGGCCGTCAGCCGACTCGTACCCCAGCCAGACTTCTGCTTGGTAGATGGCAATCAGCCAATTCCCCAACTCCCGATGGAGCAGCAAACTGTCATTAAGGGTGATTTGAATGAATTGGCGATCGCAGCGGCTAGCATCGTCGCTAAAGTTTGGCGAGACGAGCTAATTACTCGATTGGATAGCTACTATCCCGGCTACGACTTGGCCTCTAACAAAGGCTATGGTAGCGCTAAGCATCTTGCCGGTATAGAAACCCTGGGAATTACGCGCCAGCACCGAACATCCTTTAAAAGCTGTCAGCTACAAGTCTCGATAAGAATGCATTGAAGGGACAATGAGGATAAAGCACCTGCACTTCAGCGACTGCACTTACAAACGACTTATGTCAGGCTCGATACCTGAGACGATGCTGCTGCCCATACAGAATAATTGTCGATTAGCTGACGCATCAAGCGCTGCTTCATCGTGATTAAAATGCCGTTGAGAAGGCTACTGCCTGTTCGCGCCACTAAGGTCTTAGGCGTAAAGCCCAATATAGGCGGCAAATCAATATCAACCATTAAGTTGGCCTGTCCGCGTAGCTGCTTGCCTTTAGGCGTAGACTGCACGACTAAATAGCCCTGAAGATTCAATGAGAAGCTGTCATTCAGCAGGTCGTACTCTTCTACTTCACAATGGTTGGAACTGAGCCGAACTGTATCTTGCTCTAGCCAAACTTTAATATCGCAAACTGGTCGGATAGAGATGCTAAAAAAGCGAATTGCCTTCATCCGCATTCGAAATAGCGTCGGGCTAAGCATCTCTACCTGCTGCCGCTCGGCCAGTGCATAGACCAACCGACTCGGTTCACTTAAGTATGCTTCGATAGGCAAAGGCCGCTGCGGCACCGAAATAGAAACCGATTGGGAAGCGCTGAAGCGAACCATAGCAGCAGTCAGTGGGAATTGAAAAAAGACTATAGGCTCACCTTAACACCCTCAAACGCTCAGATTAAGGCGTTATCGAAATATAAAGAATGATATTCATATGACCTTTCTGCATGAATTTTCGTACGATTGCCACAGGCGTTGAAAGCGCAACAAAGGCGAAGTCATTAATCTTACTATTTATACATAAGCTATGACGCTCTCTATTGCATATCTTGGACCTAAGGGCACTTTCTCAGAATTTGCGGCAGCGGCTTATGCCGACAGTCTAGGCGAACAAGCTAGCCATCTTAAGGCATACAACACGATCTCTCAAGCGATTAACGCGACCGAACAGGGAGAAACAGACTGCTGCGTCGTGCCGATTGAAAACTCGATTAACGGCGGCGTGACGCTTACGCTCGACACATTATGGGAGATTGAAACGCTTCAAATTCAGCAGGCGTTCACGCTACCCGTACAGCAAGCGTTAATCTCTAACGCTAAAAGCCTCTCAGAAATTGATGCGGTTTATTCTCATCCGCAGGCGCTGAGTCAGTGTCGTGACTGGTTAGCTGACAATTTGCCTAACGTGCAGCTTATCCCCACTAGTTCTACCGCTGAACCGTTGCCCAGACTAAAGGAAAATCCTCGGACAGGGGCGATCGCATCCAAATGGGGCGCTAGAGTCTATAACCTGTCGGTTGTTGCCCACCCCATCAACGACTACGCCGATAACCATACCCGCTTCTGGGTGCTCAGCAAGCAGCGCACCCAAACAGGGCAGCATACTTCGCTCGCGCTAAAACTACTCAGCAACGAACCGGGCGCCTTACTCAAGCCGCTCCAGCTATTCTCAGCGCTCAATCTCAACATGAGCCGCATTGAGTCACGCCCCACCAAGCGGCTACTCGGCGACTACATTTTCTTTATAGACATAGAGGCAGGAGCGAGCGATCCCATCATGAAAACAGCGCTAGCACTTCTGAAGCTTCACACCGCTACTTACAAAAACTTCGGCAGCTACGACCTAACGCAGCTAGAGCCGCCGATATAGTCGCTATTCCAACACATCCTTGAGGGCTGTTCTAGCCGCTAGATTATTACGCGTAGACTTCAAAATTTCTGCTTCGCGCTCTAGTCGGCTTAGCGTACTCTGCATCTCTAGCAAGGACTGCTGCTCTAAGGAAACGCCGTATAGCGTACTCGCAACCCAATATGAAAGATCCAGGGGCAAATCAGGAATTTCTTCGGGGAACTCAATATCCTGACTAGTCAGCTTCGCAGATAGCCTCACGACATCTCTCAGCAGTTGATCGACTTCGCCAGCTAGCGGCTTTAAGTTCTCCTTAACTGGCTCATCTTCAATCCACTCTACTAAGCCTACTCGGTAGGGCGTTTCACGCACGTAATCCAGTACACGAAAGCGACCTTGACCCAGCGTCATGACCTTCATTTTGTCGTCGTTGTCACGTTTGTAATGAATCACCTCAGCGCAACAGCCAACCTTGGCAATTTCGCCGGTAGTGGGATCGATCATCAGGACACCGAAGCGGCGATCGCCCTGAAGAATCGTGTTCATCATCATCCGATAGCGAAATTCGAATGTCTGAAGCGGGAGCCGCCGACCGGGAAAAAGCACTAGCTCCGGCAGCGGAAAAAGGGGCAATTCACGGACTGCCACTGAAGAGGAAAAAGCCATTGTTTGCAGGGTAAATCAAACCTTCGAACTCGTCTAAATGGCAAGCGCAAAAGCATCTCCATTCTAACCTAAGCATCCTTTCCCTGTAGAAAAAGACGCGCCAGATAAAATGCACAAAGAAAACGCAAAAAGCCTCCTCATCAATCAAGATGAGAAGGCTCTTCTAATAGATAGAAATGTTAGGACACTACAGCTTAACTTCGATGTCCACACCGGCTGGCAAGTCGAGCTTCATCAGCGCGTCGATGGTCTTAGAAGAAGGCTGGTAGATGTCTATGATGCGGCGGTGTGTGCGCGTCTCGAAGTGTTCACGAGAGTCTTTGTCTACGTGGGGCGATCGCAGCACACAATAAATTTTACGGCGAGTCGGCAAGGGAATAGGGCCAACGGCAGTCGCGTTTGTGCGGTTTGCGGTTTCGACAATTTTGTCGCAAGAAGTATCCAGCAGGCGGCGGTCGAAAGCCTTGAGGCGAATGCGGATCTTTTGCTGTTGAACAGTAGTAGCCATCGAAGAGTTAAGCGCCTTATGCGCCAATGTTTAGTTTTCTAGGTGCAATGAAGAGTGATGGGGGTAGGTTTAAAACCTATCCCCATCATAATATCGCGTTATCCGTCGATCAATTACTTAGTGATCTTCGAAACAACGCCCGCGCCGACCGTACGACCACCTTCACGAATAGCAAATCGCATCCCTTGCTCAATCGCAATTGGGTTGATTAGCTTTACGTTCATTTTGATGCGATCGCCCGGCATCACCATCTCAGCTTCACTACCATCGTCAGCAGTAAAACTCTCAATGGAACCCGTTACGTCGGTTGTACGCACATAGAACTGAGGCTTGTAGCCAGGGAAGAACGGCGTATGACGGCCCCCTTCTTCTTTATTGAGCACATACACTTCAGATTCGAACTCAGTGTGAGGTGTAATGCTCTTAGGCTTAGCGAGCACCATGCCGCGCTCGATGTCTTCCTTTTGGAGACCCCGCAGCAGTACGCCAACGTTATCGCCAGCCATACCAGACTCAAGGCTCTTCTGGAACATCTCGACGCCAGTAACCGTGGTCTCACGAGTATCGCGAATACCCACAAGCTGAACAACTTCGCCCACTTTGACGACACCGCGCTCGATTCGGCCGGTTGCAACCGTACCACGGCCTGTAATGGAGAATACGTCCTCAACAGCCATCAAGAAAGGCTTGTCAACTTCACGCTCAGGCGTCGGAATGTAAGCATCGACTTCATCCATCAAGGCATGGATTTTATCGACCCACTCGTCATCACCACGATTTGTACCCGGCGTAGCAATCAGCTTTTCAACTGCTTTTAGCGCCGAACCCGCAGTAACTGGAATATCGTCACCAGGGAAGTCGTAAGAGCTAAGCAGCTCACGGATTTCTAGCTCAACTAGCTCAAGCAGCTCCTCGTCGTCTACCTGATCTTGCTTGTTCATGAACACAACAATGTTGGGTACGCCAACTTGACCAGCCAGCAGAATGTGCTCGCGAGTTTGAGGCATAGGGCCATCAGCGGCAGACACAACTAAGATAGCGCCATCCATTTGCGCCGCACCCGTGATCATGTTCTTCACATAGTCAGCGTGTCCGGGGCAGTCCACGTGAGCATAGTGACGAGCTTCTGTCTCGTACTCTACGTGGGCGGTGTTGATCGTAATACCGCGCGCTTTTTCCTCAGGAGCCGAGTCGATTTCAGCGTAGCTCTGAGCTTTACCACCGCCAGATGCCGCCAGGGTCATAGTAATAGCGGCCGTCAACGTCGTCTTACCGTGGTCAACGTGGCCAATAGTACCAATATTGACGTGGGGTTTACTTCTTACAAATTTTTCGCGTGCCATGAATTTTTCTGTGTGTTCCTAAAACTAACTATGCGTTCCCTTTGTTCCTGGCGATGATCGCCTCAGCCACATTACGCGGAACTTCCTCGTACTGGCTGAACTCCATAGAGAAGATGCCTCTTCCCTGAGTTTTGGAGCGAATATCGGTTGCGTAACCGAACATTTCGGCCAAAGGCACCTGGGCGGAAACCTTTGTAACGCCGTCTTCAGATCCCATCCCCTCAATTTGACCGCGACGAGAGTTCAAGTCTCCCATCACGTCTCCGAGGAAATCTTCTGGAGCTTCCACTTCGACCTTCATCATGGGTTCCAAAAGAACCGGAGAGGCTTCCATCGCAGCGTTTTTGACTGCCATAGAGCCAGCAATTTTAAATGCCATCTCCGAGGAGTCAACGTCGTGATAAGAGCCGTCCATCAAAGTGACCTTAACATCAATTAATGGATATCCGGCTAGAATACCAGATTCACAAGCCTCTTTCATCCCCTGCTCAGCCGGAGCGATAAATTCTTTTGGAATTGTACCGCCGACAATTTTGCTGACAAACTCAAAGCCCGTGCCCTCTTCCCCAGGCTCCATCTCAATCACGACATGGCCAAACTGACCCTTGCCGCCGCTCTGCCGAATAAACTTTCCTTCCGCCTTTGCAGGCTTCTGAATCGTCTCCCGGTAAGACACCTGAGGCGCACCAATGTTCGCCTCCACCTTAAATTCTCGCAACATGCGGTTAACGAGAATATCCAGGTGCAGTTCCCCCATCCCGGCAATCACGGTCTGGTTGGTCTCGGGATCGATGCTGACCCGAAAAGTGGGATCTTCTTCAGAAAGCGACTGTAGCGCCTTCGAGAGCTTTTCCATGTCCTGCTTTGTCCGAGGCTCTACCGCCACAGAAATCACCGGCTCAGGAATATATAGCGACTCCAACACAATCGGATCATCCGCGTCGCAGATAGTATCTCCGGTAAATGTGTCACGAAGCCCTAACGCCGCACCTAAGTCACCCGCTCGCATCTCATCCACTTCGATCCGCTCGTCAGCTTTGAGGATTATCAGGCGAGAGATTCGCTCTTTCTTGTCTTTCGTCGCGTTGTAGATGTAACTGCCTTTGGTGAGCACACCGGAGTACACGCGGATGAAAGTGAGGCGACCGTAGGGGTCAGCCATAATCTTGAACGCCAGTGCCGCAGCGGGGGTTTCGTCGTTGGCCGGTCTAGTACCAATTTCGCCATTTGGCAAGGTGCCCTGGATTGCTGGGACTTCCGACGGCGAAGGCAGATAATCAACGACCGCATCTAGAAGGAGCTGCACACCTTTGTTTTTAAAGGCAGAGCCGCAGAGCATCGGCACCATATTCTCGCTGATAGTGGCTTTGCGAATGGCCAGCATCAGTTCTTCAGAAGAAATCTCCTCGCCTTCCAAGTAGCGCTCCATCAATGCGTCATTGGTTTCAGCAACGGTCTCCAGCATCAACGTACGATACTCTTGAGCCTGATCCATCATCCCTTCGGGAATGTCTGTCACCTTGATATCCGTACCTAAATCGTTGGTGTAGATATGCGCTTTCATCTCAATGAGATCGATCACGCCCTCAAAATGGTCTTCAGCCCCAATCGGAATCTGAATTGCGACGGCTTTAGCTCGCAGCCGGTCTTTCACCTGCTCGAACACCTTAAAAAAGTTTGCGCCAGTTCTGTCCATTTTGTTGACGAACGCGATGCGCGGCACTTTATAGCGATCAGCCTGCCGCCAAACCGTTTCAGACTGAGGTTGAACACCACCCACAGAGCAAAAAACGGCCACTACGCCATCTAGCACCCGCATGGAGCGCTCTACCTCAATAGTAAAGTCTACGTGACCCGGCGTGTCGATAATATTAATCTGGTGGTCGCGCCAATTGGTTGTGATGGCCGCAGCGGTGATAGTGATCCCCCGCTCCTTTTCCTGCTCCATCCAGTCGGTAACCGCGTTACCGTCGTGGACTTCACCAATTTTATGGACAACGCCCGAGTAGAACAAAATGCGCTCAGTCGTCGTTGTTTTGCCCGCGTCGATGTGAGCGGCAATGCCAATATTTCTAATTTTGTCGAGTGGAGTTTTACGGGCCACAAAAACCTCCTTGAAGCCTGTCGCAAGATGAAGGAGCTTTTCTGCGACTGAACTATTATAGAAACTACTTAAGAAAATTCGCGTAACAGATAACCGTACGTTTTTTGAAGCGCTGTCTGTAATCTGTCAGAGCGATCGCTCAGCATCCGTTTAGACTGACCAGACGCAACAGGTCTTACTAAAAATTATCCAGTAAGACCTGTTTGCAAAGGCATAAAACGGCCAGTCAGTGCCAGAAGTGTCTAATAGCGATAGTGAGCAAACGCTTTGTTTGCTTCAGCCATGCGGTGAGTCTCTTCGCGTTTACGAACTGCGCCGCCCGTTTCATTCGCTGCGTCGATGAGTTCGTTGGCAAGCTTTGAGGCCATGGTGCGGCCACCGCGCGATCGCGAAAACTGAGTCAACCAACGCAAAGAAAGCGCTGTCCCCCGTTCAGAGCGCACTTCCATCGGCACCTGATAGGTAGCACCGCCCACTCGACGCGCTTTAACTTCCACTAGTGGTGTCGTGTTACGCACGGCTGTTTCAAACGTTTCAAGGGGATCGTTACCCGTGCGCTCTTCGATGACCTTGAAGGCACCGTAGAGAATTTTGTTAGCAACGGATTTCTTACCGCTTTGCATAATGCGACGAGACATCATGCTAACCAGACGGCTGTTGTAGACAGAGTCCGGGGGGACGATACGCTTTTGGGCGGCTGAACGGCGAGACATGAGGATTTGACCTTTACTAGATGATGTGAAATGAATCTATGCCTATGGCACGAGTCCTGGTTGCGGTAGGACTCTCAGAAAAGACTATTAAGTTGGTACGTTATGGGGCAAGCAGTCAGGCAACCCAACTAACCACGTCACCCTGCCAGTTCTCAAAGCACAGCAGCAAAAGTGTAGAAATGCAACGTCGCTAACAAATTGATTATCAAACGAGCTTCAGCATCACTCTTCTGAATCAAATTTGCTAGGTCTACACTTAGAAAATTACCTTCAGTGCCTCAAATAAACCTACGGCTAGGAGGCCGCTTTAGGCTTTTTAGCACCGTACTTAGAACGGCTTTGACGGCGATCTTTGACGCCAGCCGTGTCTAAAGTACCGCGAATGATGTGGTAGCGAACGCCCGGTAGGTCTTTAACCCGACCGCCGCGAATCATCACCACTGAGTGCTCCTGAAGGTTGTGGCCAATACCAGGGATGTAAGCAGTGACCTCGAAGCCAGACGTTAAACGAACCCTGGCCACTTTTCTAAGCGCCGAGTTGGGCTTCTTAGGAGTGGTGGTATATACGCGGGTGCAAACGCCACGGCGCTGAGGGCAGCTCTTGAGGGCGGGAGACTTCGTTTTTTTAGTGGCTTTAGAGCGCTCACTGCGAATGAGCTGTTGAATCGTTGGCATAAGGCGGGGGTTAATTACTCCGCAAGATAAGTTGTCATGAGAAACGATTCTATCAAGTGTTTTTTCATCCTGTCAATCTTTAGATAGGACTAACATCAGCTTCTACCTGAAAGTTTTTGGCTGAAAAGGCATAACCGCACCGGCAAGTTTCGGTCGCAATCGGATTGTCGAAGCGAAAAGCGCCACCCATCAGGTCTTCGGAAAAGTCAATTTTGAGGTCTTGGATGTAGGGGAGGCGATCGCACTTCACCACCAGTCTCACATCACCAAACGCATACATCTCATCATCCGCCTCAGTCTCAGCATCGAGGCTCAGCGCATAGGCCCACTGAGCGCAGCTACTGGGTTGCAAACTCAGCCGACAGGAAATTTTAGGCTTACCCTGCCGCTGGCGCAGCCGATTAATTTCCTGGCGAGCAGCCACCGTCAGCTCAATCATGCAAGTACAAAAACGAGAAATCTTATTTGTCTATAGAACCATTTTTAGCCGCATAAAACCATAAGAATAGGGAGGTCACCTAAAATCAGTGTCCTCCCCAAAGCAGGGAATTAGCAAAAAGTAAAACAGATCAGCACCTAAAGGTTGACTTCGTAGCCAATCAGATTGCACTGCCGTTCAATATTACTTGCCGTCAGAGTGACGAGCATAGTCGTCCTGATAGCGAGTGATATCGTCTTCGCCCAAATACTCGCCGTTCTGCACTTCGATTAAAATTAAAGGAATGACGCCAGAGTTCTCTAGGCGGTGGGTCGTACAGGCGGGTACATACGTAGACTGATTAGTGCACAGCATGGTTTCCTTGTCGCCGCAGGTCACTTTAGCCGTACCCGAGACCACAATCCAGTGCTCGCTGCGATGGTGGTGCATCTGTAAGCTCAGACGATGACCCGGCTTTACCTCAATGCGTTTGATTTTGTAGCCCGATCCTGATTCTAGCACCGTAAAAGAACCCCAAGGTCTGAGTTCGGTCGCCGCCGCAATGCCCTCAAAGCTAGAAGTAACCGAAGCCTTGTCCGACTGAGTACGCTCTTTAGTTTGAACCATGATAATCATTTTCCTTTTAGAGATATAGTTTGCACCCGCAGTAAAAGCAGGCTGTGTGATAGCTGGTACAGATACAGATTTCAACGCTGGTTGATTCTAACAATCCGCTTCCCTAGTCTGTAGGTGACGAAGCTACTCAAGGGCGTTCCCTACTAAGTCTTCATCCGCATGAACTCAAATTAAAGGCAAACAGAAAAGGTAAGCAGAGAAACTTGATGAAGATTAAGTAAATTATTCCCGACCCAGAATAAATAAGCCAATGCCGTTGTTGACCCGAGCAGCCGTTTGGGGCGGACGATTCAGCAGTTGTCCGCCCAAGTAGAGGCTAGATGAGCTGCCGCCGTCTAAGTTCAGCGCATCTACTGACCCTAGTTGCTGCATAATTTGAGCGGTTTCGGTTAGGTTAGGTCCGCTTCCACCTACGCGA
This sequence comes from Nodosilinea foveolarum, assembly GCA_003242035.1. GTDB lineage: Bacteria > Cyanobacteriota > Cyanobacteriia > Phormidesmidales > Phormidesmidaceae > Phormidesmis > Phormidesmis foveolarum. The sequence goes on along the minus strand of QBMC01000021.1, from coordinate 8,918 downwards.
TCATGCATGGTGGCGATTATCCAGGTGCCGTCTGCGGTTTTGCCTACAGCAGTACGGGGCGCGGAACCCTGTATGAAGTTAGTGCTAAAACCTTCTAGCTGTGGGTTGAGCACGATACTGCGATCGCGAATCAAAAGCGGCCCACCGCCCATCACATTAGGATATTGATCAAACGCTGAGGGCTGACTCTGGCTAGAAAGACCAATCTGGGTGCCGGTCACAAACCCAGCCGAATTGCCACTATTACTGCGAAACGCCAGCAAATAGCCATCACTAGGAATCGCAATGCTGCCACTGCCCGCTTTACCCATCGTTTGGCGAGCGGTCACCCCATCATTGCGAACCGTCACCACAATTTCGCCATCCACAATCGGGCTGTAGGCAGCGCCCCAAGCTGAGGTATATCGACCAATGCCTGCTTGTACATAGCCGCTGTTAAGCGTCAGCACGGGAAACGACTTACCAGCCGCACTCACGACTTCCGAGAGCGCTAGCCGATCCATAATCAAATTGCCCTGGTCGTTCCAGGCCATCGCGCCTCGGCCCAGAATTGGCCCAGATAGCCATTGCCCATCGTGACGCACAGCGCCTAGAGGCAACTGATTATTGCGGTTAAAAAAGCCTGCGTTGACCGCGCCTGCTGCCCGCTGCTGCTGAGCCGTAGTGATAATCGGCGCGATGCCAGTGGCACTGCTAGGGTTGCTGCGAATCGGCCGCATCGACAGCATCGTCGGATCGGGTTTGGCAATAAACATATACACCGGAAAACGGTTAGCGCCTACGTTTACGTACTGCTGACGCCAACGCAGCCCAGTGGCCCAGGCAATGTCCCGTTCGACCATCGCATCCTTACGAATGTCGATGACGACCCTGGCTGGGTTCCCGGTGGACCAAACCTGAGGACTCGCGCCGCCTTTGGTCTTCAGCTTGACGACAGTTTGGCCACTGAGCGGCGCAACATCAAGCTGAGTAATCAGATTACCTTTTGCGGCCTTAAAGCCGGAAACCATTTGGGGCGTGATAGTACCTGCAATTTTGATCGTAAAGACATCAGAAGATTCAACTTGCCAGTTGGCGGGGCCAGAGAGATCGACGACGATGCGATCGCCCCAAGTTTGTCTCCCCTGACGAACACCGCTGACCGTCGCCGCTGGCAACCCAAGCTGCAAGGTAGACCCTGAGACCTGAGTTGTCCAACCCGCTCGCGCGGCAAAATCAGTGATATCTATATACCGATTGGTACTGTCCCACCAGGCAGGTAGATAATTCACCCCATCCTGGGTCGTGGGGAACCAGCGGATAGGCTGCTGTGAAGCATCTGTCGTATTTAGCAGCTCCGCTCCAATTAGGCTCGAAACAGCCGCACTCGAAAGCCCCAACCGGCCATTACGCTGCTGCCAGCCTCCCGCCAGCGACTGCCCGTTTATTCGAATACTGTTTCCCGACGAAGTTGGAAAATCATTGGCGCTGGCCGCTAGCTGAAACGTCTGAAGCGGCTCCAGATGAGAAACTTCCGACGTCAACTCGGCGTCCAACAATAGCGCTGTCTCATCTAACGCTAGTTGAGTAACCGGAGATTTCTTGAGCGCCACTGAACTGACGAAAACCCAGGCCAGCGCAGTCGTAGCACCTAGCAAAGCAATTCTGGCCAGCGTCAAGCCAGACGTTCCAAATGTTTTGTCAACCGGTGCTTTTGAGGGGAGTGGGTTGTTCTCCCGCCTAGATAATCGGCGAGGAGAAACCGGCTGACGACGAAATAGCGATTTCATAGATTGCTGAGTAGAGTTCCAGACGAGTAAAGAGAGTTGGAGCCATGAGTGGTGACAAGATTCACACAAAAAGGCACCGTAAATTCAAGACTTTTAATTAAAGAGCTTTACGAAAAGTTGCGGCGGCTATCTAGCAGTGTGTCCTCAAGAACTCTCGACTCTTTCAAGACTTCCCCACCGCACCCTGAGCGATAAACGATAATTAAAGTTTAAGTGGACGACAGGCGCAGCTCGTTAGAAATCTGACAGTGGTTTTACTGTCTACGAAATGCAGGCAGTTTCTGCGGAGATTACGTTGGAGATGCTTTAGGTTTCCGTAAGGATACGGAGGATGCAGTTACTCTCTCAGAGAGTTTTTGCTTGCCGTTCGCCGAGAGGTTATCGACAAATATGACCGAGATATGAAGACTGCCAGACGTTGAATCTAAGTAGTCGATTAGGGCAGTGCGTAAAAAACCGTAGTTTTAGACACGATTTCAGACCATTAAATCTGTTTTCATTAATTCATAAAGCAATATGCAGATATAGCACTGTACAAACCGCTCGCAAACGAATCAGTTTCAATTTCAGATTATTTCAGCTTCAATGTTGCTTAATAATTTTCTATAATTCTTAGGCATAGCTTCATTTATTTAGCTTCGTTCATTCTCATTCAACAACAGGTAACGCACGAGTGACTGTAAATCCGACCGCCTCTCAGACAGCCCATAAAACAACATTTCAGACGGATGTATTAGAGCCATTAGGCCCTAGCTGGCTAGTAGAAGAGCGCGATGCCTGCGGCGTTGGCTTCATTGCCGATCAGCAGGGTCGCGCTAGCCATCGCCTAGTTGTGGATACGCTGACTGCGCTCTCCTGTATGGAGCATCGAGGCGGCTGCTGTGCGGATCAGGAGTCGGGGGATGGCGCAGGGATTATGACCGCTATTCCGTGGAAGCTGCTGGAAAAGTGGTCTGATGAGCAGGGAATTGACGAGCTGGCCTTTGGGAAAACGGGCGTGGCGATGGTGTTTTTGCCCCAGGACAACGACGCTGCTATAGCCGTAAAAAAAGTCTTTGAAAAGTCGGTTAGCGAGACGGGGCTAACCTTCATTGGCTGGCGAGAAGTGCCGGTGCAGCCTGATACGCTAGGTCAGCTAGCTAGGGATTTTCAGCCGCAGATTGCTCAGGCAGTGGTGATTTCGAGCAGCCTGACTGGGGATGAATTGGAGCGATCGCTCTTCGTCGCCCGCCGCCGTTTCGAGCAGTCTAGAGACCAACTCATTGCTCGCTCAGACAATCCCGAATCATTCGACAACGCCTACGTTTGCTCCTTCTCCACGCGCACGATTGTCTACAAAGGCATGGTGAAATCTGAAGTCTTAGGCCGATTTTACGAGGATCTTCAAGATACGGACTACGAAAGCGCGTTTGCGGTTTACCACCGACGCTTCAGCACTAACACACTCCCCAAGTGGCCGTTAGCTCACCCGATGCGGTTGCTAGGTCACAACGGCGAAATCAACACGCTCATCGGCAACATCAACTGGATGACCGCTCGCCAAGCCGATTTATCCCATCCGGTATGGGAGGACAATCTAGAAGTCCTCAAGCCTATCGTCGATGCTAGAAATAGCGATTCTTCCAACTTAGACAACGTGATGGAGCTGCTGGTGCGGACGGGGCGATCGCCCGCTCAGTCTCTGATGATTATGGTGCCAGAAGCCTATAAAAATCAGCCCGAGCTAACCCAGTATCCAGAAATTGTTGACTTCTACGAGTACTACAGCAGCATTCAAGAACCCTGGGACGGCCCCGCGCTAGTTGTGTTCTGCGATGGCAAACAGGTTGGTGCAACGCTTGATCGCAACGGTTTGCGTCCGGCTCGCTACGTCATCACCAAATCGGGATACGTCGTCGTCTCGTCCGAAGCAGGCGTGGTCGATATTCCGGTTGAAGATATCGTCGAGAAAGGCAGGCTCGGCCCTGGTCAGATGATTGCGGTGGACTTCGAAGAAGGTCACGAAATTCTGAAGAACTGGGAGATTAAGCAGCGCATTGCTAAATCGCAGCCTTACGGCAAATGGCTAGCAGAAAGACGCCAGGAAATTTCTCCTCAGCTCTTTAGCGAAGAGACGCGTTTGAAAAAACAGGACTTGCTCACCCAGCAGACAGCCTTTGGCGTTACCGCTGAAGACATGGACATGATCATTCAAGACATGGCCGCCCAGGGCAAAGAACCTACTTTCTGCATGGGTAACGATACGCCGCTGGCTGTCCTATCGGATAAGCCTCACCTGCTGTACGACTACTTTAAGCAGCGCTTCGCCCAGGTCACAAATCCGCCGATTGATCCCTTACGCGAACGGCTGGTGATGTCTTTGGGCCTTCAGCTAGGCGCTCAGGGTAACTTGCTCGAAGAACATCCCGAGCAGGCCAGACTGCTTAAGCTAGAGTCGCCCGTCATCAACGATACCGAGATGGCAATGATTCGAGCATCGGACTTTTCGGTAGAGGAAATTTCGACGCTGTATAGACTAGAAGGTGGCCCTGCGGGGCTAAAGGCGGCGATTGAGGCATTGTGCGATCGCGCTGCGACAGCCATCAGAGCAGGCGGTGAGATTTTGATTTTGAGCGATCGCCTCGATACAGAAGGCAATCTCACCAAGCTCTCCGACACCCAAACCTACATTCCTCCCTTAGTTGCTGTCGGCGCAGTCCATCACTACCTAATTGCCCAGGGGCTGCGGATGAAGACTTCCCTGATCGTAGACACTGCGCAGTGCTGGAGTACGCATCAGTACGCCTGTCTGCTAGGGTACGGCGCAACCGCTATCTGTCCTTACCTGACGTTAGAGAGCATTCGCCACTGGTGGGCCGATCAGAAAACGCAAAAGCAAATGGAGTCTGGCAAGCTGCCCGTCTCCACCCTCAACGGCGCTCAGGCCAACTATCGCAAAGCGGTAGACAACGGCCTGCTCAAGATCCTTTCTAAAATGGGCATTTCCCTATTGAGCAGCTATCGGGGTGCTCAGATTTTTGAGGCTGTCGGCATTGGTAAAGACTTACTGGATATCGCCTTCAAAGGCAGCGTCTCGCGTCTCGGTGGACTCAAAATCGAAGAGCTAGCCCAAGAAACTATGTCCTTCCACGAGAAGGCATTCCCCGAGCTAACGCGCAAACGCTTGGACAATATGGGCTTTGTGCAGTCGCGGCCATCGGGTGAGTACCACATGAACAACCCGGCCATGACCAAACTGCTGCACAAAGCAGTAGAAACCAAGCAGTACGACCATTACGAGCTATATCGCGAACAGCTCAGCGGTCGGCCGATTGCGGCTTTGCGCGACCTACTCGACTTTAAGAGCGATCGCGAATCCATTGAGCTATCCGAAGTTGAACCCGTCGAGTCCATCATGCGACTGTTCTGCACGGGCGGGATGTCTTTAGGGTCTTTGTCTCGTGAAGCTCACGAAACGTTGGGCATTGCCATGAACCGGATCGGCGGCAAGTCGAACTCTGGGGAAGGCGGCGAAGATAAAGTGCGTTTCAAAGTGTTAGACGACGTAGATGGCGACGGTCTCTCACCAACGCTGCCTCATCTAAAGGGACTAGAAAACGGAGACACGGCTTCTTCGGCCATCAAACAGGTAGCCTCAGGTCGCTTTGGCGTCACACCCGAGTACTTGATGAGCGCTAAGCAAATCGAGATCAAAATGGCTCAGGGGGCAAAACCAGGGGAAGGCGGTCAGCTACCGGGCAAGAAAGTTAGTGAGTATATCGCTTCTCTGCGGAAGTCCAAACCGGGCGTCACGCTGATCTCGCCGCCGCCGCATCACGATATCTATTCGATTGAAGATCTATCGCAGCTAATTTTCGATCTGCACCAAATTAACCCAAAAGCGGGCGTTTCGGTGAAGCTGGTCGCCGAGATCGGCATCGGCACAATCGCAGCGGGTGTCGCCAAGGCTAACGCCGACGTGATTCAGATTTCGGGCCACGATGGGGGGACGGGCGCGTCGCCGCTCAGCTCGATTAAGCACGCCGGGATGCCTTGGGAACTGGGTCTGACTGAAGTGCATCGATCGCTGATGGAAAATAAGTTGCGCGATCGCGTCACTCTGCGAGTAGATGGCGGTCTTAAAACCGGCTGGGACGTGATTATGGGCGCACTGATGGGCGCTGAAGAATATGGTTTTGGCTCTATTGCCATGATTTCTGAAGGCTGCATTATGGCCCGCGTTTGCCACACTAATCAATGTCCGGTAGGCGTCGCGACTCAGCAAGAAACGTTGCGCAAACGTTTCTCGGGAACGCCCGGAAAAGTAGTCAATTTCTTCTACTTTATTGCGGAGGAAGTGCGTTCCTTACTCGCTAAGCTAGGCTATCGCTCGCTGACTGAGATTATCGGACGCGCCGACTTACTGGTGCCTCGTAACGATGTTTCTTTGGCAAAAACTAAGTCTTTGGATCTTTCGACGCTGGTGCAGTTGCCCGATGTGAAGAGCGATCGCACCTGGCTAAATCATGGTGATATTCACACCAACGGCCCAGTTCTAGACGACGAAATTCTATTGGATGCGAGCATTGCTAATGCGATTGAAAATCACGGTAAGGCTGAAAAGAGCTGGAAGGTGATTAATACTGATCGGACGGTGGGGGCGCGGATTTCGGGAGCGATCGCCCAAAAGTACGGCAACGACCGCTTCAAAGGCGAACTCAACCTCACCTTCCACGGCAGCATCGGCCAAAGCTTCGGTGCGTTCAACCTTTCCGGCATGAATCTAACTCTCATCGGAGAAGCCAACGACTACGTCGGCAAAGGCATGAACGGCGGCGAAATCGTCATTCGCCCCTTCGAGAAAATCACCTACGCGGCAACCGACAACGTCATCCTTGGCAACACCTGCATCTACGGTGCGACCGGCGGCACCCTATACGCCAACGGCATTGCGGGCGAACGCTTTGCTGTACGCAACTCCAAGGGTAAAGCCGTCATCGAAGGCGCAGGCGACCACTGCTGCGAATATATGACTGGCGGCGTCATCGTTGTTCTCGGTGGCGTTGGCCGCAACGTAGGCGCAGGCATGACCGGCGGACTCGGCTACTTCCTCGACGAAGCAGGCGACTTCCAAACGCGGGTAAATCCTGAGATTGTACAGGTGCAGAAAGTCCGCAGCGATGCAGGTGCACAACAGCTAAAGTCTATGATTGAAGCTCACGCCGAGCGAACGGGTAGCGCCAAGGCTAAGGAAATATTAGCTGATTGGGACAATTACCTGCCTAAGTTCTGGCAAGTGGTGCCTCCTTCTGAAGCAGAGAGCCTAGAAGCTGCTGTTAAGGAGAGCAAAATCACTACCACTGTCGGCTAGATTCAGGCAGCAAAATCATGATAAAAGCCCCAGTCTTCTTTAGAGAAATTGGGGCTTTCGCGTTTCAGGTATTTCGTCTATATAGGCAACAGAAAAACTCAATTTTAGGCAGCGGCTGTCTGTTAAATGACGATGACATCACTTATAGAGACTGGTCAGACAAGCTATAAAGGGGCTATCTCAAAATGCAGACGGAATCCTTCCGGGTTAGGCTGTGGTGAGATTGGACGCTCAATTATCCTTTAATGCCACGCTATGTTCTTGCGCACAGTGCTCAGAGATCTTTCTATCGCTTTCTCCAGCGTCTACAGCGGCTGGATTTTATGGAACTTATTTCTAGCGTTCATTCCCCTTTTTCTCAGCTACATCCTATTTCGGCGTAAAGACCTTTCTCCCACAAAGATCTGGGGCGCGCTCGTCGTTATGAGCGTTGTCGGCACCGTTGGACTATGGCCTCGGTTGCCTAGAGTGCTAGGGGCGCAAATGCAGATGATGAACGCGCTAGTTTCGGGCGATCGCACCGCCCAACTCAAGCTCATCTGGTGGATTGCACTAGCCGCACTCTCCCTGACCCTTAGCCTCTCTCTGTTCCAACGAGAAAAAAGCAGACGCACCGCCATCTGGTGGCTCAGCCTAATCGCTTTTATTGCCTTCTTACCCAACGCCCCCTACGTCCTCACAGACATTATTCATCTCATTCGAGCAACCAGTTCGGGAGTTCTGCGCACGTGGGTTGTGGCGCTAGTGCTGATTCCTTTACACACAGTTGCCATCCTATTAGGGTTCGAAGCTTACGTAATCGCGCTGATCAATCAGGCCCACTACCTCAAGCAAAAAGGTAACCAGCGCTTTATTCTGCAAACCGAACTGCTGTTTCATGCCCTCAGCGCCATCGGTATTTATTTGGGTCGATTTGTTCGGCTCAATAGCTGGGATTTGGCTACCGATCCAACTAGCGTGGCCCTGACAACACTCAACGCCCTGACTACAAAACGCCCAGCCGCCGTGGTCTTTGTCACCTTTATCATTTTAACGGTGCTTTATTGGGTCATGAAGCAAATCACATTGGGCATCAAGCTACGCATTTACTATAGTCGGAAGGGAATTGATGCCCTCGATTTATAAGGCGTAAAAAGCTCATCAAAGATTCTGGATTTGAAAACTAGCTGCTGGGAAAACTGGTCAATAAGACTCAACCCAAATTAAAGCTATGGCACCCGCTAACGAGCTGTCAGCGTATTACCGGCAGTTGCATTTACAAACAGGGGCTACTTCGCAGACTGTAGACGAAGCCTACTTCAAGCTCAGAGCGCAAAAAATTCGAGAAAATGCTCGGCAAGACTTGGCTGCGCTGAAGATAGCTCGCGATCAGATTAAGGCTCATTTGCAGACTATCGGGCATCAGTCCGCTATTGCGTCGGATGTTTCGCCCTCGGCAGATTCTGAGATGACGCCGATAGCAGCCTTAGGAACCGCATTAAAGCAGCTCGGTTTAACAACCCAAATTCGGCTTCAAGAAAAAACGCTGCACGTCGGCATCCGAGTTGATGCGGCAACAGATCCCGGCGTGATTAAAGGGCAAGTCTATCAATTCTTGAGCGGAGAAAACCTTGGTACTTACGGTCTTGATGCCGTAGAAACCGTTCGACTTTACGGGCTAGACAAAAACTCAAAGACTTCGCGGCAAGTTATCTGGAAAAAAGCCTTTCCGCTACCCAGACTGCATCTAACAGAGGCCGATGCCCAGGGCAAACGCATACTCTAAAAGGCAGGATACTCAATAGGTAGCGTTTTGTTAG
>QBMC01000219.1 GCA_003242035.1 Nodosilinea foveolarum | reverse complement strand
ACCTCAATAAACAACTTGACGTTATTTCTTCCGTCAGAGAATGACGTGCTCCCCTTACAACAGTTGGGGCAACGGGTCTGCTATGCGCGTTAGTGCCGTTGGGTTTGCTTATGATGACCTGTCCACAGTGCTGGAAGTCGCTAAGCAAACCGCAGAAGCTACGCACAATCATCCAGAGGGGATTAAGGGTGCGCAGGCTACGGCGGCAGCGATTTTGATGGCAAGAAATGGAGAGCGTAAAAGCGCGATTAAATCCTTTGTGGAATCTACTTTTGGCTATGATTTGGGGCGATCGCTCAAAGAAATCCAACCCGCCTATAGCTTCAATGAATCTTGCCAAGAAACCGTCCCCGAATCCATCATTGCTTTTCTAGAATCAACAGATTTTGAAGACGCAATTCGCAACACCATTTCGTTAGGCGGCGACACCGACACGATGGGCAGTATTACTGGCGGTATTGCCGAAGCCTTTTACGGCGGTGTACCAGACGAGATTGTGCAAGAAGTGCTGGCGAGACTGGATGATCCTTTGCGCAAGGTTACGCTGGATTTTTGCGATCGCTACACCCAGCCTTATCCCATATTCGGCGCTTAAATCTTGTTCTCATCTCATCCTTATTGTCGCTTAAATTATGTCCTCTATTCCCAGCTTTTTTAATCCAGATACCGTTGGTAAAGTATGGCGAGTGCCCTATCAAACGCGCGCTAGCGAAGCAAAGACTTATGCCAAAACCCACGGCATTAAGCCTGCCTACGCCGATAAGTCTCGTATTTGTTTGCTAGCGATTGATGTCCAAAACACGTTTTGCCTGCCAGACTTCGAGCTATTTGTCGGCGGACGCTCGGGTAATGGCGCAGTAGAAGATACTCGGCGACTGTGTGAGTTTGTCTATCGCAATCTAGGCATTCTCACAGAAATTGCGCCTACGATGGACACCCACGCGGCTACTCAAATCTTCCATCCTGTGTTTTGGATAAACGCTGCTGGCGAACATCCTGCGCCGATGACGATGATTAGCGCCGAAGAGATAGAAGTGGGTAAATGGCGGGTGAATCCGGCGATCGCCAAAAGCTTAGCGGGCGTTCAACCTAAAACCGAACCTATAGACATAGCTGCCTTTGCGCTTCACTATGCCAAGCAACTGGGCGCTGCGAACAAGTATCCCCTCACCATTTGGCCGTATCACTTTATGCTGGGTGGCATTGGCCATGCCCTCGTACCGGCCTTCGAAGAAGCCTGGTTTTTTCACAATATGGCTCGCCAAAGCCAAACCCACATCGAAATTAAAGGAGACAATCCGCTCACCGAAAACTACTCTGTGCTCAGTCCAGAAGTTCTCAACGGCACAGACAATCAGCCTATTGCTCAAAAAAACAACAGCTTTGTGCAACATCTGCTCGGCTTCGATGCCGTCATCATCGCTGGACAAGCCAAAAGCCACTGCGTCGCCTGGACTATTCGCGACTTGCTCAGCGAGATTCAAGCGGTCGATCCAGCCTTAGCTGGCAAAGTATACCTGCTAGAAGACTGTGCCTCGCCGGTGGTCGTACCCGAAGTGGTCGATTTTACTGAAGCTGCGGATGCTTGCTATCGGGAATTTGCGGCGGCGGGGATGCATATTGTCAAATCGACACAGCACCCTCAAGATTGGCCAGCGTTTCCGGTGAAATGTGAAGTTTCCAACAACATCAAGAATTATTGAAATACTTTGGAAATATCCGGGAATGTTCGCAATTAAAGACACCTGCTTAGCTAAAGTGCGCTCCCATGAAATGTCCCATCTGCCACACTCACTCACTCAACAAAGTCAACCTAGAGACTGGTTTATCAGCCCATCAATGCAATCAGTGTTTTGGTCACTGGGTGCCTTCGGAAAACTACTGGGAGTGGTTAGACCGTCGCCAGCAGCAAAAGCAGCGTCATCAACCGGCTCCCATTAGGCTGAACGTAGGCCAAAGCCTGCTGCCGGTCGTTGACAACAGTACGGCTAACTTTTGTGCAGACTGTGATCGCCTGATGACCAAAACTAGGGTCGGTAGAGGACTGAATTTTTATATAGACCGATGCGGCTATTGTCACGGTGTTTGGCTCGACCAAAATGAATGGGAAAATATTCAGAAAATGGATTTACATTACCAAATTCATTACATGTTTTCTAGCGCTTGGCAGCACAGCGTTCGTCACGAGGCGTATGCTAAAAGGGCTACGCCTGCCTGAGATATTTGAGATATTTGAATGTTTATGACTGAGCTTACTGTTCCGGTTGCGTTAACCATTGCTGGCTCTGATAGCGGCGGCGGTGCGGGCATTCAGGCCGATTTGCGTACCTTTTCTTTTCATCGGGTGCATGGCACTAGCGCTTTAACTTGCGTGACGGCACAAAACACGGTGGGCGTTAGTCGAGTGGATGCGCTATCGCCTGAATCGGTAATTGCCCAGATAGAGGCGGTCACTAGCGATATTGGCATACAGGCCGCAAAGACCGGGATGCTGCTCAATCAACCGATTATTGAAGCGGTGGCGGCACACCTAAAGGCAAATCCGATAGCTCATTTGGTGGTCGATCCGGTGATGGTGTCGCGGACGGGCGCTAGGCTAATTGATGAGGGCGCGATCGCTGCTCTAACCACTCAGCTTATTCCCCTGGCCACCGTTCTCACGCCCAACCGCTACGAAGCGCAGATTCTCGCAGATATAGAAATCAATACCTTAGAGGACATGCAGCACGCCGCTCAGAAAATTATGGCGCTTGGCCCCAAAGCCGTCTTGGTAAAAGGGGGCGGGTTTGAAGGCGATCTGCGCGGCGTAGATGTTTGGTGCGATGGCGAAACGCTAGAAGTGTTAACCACAGAACAGGTAGACACGGCTAACACGCATGGCACCGGCTGTACGCTTTCTAGTGCGATCGCCGCCAACCTCGCACTAGAAAACCTGCCTTTACCTGCCGTAAAAGCGGCTAAGATCTACGTGACCGAGGCGCTTAAACATGCGCTTGACATTGGCAAAGGTCAAGGCCCAGTCGGTCACTTTTACCCTTTGTTGAGCGATCTCTAATTTCTCAAAACCCTCAATCCTCGTTCGACATCCCCGGCCAAACCGACTCCCAATCTGCGCAGATCTCATCCTCTGGGCCATAAGGATGCATTCCACAGACCAGCATCTCGTTACCATAGTCAGCCCCATGATAATTACGGCAGCCCACGCAGATCGGATGATCTTGGATCAGAGGGTTCACTGTATTGACAATCGGCGCTGTCACCTTCTCCAACCAGGGGGTCACCTGTTCACTCAAGAAATCAACGCTAGCGTCTAGGGCCGCGTCCAACTGATCGTTAACTTCTAAAAAAGCGGGAGCCACGTTCTCTTCAATCGATCTCTCCGCCGCTTCAATGGCTTCTAGCGAGCTATCTGCCCACTGCTCAATTATCTGCTCGCTTTGCCGCGCTACTTTTGTCAGCAACTGGCTAGAAACCTGCGCCGCCTCGTTCAGCTCGCGCTGCAACTGCTTTAACCATTCATCCATCGCAAAAATTCTCCCGGTAAAGACTCTATCCGTCTCCAGTAGCCGCGCTATTTCAGCTTATTCAATTCCTGACGCAGGTTTTCCACTTCTTTGCGCAGCGCCTCAGCCTGACGCTCTTCTGTCGTCAGCGATTCGCTGTCATCTAAAATCTGAATCTGTCTGGGGCCTTCTGACGCTGAATCTGATGCGTTGGACTGCGCGCCGTTAGGATCAGCCGCTGTTGCCTCCGCTCTGGCCACCATCTCATTCATCATCTTCTGAGCTTCTTCTGCCGTCAGCTCGCCGCGCTCTACCAACTCATCCACTAATTTTTGCGCTTGGCCTTTAAGGTCGCCTAGTGCAAATCCTGCTTTTTCTCCAGCGTAGGAAGCAATGCCCACGCCCAGATAAAATGCCTTCTGCACGAGCTTACCAAAACCTCGGTTGTTACCTGCCATAGAGCATGACCTCTGAACTGCCTCTAGTGATTTTCGAGCGATCGCCAAACGGCTGACTACTCAAAGACGAATCAAATAATGTTTATAGAATAGGCAAGATTTACCTAAAATGGCTACGGCAAATGACCGTACAGAGACTGTTCGCTTTAAAAGCAAAAAGGCCCGAAGTCCACGCCTACTACAAGCATCCCGTATTGCTGCTACCTTCCGGTCCTGACAAAATTTGGGCGTTGTAGCTGCATGGGTCCGAGCCATTTATAGAATAGCATTACGCGGCGGCAGTATGGCAAGTACGCCCACGAACCCGGCTGGCAGCATTGAGCTTGCGGTAGAATTCAGGTATGTTGGGTCTAATCATTTGTCTTTGTCGGTCTAGGGGTTTTAGCCATGCAGTCTCCCACTATTAATGGCTCTCTAGACTCGTTTTTGCGTCGGTCTGATATCGAAGGTTCGCCTGCATGGGAGTTCGTTGATGGACAGGCTATTCAAAAAGTCGGGCCTACTTTGTTTCATTCTCTAGTTCAGCTTAATTTGATGAATGCCATCAACGAGCGAGCGAATGAGTACGAAGCATTACAGGAATTGCGTTGTATAGTGTCACCCTTTTCTGCTGTTCCTGATATCTCCGTTATCGCCATTGACCGCATTTCCGAAGAAGATGGCCCCTTCATCGGTTCGCCAGACTGGATAATAGAAATTCTTTTGCCAGAAGATAGCAAGCTGACGCTACAAACTAAGGCTTTGCATTTACTGGGTAAGGGTGCAGCCCTCGTTTGGCTAATTGACATTCAGCAACAGCAGATTTGGGTTTGGCAGAGGGAAGACCTTCCTCAAGTTCATTCAGGCGACGATAATTTGCCCACGCTAGATATTTTCACCTGCCTGACTGTAAAAGACGTTATGTCCATGACACAGCGTAGACAAAAAGGATCTTCGTTTAACGTTTAGACTAGCCGATTAGCTGCGCCATCTCTTCCACAACGCGCCGAATTTCGATCATTAGAATGCCTTGCTTTACTTCAGCGCTAGCGAGCACCAGAAACAGTGCCTCTTTTCCGCATAGCACCAAAATACTGTATCCCTTCGTGCCTTCTAGCAAAATGTGTTGTATTGAACCGCGCTGAAGCTCTTCGCCGATGCGATCGCCAATCGAAACAACCGCTGCTGCCATCGCCGCCACCCGCGACTCTTCTAACCCATCGGGCAATCTTCCGGCTAAGGGCAATCCCTCTGGGGTGACCAAAGCTGCGCCTTGAACGTGGCTAGTCTCGGTTACAAAAGTCTGCACAATCTCGGTGAGTCGAGCGGTGTCGATGGGCATAGTGCGATCGCTTTAATTGAGTTTTCAAGATTGAAACAGACGTTGCGCGGCTTCGAAGATCCGCCCCGAAACAAAAGGAATAATGGCCTCGTTGTCGGCTTGCGCTCGGCCTTCGGCAAACACTACTAATAGATAAGGATGCGTACTAGCCGATTCTATATAAGCTGCCTCGTGTCGGACTTGGCGGGTGGCGGTAGAGTGCGCCCAAATTTTGGCGGGAGATGCAATGCTGGTGCCGATAAAGCCAGTAGAATTGCGATGGTCGGTAGATGCAGATTGTTCCGTTGAGCGGTTGAGGAGTGCCATCATTTTTTGCGATCGCCCAGCACTCACCGAAACCCCACCCACCATACTATGCAGCAGCCGAGCCGTGGCTTCAGTCGTCAGCCGATTACGATTCTCCAACATCTTGCCCAAAAAGTCTCGCTCTCTCCCGTAAGGCCCGTCGTGCCAGAGCTTTTGATTTATGTTGACCGCTCGCAGCTCTGGCCAACCTAGCTGCAAAAAATAGCGGTTCACAATATTACGCTGAGATTTCCAAGTCTCGAATGGCCCTGCTGGGATCGACGGCCCGCTAGTTGTACCGCTAAGCGTATCTACTATGTAGCTGAGCGCATCGCTGCTCAATTCTGTAATTGAGTCGGCGATCGCCCGCTCCGTCTCCAGCGAGGTCTGAATCATGCCTTGCTCTAGCCAATCGTGCGCCGCCACTAAGTAGAACAAGCTAACGATACTAGCCGGATTAACCAGCTCAACGCCTCGATAGCTAGCACCGCCCGGTCGATACTGCCAAAATTCCTCAGCGGTAATCGCACCGCCTGTATTGACTCGATACGGCGGCTCGTAGGAAATCCAGGTAACGGCAATTTGGTTAGGCGAAAGCTGAGGAAAAGCCGTTTGAGTATCTTCTATCACCTGCTCCAGCCTCGATTGCAGCAGCGCCTCCGCCAAAAAGAATTTACGACTCATCACTCATCACTCAAATAAACCCCAAGTTTGTTCCTTTCCCAGCATGTACTAACGCGAGCTGCTGATACTTTTTAGCATGTTCTATCAGGTCTGCGGCTTCTGCTTCTGAGAGCGATCGCAAGCATTTCCCAGGCACCCCCACGACGAGCGATTGCGCGGGCACATCTTTGGTC
>QBMC01000218.1 GCA_003242035.1 Nodosilinea foveolarum | reverse complement strand
CAAGTTGCCCGATGCTCCTTCTTTAATTCCTCTAGCTACGACCTGAATCCTTACCAAATATGTGCCGTAAGTCGGCTTTAGAGATTAGAGCGCAAGATATGGCGATTTCTAGCAGCTCGACAACGAAACTTCTAATCGAGTGTTAGTAAAGTTTTATGAATTTTCGAGCTGGTGAGACTTCAAAAAATCATGGGTTTTTAGACAGCTCGTTAGCTTTACTACTGCTTTTGTAACATGAAAGACATAAAAAAGCCGTAAAATCCTGAATTACGTACTATGAAAGCAACAAAGTCATGAAAAACAGCAACAAAGTCATGAAAAACAGAAAAAAAGTCATGACTTTGCAAACTCTGAAAGTCCGGCCTACTATGCAACGTATTCGTTCGAGATCGCATTGCACCATTTCATTCAGGGGTATGACTTTGAATAACAGAATTCGGACAATCCGCTCAAGACAACGCTCAGGTTTATGGGTTCAACTACCAGTAGCCGTCATTCAGAATGCACCTGTAGTCGGCTTATCTCTTGCCAGCATCGCGATGGGTGTTGTCGGAGGGTTACCTCTTCTATTCGTCGCTACTGCTATTAGTGTCACGGGCATTTCTCTCTACAAAGGCAAGGGCACAAAGCCAATTCTCAATCGCCTACCTGTTTTAGTCAGCAGCTCGCGCAATCTCTTTCTCCTTGTCGGTCTCGTCATCGGCGTTTCTCTTCTCACCCAAGGACAGCCTAGCTATGCACAACTGTTCGAAGGCGCAAAGGGGGCAGCCGATAGCGGCATTGGTGCGTATATCGGGACAGACGAGGCAACCAGCATTATCGACATCATCACCTTCGCGATGTGGGCGCTCTTAGCCGTTGGAGCCATCGGAACCATCATCGGTGGCGCAAGTCAAAGCATCCAGGTTTTGGTCGGTGGCCTTACCTTGTTCTTCGGCATGGCGATCTTGATTGGCGTCCTCGAATTCACCGATGGCCTATTATTCGGCTCTTAGCAGAGAGGTCTCTAGATGCAAGCGTCCAGGTTATATCTCGTTGTCAATCGGGCCATCGGGCGCTTCCCTGGCTTCCTGTTCCTACCCATGCCGGTGCTATGCATCCTGCTAGCCGCCTTCGGTACTAGCGTTGGCATCACGCTGTTCTTAGGGCTACAAATGGGCGCAGTCATCATGCTGGGGATGTTTCTCTCTTTGACCTGGTTCTTCGTCGTCGGCACTGACCCAATCCGATTTGCTTACTCCCTCATCCCGCCACCTAATTGGGTAAAGGGTCGCTATTCAGTCCACAGCGTTCTAGAAAAAGAGTAAATGCTTACCAAATCATCCATCTCTGGAAAAGGAAAAAGAGGACAGGTCTTCAAGCTCCAACGGTTTGAAGACCAAGCCGATCTACTTGCTTTCTGCCGCATGAAGGTGCAAGGAGAAGATATCGGCTGCTATCTCAACCGCCGCCGTAATCGCCTGACGCAGCTCTGGGAATATTCTGTTGTTTTTGCCTTTGCCATACGCGGCATTCATCCGCTGCTCTATCCCGGCGAGGCAGAAATCATCCTCAAGCGCGTTGAACAATCTCTCAAGGGATTAAACGACAAGCAGCGGCTGACCATTCGGTTTCGCTCGACGGCGGACGATACCGCAGAGCAAAGCACTATCTCCGAGTTGATGGAGCGCACTGATAGCCTTGAGCATCAGTATTTCCAGGCGGCTCGCTCAAAGAATGTACGCCTACTCAACGACCAGGGCCGCAGGCAGCATCAGTCCATCAGGGTCTTCGCCTCCTACCAGCTCGGCGAGTTTGACAACCAGGGCCGTAATTTCATCGAGAAGACGCTGAGCAACGCTGAATTCTACTACCACCGGGTCTTCGGTAAAGATAAGCAGGTGCCGACAGATTTACTCAAGTCATTGCTCTTTGACGCTTTCAACAGCGGTTATTTGCCTTTCAAGTCGATGCTAGCCGCGATGGGCTTGCGAACCAGAACACTCAACGTCTCTGACCTATGGGAAGACCTTTATAAAACGTTCAATCCCAAAACTGAATACAACGCGCAAATTCCAGGACTCGGCTATCACATTGTTTTAGAAGACAACTCTGAAGCAGGCGCGGCGCTCGTTCTCTACGAAGACTTCATCGACGAGCAGTACAGCGACATCGACCCCCTCTCGCTCGCGGTCGGCGAAAGCTTTCCCAAAGCCGGAAGGTCTCACGTTGAACTAGGCGGTCAGCTCATTGCTGCCATCGGCCTCGAAGAAAAACCCGCTGCGTTTACATCGCCAAGTAACCAGCTACTTTTTCTTTGGGAGTACGTTTGCAACACAGCCGACTGCGAGGTGATCTGCGAGCTGTCGCCCAGTCCTCAGCTCGTCGCCAAGATTGCCTTGCAGCGCGTGGCGAAAGAGTCGATGGCCGGTCAGTCGATGGCCGCTAAGCGCAACAACGTCAGCGTTGAAGCTAGTCACCACCTGGACGAAGCAATGGACGCGCAAAGCCGCATGTATAGCGGGGCTGCGCCCATCAGCGCTGCGGTAATGGTGTTCCTGAAACGTCATACTCAACAGCAGCTCTCCAATAGCTGCCGCGAGTTCATTGGCCAGTTTACGCAAAGTCGCTGGCAACGAGAGACAGATGCCGCCTGGATGCTCTGGCTAAACTCGCTGCCGGTGACGATGGACGCGCTCTACAACGATAACCGCCGCAAGGTTTATCTGTCGGATGAAGTGCCTGCGCTGATGCCGATTATCAAGCCTTACTCGGGCGACCTAAAGGGACTTGAATTTATTACCAAGCAGGGGCGATCTCCGGTTCATGTGGACTTATTCGCGAGAACCGTGGGCGTTCTCTGTTTTGGTGAAAGCCGCAGCGGTAAAACGGGCGTGGCGCTGGACATTATCATCAATGCGCTAGTGCGCGGGCTGAATGTTTTAGCCATCGACTATCCTAAACCGGGCGGCATTCACAGCCTCAAATATCTCGCTAAAATGTTTGGCTCTATCAGCGCCTATGTAGATGTCGCTACCGAGAAGAACAACATCCTACAGCCACCCAACCCCTTCAAGCTAGAGGGACTCTCTGAGTCCATTCGCCAATCTAGATTGAAGTCGCACTATGACTTTTGTGTCACGGCGCTGTCGTTGATGGTGATGGGCAATGAGACTTCTTCAGTGGGTAAACGGGTGCGATCTCTCCTAGTGCAGGTGATGACGCCGTTCTTTGAACACTACGACGCGGCCTTCAGAGCAGCCTTTGCCGCTGGCCTCGGTTCACCGGAATGGCAGCGGATGCCGACCCTGCACCACTTTTTGGACTTCATTGAGAACTTCAACTTTGATATTCCCGTTGGCCAGCAAATGATTGATGAGGCGGTTGGTCTGATCATCCTGGAGCTGCGCACCTGGCTACATAGTCGGGTCGGGCAAGCCATCTCAGCTCCGTCAACTATCGACCCGGACGCGCAGTTCACAGTCTTCGCGCTCGATAGCGTCAACGACGACATCGACGCGGCCATCATTGCTCTTAGCGCTCAGTCGTTCATGCTGCGTAAAGCCTTCGAGCTGCGGAGCTGCGTTTCGATTGTCGATGAGGCTCCCGTACTGCTGAAGTTTGAGGCGTTGGCCCGTATTGTCGGCATGATGTGTTCTAACGGCATGGCCTCGGGGATTAAGCCGGTGGTTATCTCGCAAGACCCGTCTTCTGTGGCCAACTCGATTATTGCTAGCCAAATTACCAACAACCTCAAAGTGCGCTTCATCGGCGCGATTACCCGCAACGCGGCTAAAGAGTTTGAAAAGCTGCTCGGCTACGACCCGGCGGTTTTAGCACCGAACACGACAGAACAGTTCTTCACCAACGCGCAAACGCTCTCGTCTAGCTGGCTCGTAGACATTGACTCCAAGCTTGTCCACTGCGACCACTACCTGCCGCCTGAATGGTTGGCAGCGCTGGCGAACAACAAGTCAGAGATCTGGCTGCGCGACACCGTCACGGCCCGCTTCACCAACAAGTACCAAGCCCATGCTGCCTTTACCAAAATCTACGTCGAAGCGCTGAAAGCTGGGCGGATCGACTACCTGTACAGCAACCGTGAAAAGCTCTCTCAACCCATGCTGACCCATGTTTAACACTAAAGTAAAATCTGAGCCTAAGTCTGAAGCTCGCCGTAAACGACGACGAAAACGTCGTCTAGCTGCTGTCGTGGCGATCGCTGGTCTAACTGCAACGACTGGCGCAATTGCCTCTACCCAACCGTTCTTCAGCGACAACCCCTTTGAATCTGATATTCCCAGCGCTGTTAACGGCAGCGGCGGCGGTAGCAATATCGCAGTGGGCGAACCCTCTATCGGTGACTTAGGTGGTCTCGGTGGACTGGGCGATATCATTCCTTCTTTCCCTGGCTTACCGGAAGGAGGCTTTCCATCATCGCCCGGTGGCGGCGGTCTTGGCGGCATCCTCCAAGGCGGACTCGGCGATATCTTCGGCGGGGCCGGTGGGCCTGCTCCTAGCATTTTCAAGGATATTCTCAGCGGCAATATGGGCGGCATCTTAAACAGTATCCTCGGCATCCTCACCAGCCAGAACGAGATATTCGGAGAGATTTCAAGCGTAGTTCTTAGCGATGGCTGGGAGGGCGCTGACGGCGACGGCAATCCAAATACGCCACCTGACCCCTATAAAATTCGACTGCCACAGGAAAAAGATGAAGAGACTGGCATTCTCACGCGATCTCCTATTGTCGTCAGGCGCGATAAGGCGAACCAGTACGACCAAGAGCTAGGTCGGGCAATGGCTGCACCGATGCTGGCTGAAGCAGGCGACCAGTGGCTAGCAGGCAATATCACTAGCAGCTCAGACATGATGCAGGCGGGTCTCGCTTCTACACAAAGTGCGATTGCGAAGTCAGGCGAAGCGACTGAGGCCACCTCCACGCAAGACATTGTACGGCGCAGCGCTGAGATGTCAGGCATCGCCGCCACCATGCAAATGCAGCAGATGCAGCAAAACGCCATGCTCGGCGAGTCGCTGTGGAATGTGCAGCGCCTAGAGAGCGCTCAGCTTCAACTTGCCGCCGATGCAGGCGAAGCGGCGGACGAGCAAAACCGACGTGACCGCGCTAATAGAGCGGCAACTATCAGCAGCTCTGCCGCCGAAGCCATGATTATTCCAGGGTTGGCCGATTTGTCTACCTCAACCGCAGCAGATTCAACCGCTCCAAAAGCTTCTTCTATGTTTGCTACGCCATAGTCCTTACCGCATAAGTACCATGTTCTTCAACCGTTCATACAGATATAAACCCTTAATAGCTACCTGCTTCTACATCGGGTTGATTCTATTTGTCTCTACTTCCAGCGCTATTGCTCAAGATTTAGGTGGAGATGCACCGGGCGGTGCGACTTCTATGATCGAAAATGCTATCAAGGTTTCAGAGAGCAGTGAGCAAGGTCTCAACAATCTGTGGGAGATAACCTTCACAGGCAATTACTCACCAGGATATCTAGCCGTGATGGACTTCGCCAAAAAGATAATGGTCATCCCGTTTTTCTGGCTACTCATCC
Source organism: Nodosilinea foveolarum (assembly GCA_003242035.1). Classification (GTDB taxonomy): domain Bacteria; phylum Cyanobacteriota; class Cyanobacteriia; order Phormidesmidales; family Phormidesmidaceae; genus Phormidesmis; species Phormidesmis foveolarum. Next base: position 936 of record QBMC01000218.1, on the reverse strand, counting down.
CCATAACTCAGGCGTTCACTTTTAATCGCTATGAGGAAATTTTTAAGCATGTTGCTTGGTTGGTGTTGATTTGTGTCCTAACTGTCAACAACTACGGGCTAATAACAAAGATTGCCTATGGATCTAGAAATTTTGTCAACGATACAACAAAGGAAATTCTGTCATACCAACTTGGTCAGGTGACAATGCAGGATGCGCTCACCGATGTTTTGTTGACTGAGGGTGCAAAAGACGAAATTCGAGTTAATTTTACTGACTGTGAAGCAAAAGAGGGAGAAGAACAGCTCAAATGCTTTCAGGACGGTGCAAAAGAAGCTAATAATGCACTGGCCAAAGTTGATGAGACTACTAATTTTCAGGGAATAAAGCGACTTCGAGAGCGGCTGAGAAAAATTGTCAGCGTCATAGATTCGGATGAAGATCCAAGCACCGCAATGGCTAATTCTCTAGTTAGTTTCTTCTTTCAAAGCGCAGGGCAAGCAATTGCTCAACAGCTTATGAAAGGTTTTCAAAGCGCAATGATGACAATTATAGACGTTGGATTTTACCTTACAGCAATGCTTTCGCCGATTGCCGTTGCTGCTTCGCTCGCACCACTTCAGCCTAGAGTCATTTTTATCTGGGCCTCTGGATTTATCGCCTTTGCGCTAATGAAAATGAGCTACAACATCCTAATTGGAGCGATTGCCACGGTAGCCTTAACCGTTGATGCTACCGATTTTGGCAGTACCGGACTGCTGATTGCAATGGGCGTCATCTCACCGCTACTTGCAATGGCGATGGGGGGCTGGGGAGGCGCTAGGCTAGTTCATGAGATGGCAGGAGGAGCTAGTGCAGCAGTTGCAATGGTGCCTGTTCCGATGCCTCGTCCAAGGTAGTTAAGGAACGCTCAATCAATAACTGTCAAGTTTTCAGGAATAGCTCTGTAATTCCATT
>QBMC01000217.1 GCA_003242035.1 Nodosilinea foveolarum | reverse complement strand
ACGCAGCGATGAATATACTTGCCGCTGGTCTAGCGGTCGAAGTCTGTGGAGCGAGTGTAAGACCCGCAAGAGCCTAGCTCTCGCGCGGCAGTTGCTTTGAAGCAGAAACCCCTCAGCGTGAGCCGGGGAATCCTCGTTCCTTTAGGACGGGGAGTAGTCAACACCTTAAGTAAATCCCCTCTGGAGGGGCACAGGGGTGGGTTTCCCTTCAGAGGGATTGACGGGGCTAGGCTATGCAGCTAAAGTCCTGTGAGATCGACGTTGTGGCCAGTCATTTACAAAAAAAGACCACCTGGGGAATTACCTCAGATGGCCTTTTTTGATGGTTACTAAGAAATGCTCAGCAGATAATCTGAGCGATTGCTTGACCGCTCGCGATCACTAAACCAACTATGGTGTAACTTCTTCAAGCGCTTCTTTGATATTCTCTTCAATCGCAACAGCACCGCCAGAATTAGCAGGATTCTTCATGTTTTCCTTATTAGCCGCACCCTGCACACCATTAAGGCCCTCCTGAGAATTCTTCATGACGTTCTCGCCGTCGTTAGCATTGTCGATTTGACCCGTAATCGCTTCTTCTGACTTTTCCTGAACGCTATCTAGCTGCTCTAGACCCTTAGAAGGACTAGAAGAGCTGTTGCCGAATGCCATTGCTGGCGCAGCGACCGAAAAAACCATCAAGGTGCAGGCTAGAGCGATCGCAGCAGGACGCAGCTTAGCCAAGAGCAGACGGAAAGAGGTGTAAACGCGTTTCATATGGGAACCTTCCAAAATAGGGAATGTTGAAGTGTGTTTAGCTGAAATATGTCTAACTGAAGTGTATCTGCAAGGCGAAGAGAAAACGATCTAATTAAACAGATCTTTAACTGAGTCCATGACACTACCCGCAGCATCTTCGATATCGTCACCGATATCGGCAGCTTTAGACTTAGCTTTGCGCGCATCTCGCTTTACAGAGCCTTTCAGCTTCCGACCGGCCTCATCTAGGTCCGAACCCGCGTTAAAAGCGTCAGTGCCGCCAGTTTTAGCCGTATTACGAGCAGCCTCTTTAAGCACATCATCAGACTTTTCGCCAGCCATTCTATCTAACTCTGAAGCCGCCCGATCTTGCATAATCTCGGCAGCTTTTTCAGAACCGACTGCATTTGCACTCGAAACCCAACCACCGCCCCAGACAGTAGCCGCTAACATTAGTAAGCAAACAGCTTTAACTGCGAAACGCTTGAGTTGATGACGATACTGGTTGAAATTGGCCATGTGCAGCCTCCTCACTTTGTTGATTAAATATTGTTGGACAGTACATATACAATCTTCTGGCATACCCTCTGCGAATCCATCTACTGATAGATCGATCCATATCTTTAGGGAGAATTTTTTGACCCGAAGACAAGGGTACGCTTCACAGTCCACTCTTTGCAATCCATGAAATAGGCTGCAATCGAGTCGCGACGACGCACCACACTCGCAAGAGAACATCGGAAGTAACAAGACTCAAAATAACTATAACGACAGAGGTTTGCACGATTAGATATCTGTCTTAAAAGTCAATATTGTTTTTTTTTCAATATTTACTATGCTGTTAGTGGGTATTAAGTTACCGAGTGTTCAACGAAAGAAAACCCACTTCTCCTAACGATAAATCGTTGTTCTTCGCAGCGACTGCGCCGCCCCTATGCTGGTAGAGAACTTCCCGAGTCCCCACGAGAAACCTTGCTAATGATTGCTGAAAAACCAGATGCAGATGTAGAATTGGCAAGCAAACAAGCGGCGGCTAGGCTGATAGCTCAACCCACTGTGGGCCAAATGGAGAGGGAAGTTTCGCAGAAGATACAGGCACTGTACAAAAAAGTCTTGGGCCATCAGCTAGGTCGGGTCACCTGCCAACTGTTCGACGCTAGAATTGTCATTATCCTAGAAGACTCGATTAGTCAACCGGTCAGGCTTTTGCTTGAGGAGTCTCAGACAGAACTCGCTCAGCAGATTCGCAGCGATTTGAACAACGCCATGCAGCCTCATATCCAGGATTTGCTCGCTGACGTGCTGGGCGTAGATGTACTTGACATGATCAGCGACGCAACGCTGAGCGCAGGCAGAACCGGCATCACTGGAGTGCTGGCTCGTCTACCGGCTGTCCGAAATCCAGAAACAATTCCCGAAGCCAGGAAATCTACATAGTCTAGGAAGCTGCACCAGAGACCTCGGCTAAAGAGTCGTCATCTAGAAGAGCAACTTCTTCCTAAAAACCTCTCTTTTTGAAGAGGACTCAAAGTATAAATCTATGCCAAAAGACAGCGTTATGCTGCTTATTTTCTCTCTAGCGGTTGACTGCCCTGGGGCGATCGCTTTCGTATGCTTTCATAACATCTTAAAAGATCGCGACTAAATAGCTGCTCAATTAAGCCGTTGGAGATATTTTTTTATGACCATAGAGTTAAAAGAAGATGTGATGTACATTCTTCTGACCAAAATGGGCAATCGCCCAATGTCAGACGAAGCCAAACCCATTCAGCTTTCGCCAACTGACTTTACTGGCCGCAACACCGATAAAAGCGAGATTTTGTCCCACCTCGACTATCTTAACCAAAAGGGATACATCGAAGCAGAGTTTGAAGGCGACGCCTACGCAGACGAAGGCCCCAACCCTTTACCCGACCACGTGGGCTTGCGCACGGCTAAAATGACGCCCAAAGGCAAAGAGCTGCTCGAACAAATGAAGGCGAATCCGCCTGAGGCGCTACAAACTGGCCCCAGTACGCCAATTGCCACCAAGGACACCGACTTTCTCGAAAAGGTCATGCTTAAGGGCAACATTGAGGACATCTACGACGCGCGCGACATCACGGAAATTGTCTTTCGCACCATGCGCGACCTGATGACCACCGAAGCTCAAGAAGACGTTGCTAGCGATCTTCATACCAAGACCCTCGAAACAGACAAGAAAGCCCTTTCTGGCGAAGTTTCAGACCTGTGGAAAGATTCAAACCCACTCGTTCGTTTTCTCAGCAAGATTCGTCCGCCCCTCAAATTTGGCGACGACACTTTTCTGTTTAGAATCGAAAAGGAAGCGGGTTTACCCAAAACGACTGGCCCCAATACGGTTGTTAAAGCTGTCTTTAGCGCTACCAAAGAAGAGCTTTCAGATGCTCGCGTTGCAGAAGTCGCAGAATTTTTGCCCGGTAAAGTCCGTACATTGTGGGAGGAAGCATAATTTATTATGAATGAAGAAGAACTCAAACAACAGAACGCTCAGCCTGAGGGCGAATCTCATATCAACCCCGGTGATAAAGAAGCTCCTCCTGGAACCTCTGCTGAGGAAAAAGGAGAAAAAGTCGCTGTCGAGTATCAAGATGTGCTAGGCAACGATGTAGAAGTTCCGACCTACTTCGTTGTAGAGGGCGAAGATGGGGAGAAAGAGGCGCTGCATCACGTAAAAGATGCCGAAAAGATCTCCGACGTTATCCGTGAAGCTAGAGTAAACGAGGACGGAGAGCGCACTTGGCGCTAGTTAGTGCTAGTTGGCCTTATCTGGTTGGCTACGCAATCTGATAAAACTGCCTGAAGCTGCTGCTTTGCTTAATTGCGAGGCGGCAGTTTTGGGTGAAGCTATAAGACATAAAACTATAAGACATAAAACTATAAGATTAAATCGCAAGCCGTAGGGCATAAAGGAGAAAAGATGGACGCTCTGTTTGATGAGTCTCTAGTTGCTAGCGTTAGAGAGCAGCTTGCCGAGTTACTGGTTCAGGCGATCGCCATTCTGCCCGGACTGATTTTAGCCATCGTTGTTTTACTGCTGACGCGAACCTTTGCCAATCTAGTGCGCAGAGCCACTCGTAAAGTCGCCAACAAAACGCTTAAAAGTTTATCTTTACAGACGCTTTTAGTCCAAACCGGCTACGTAGGCGCTTGGGCAACTGGCCTCTTGGTAGCCTGTATCCTGGCGTTTCCAGATGTCGGCGTTACCGACTTGGTGGCCTTACTAGGACTCGGCTCAGTCGCGATTGGCTTTGCCTTCCAAGATATTTTCAAAAACTTCCTCTCGGGGATTTTGCTATTGTTACAAGAGCCTTTTTCCCTTCGCGACGAAATCATTGTAGAAGGATTCGAAGGCACAGTTGAAGAAATCGCCCTCAGAGCAACCAGCATTCGTACCTATACAGGCGAGCTAGTCGTAGTGCCTAATTCTATTGTCTTTACTAGTCCCGTCAGGGTAAAGACCGATAAACCTCAGCGCCGAACAGATTTGGCCATTGGCGTAGATTACAATACGCCGCTGCCAATGGCCGTAGAGACGATGCTAACTGCTGTCAATTCGGTTGAAGAGGTGCGCTCTATGCCCTCTGCCGAAGTTGACATTGTAGAATTCGGCGATAGCTCCATCAATCTACTGGTGCGCTATTGGACGATTCCCCAGCAAAAAAGCGTCAGAAGAGTACAAACGCAGGTAATTTTAGCGCTGAAGCAAGCCTGCGACGAGGCCGATATCAGCATTCCGTATCCCATTCGTACGGTGTACCACTTCGACCAGGAAAAGTATGCGGATGCGAGCCAGCTAGGAACACCTGCCGCGAATTAAACATTTCTGAATCCAACAACCCTACTTTACAAACTACTGTGAGCGCTAACATTTACCTTATCTACAATCCCGTTTCTGGACAGGGCGATGCAGCGGCTGAGCGATCGCGGATCGAACAACTGCTCGGTGAAAAGCTCAACCTCACCGTACTAGAAACCACACCTGAGGAGTCTGCCGAGCAGCTAACCGAACAGGCCATTGCACAGGGGGCAGAGGGCGTGGTGGCCTCTGGTGGCGACGGCACCGTATCTGCGGTCGCGGGAAAACTCGTCGGCACCGGGCTACCGCTGGGCATTATTCCTCGGGGGACGGCTAATGCGATCGCCGCTGCCTTCGGCATTTCTGATAACATCGACAATGCCTGTACGACTATTCTAGAAGGCATTCCCAGAAAGATTGACGTGGGTAGCTGCAATGGCAAACCGCTGCTGCTGCTAGCCGGAATTGGTCTGGAAGCCGAGGTCATATCGCAGGCCAATCGCCAACTCAAAAACAAGCTGGGCGCAGCCGCCTACATTTTGTCTGCCTTTCAACAGGTAAGAGAGCTTGATCCGTTCAGCGCGGTGATAGAGACGCCGGATCGGATTATTAGCTTCGACGCGTCGGGGATTACGGTCGCGAACGCCGCACCTCCTACATCGGTACTGGCGCAAGGGCCTTCAGATGTGGTGCCGTTCGATGGCTTGCTAGATATTACTATATTTGCCCCAGAAGGAGCCGGGAGTGCGATCGCCGCCTCTTACAACCTGTTTCAAACCGCGATGAACAGACGCTCTAGCAAGCGAGAAGACATCGGCTATTTTCGCTGTAGTGCGCTCACAATTAAAACCGATACCCTGCAGAAAGTCGTATTAGACGGCGAAATGATAGGAGAAACCCCCATCGAAATTCGCTGCATTCCGGAAGGACTGGTGCTGATGACGCCCAAAGAAGGCACCTTCGATCCACCAGAGAAACTAGAAGGTCTTCCCAACCTAAAGATTCAGCATAAGTAAGGTGCAGTGGCGGTAACTAACTCATCTGCAAACCTAAACAAAAAAGGACAGAATAGCCCTGCCATCCTGTCCTCCACTCAACCTATCTCAGCCTTACTAAAGCGCTGTAGTCACCTTGACTTAAATAGCCGAAGGATAAACGTTGTCTGCAACGAAAACAGGCTTCGTACTGTACTCAGCGTCGATTTCCTCTTTCAGAGAAAGATCCCACTGTAAGTCGTAGTCCTTCTCAAAATCAGCCACAACGAACGGCCGCAAAACACCAGTCACCGCAACGACTTCACCCTCCTTTACGGGCCTAGAAGTAGAAACATCCGGCGCATAGACTAGCAAATCCTCGCCGTTAAATAGCTTGTCCTCAGTAATCGTAAACAAGCCCGTCTCGCGGATCTCATCGACTTGACCTTCTACCGCAATACGCTGATTGTAAAACTTCTCAGGGTCTGCCGTAATCTCTCCTGGATCGGGCGCTAGCGCCATAGACTGCGCAATAATCACGGGCATAGTCTCATACTCTTTGTAGAGATCAGGATCTAGCGTTAGACCATAGCTCTCAGCGACTGTCGTCATGGCAAAAGTTTCGACCTTACCCGTCACCTGTACTTCGCTATCGCCGACATCGGGCACTACAAATGCCTCACCCGTCGCATTAATCACCAAAATGCCCTCGCCGCCAAAGTAGTCGTCGTCGTTTAGCAAGAAAGCCGAATCATCAACGGTTTTTTCTACGGTGCTGCGAATCGTCACTTCTTCGCCAACGTGATCTCCCGTATTCTCGACTAGTTTATCAGTGGTTACGTTACTTTCCTCAGCCGCTGTGTTTACGCCAGAGGGTCCAGCACAAGCCGGTAGTAAAGCCAGAGCAGCAGCGGTCAAAAGGCTAAGCGCTACAGAACCCCGTTTACTCTGGTTGGGCTTTTTGTGATTTTGATTGTTGTTTAAAAATGTGTTTCTCAATTTTGTATCCCTCGTTTTATATCGATTCATGCGTTTTTTGCATAGCACGACTGATGTACCGCATATTAGACCTTATCGGAAATAGCAGTGATTAGTCGAAACTCAATCGTTACTCATCCTA
>QBMC01000216.1 GCA_003242035.1 Nodosilinea foveolarum | reverse complement strand
CTGCCTACGGGCAAGCGATTCACTCGCTTCATCACATCTTTTGTCAGTCAATCAGGGTAGATACACTGGGCTATACAGCAGATAGACAAGCGGCCATTCCGATCCGTTTTCCGTTTTCTCATTTCGCAATAGAAGACTTAATTGACTACAGGCAAAGGAAAATACGGAACGCATGTAAAACAACAATCAAGGTGCGCACCAACCGTAGAATTAGTAATGCAAATCACAAACAACGGCGTAAAAGATACGTGTCAATAGCGTTACCATAGTGAAACAGCCCTTCCTTAAAACAGGGCGATAAGTAAATGCAATTAATCTACGATAGTCGCCATTAGCGGACATCTGTACGCTCGGAAAAGACTGTTCAGAACCCAATATAGAATTAAGCCCAGTAGCGATAGCAGCGGTAACAAAAGAAACGCAAATCCTCTGTAAGATCTACAAGTTAGCTAAGTTAAAATCCATACAGTATCTATGGCCCGAGCGTATAAGGTCGGCGCTCCAAGGCCCAGTAAGGCCCAGTAACTAAAGGCTCGGCTACCTAAAAGTCAGCTATCTGAGCCTATCAAGCAGAAACAGCGGCTATAAAGCGACTAGCAGGCTTAAATCACTCTTGCACCCAGCGCACCTTTTGCACAAGCCTCTTCTATCCATAACTTTCTATAGATACTCTAAAGCATAGCTTTATTCAGCAACAGCACTATCTATAGCTATCCGTCACCCAAGTTCTTAATGAGATTTTACAGTTGACCACACAATCTTGAGTGGCGCTAGGTCACGAAACCTACAAGAGTATGGCAACATTGATCAAATCTGGAGAACCAAATCGTCCTCGCCGCCCATTAGTCCTATGTCTGTTCCTAAAGAAAATCCCCTCTCCTCTAAAACACTGGCGCTTAGCGGTGCCGACATTCGCCGGAAGTTTCTGGAATTCTACAAAGCCAGAGGCCATAAAATCCTCGACAGCGCGTCGCTTGTCCCAGAAGACCCTACTGTGCTGCTAACGATCGCCGGGATGCTCCCCTTCAAACCCATTTTTCTTGGGCAGCGCACCGCTGAATTCAATCGGGCTACCTCCGCCCAAAAATGCATTCGCACCAACGACATCGAAAACGTAGGCCGCACCGCTCGCCACCACACGTTTTTCGAAATGCTAGGCAACTTCAGCTTTGGCGACTACTTCAAAAAAGACGCGATCGCCTGGGCCTGGGAAATTTCCACCCAAGTATTCCAACTCCCCCCCGAACGCATCATCCCCAGCGTCTTTCGCGAAGACGACGAAGCCTTCGCCATCTGGCGCGACGACATCGGCATCGATCCCCAGCGCATTATCCGCATGGACGAAGCCGACAACTTTTGGACCTCTGGCCCCACCGGACCCTGCGGCCCCTGCTCCGAGCTGTACTACGACTTCCACCCCGAGCGCGGCAACGACCATATCGATTTAGAAGACGACAGCCGCTTCATTGAGTACTACAACCTGGTATTCATGCAGTACAACAAAGACGCCGACGGCAACCTCACCCCGCTAAAAGCGCAAAGTATCGACACCGGACTAGGGCTAGAGCGCATGGCTCAAATTCTACAGGGCGTTCCTAACAACTACGAGACCGATCTGATCTTTCCCCTGGTCGAGCGGGCAGCCGAGATTGCCCAGATTGACTACAAGCAAGCGGATGATGCTCAAAAAGTATCGCTCAAGGTCATTGGAGATCATGTTCGCGCGGTGATGCACATGGTGGCCGACGGCATCAGTGCCTCCAACGTAGGCCGGGGCTACATATTGCGCCGTCTAATTCGGCGAGTCGTCCGCCACGGCAAACTGCTAGGCATCGATCAGCCTTTTACAACCCAAATTGCGGACACCTCTATTGCCCTTTCAGAAGCAGCGTATCCAGTCGTCAGAGCGCGAGAAACCGCGATTAAGAACGAACTAGAGCGCGAAGAAATTCAGTTTCTAAAAACGCTAGAGCGAGGAGAAAAGCGGCTGGCGGACATTCTAGAGGGCAAGCCCGCAAAAGTATCTGGCCAAGACGCGTTCGAACTATACGACACCTACGGCTTCCCGCTAGAACTCACTCAAGAAATCGCCGAAGAAAGCGGAATCGCCGTTGATGAAGTAGGCTTTAACACCGAAATGGAGCAGCAGCGCCAGCGATCTAAAGACGCACATGAAACCATTGACCTCACCGTTCAAGGCAGTCTCGATACGCTCGCCGAAAAAATTGATTCTACTCAGTTTATTGGCTACGAACGGTCCGACAGCGACAGCCAAATTGAGGCGGTTTTGGTCGATGGCAAATCGGTGCAGCAAGCTGAAACCGGCAGTGAGGTTCAAGTCGTTCTTAATGCCACCCCGTTCTATGCCGAATCGGGGGGTCAGATTGGCGATCGCGGCTACCTCTCGGGAGAAAGCTCCGTCGTTCGCGTAGAAGACGTCAAAAAAGAAGGCAGTTTCTTTGTCCACTTTGGCAAAGTAGAGCGCGGCACATTGTCAGTGGGCGATCGCATTAGCGCCAAAATAGATCGCGCCTGCCGCCGTCGCGCTCAGGCCAATCATACCGCTACCCACCTGCTACAGGCTGCGCTCAAATCGCTCGTAGACGACAGCATCTCTCAAGCCGGTTCCCTGGTAGACTTCGACCGCCTGCGCTTCGACTTCCACGCGCCCAAAGCCCTCGCCCCCGAGCAGCTTCAGCAAGTCGAAAAACAGGTTAACACCTGGATTGCCGAAGCCCACAGCGCCGACGTTCAAACCATGCCCATCGCCGAAGCCAAAGCTAAAGGCGCGGTCGCTATGTTCGGCGAAAAATATGGCGACGACGTGCGCGTCATCGACTATCCCGGCATCTCCATGGAGCTATGCGGCGGCACCCATGTCGGCAACACCGCTGAAATTGGCGTGTTCAAAATTATCTCCGAAACCGGGGTAGCTGCGGGCATCCGCCGGATTGAAGCCGTCGCGGGGCCAGCCGTTTTAGACTATTTGGAAGTGCGCGATCGCATTGTGAGAGATCTGAGCGACAGATTCAAAACCAAGCCCGAAGACATCACCGAGCGCGTCACCAGCCTACAAACCGAACTCAAATCCGCCCAAAAAGAACTCTCAGCCCTCAAGTCCGAACTCGCCCTGTCCAAATCAGACCAGTTCCTCAGCCAAGCTGAAACCTTTGGCGGCACCCCCGTTATCGTCGCCAACCTAGAGTCTGTAGAACCCGACGCCCTAAAAGCCGCCGCAGAACGGCTGCTGCAAAAGCTTGGCGATGGCGCAGTGGTTTTAGGCTCTGTGCCCGAGCCGGGTAAAGTCAGCTTAGTCGCTGCTTTTAGTAAGCCAGCGATCGACCAAGGACTTCAAGCCGGTAAATTTATTGGCGGCATTGCCAAACTGTGCGGTGGCGGCGGCGGCGGTAGACCCAACTTCGCCCAAGCCGGTGGCCGCGACGAATCGAAGCTGCCCGAAGCGCTAGAGGTTGCCAAGTCGCAACTCAAAGAGGCGCTGAAGTAGTCAGTTAAAAATATAGATCCTATAAAAAATATGGCTAGCGAACGTCGGATATATCCAGGCGATCGCTAGCCATATTTCTCTATGTTCTGTAAAAGTTATCGCTCGAACCAAGCTGCAACAACTTTCGCGCTATACTTCAACACGGTTTAGCTCATTGCGAATTGCCAACGTACGTAGGACGACTCATGCCCACTCCATCCGCCAAAATCATCTACACCCTCACAGATGAAGCGCCTGCGCTGGCGACGTATTCTTTTCTTCCTATCGTCAAAGCATTTACCCGCTCGGCTAACATCGACATCGAAGCCAGCGATATCTCCTTAGCAGGCCGCATCCTCGCGAACTTTCCCGAAAACCTCACGCCAGAACAAAAGAAGCCCGACGCGCTCGCGCAGCTAGGCGAACTCGCTCAAACGCCAACTGCTAACATCATTAAACTGCCAAACATCAGCGCCTCTATTCCTCAACTCGCTGCCGCCATTCAAGAACTACAGGCAAAAGGCTACGACATTCCCAGCTATCCTGCTAATCCTCAGACAGACGCTGAAGCCACCATCAAAAAACGCTACGCTAAAGTCTTAGGCAGCGCCGTTAACCCCGTATTGCGTGAGGGCAACTCCGACAGAAGAGTCGCCGATGCCGTCAAAGAATACGCCCAAAAGCGTCCTCACAGAGTGGGCGATTGGAGCAAAAAATCAAAGTCTCACGTCGCCCATATGGACAGCGGCGACTTCTACGGCAGCGAAAAATCTGTCGTTATAGAACAAGGCGGCAGCGTCAGAATAGAGCTAGTTCAGTCAGATAAAACGACCGTCTTAAAAGAGAAAACATCTGTTCTCGCTAAAGAAGTCATTGACGCTGCTGTGATGAGCGTTAGCGCTCTGAGAGCCTTTTATGAGGAAGCGATCGCCGCCGCCAAAACAGAAGACATTCTACTTTCTCTCCATGTAAAAGCAACCATGATGAAGGTCTCCGACCCCATTCTATTCGGCCATGCCGTCACAATCTACTACAAAGATATCTTCGACAAATATGCCAACATTTTTGCAGACTTAGGCGTAAACCCCAACAACGGTATCGGCGACGTATACGCCAAAATTAAAACCCTCCCCAAAGCGCAACAAGCCGCTATTGAAACAGATATTCAGGCCGTCTACGAGAGTCGTCCATCGCTAGCCATGGTCAACTCCGATAAAGGCATTACCAATCTGCACGTCCCCAGCGATGTCATCATCGACGCTTCCATGGCCGCCGCCATTCGCACCTCTGGTCAAATGTGGGGCGCAGACGGCAACCCACACGACACCAAAGCGATCATTCCCGACCGCTGCTACGCCACGATATACCAAGCTTGCATCGAGTTCTGCCAGGAGCAAGGAGCCTTTAACGTGAAAACCATGGGCAGCGTTTCTAACGTAGGTTTAATGGCCCAAAAAGCCGAAGAATACGGCTCTCACGATAAGACCTTTGAGATTCCAGCTAACGGCACCGTTCGCGTAATAGATGACTCTGGCCAAACTTTAATAGAACATACCGTCGAAAAAGGCGACATCTGGCGCATGTGCCAAACCAAAGATATTGCTATTCAAAACTGGGTGAAGCTAGCCGTAAACAGAGCTAGCGCCACCGGATTACCGGCTGTTTTCTGGCTAGATAAGAATCGCGCCCACGATGCCAATATCACCGCTAAGGTGAATCAATATTTGGCTAACCACAACACGGTCGAGCTGGATATTCAGATTCTGCCGCCAGTCGAAGCCATGCAGTTTACCTGCGATCGCATCAAATCAGGCAAAAACGTCATCTCCGTCACCGGCAACGTCCTCCGAGACTATCTCACGGATCTCTTTCCCATTCTAGAACTGGGCACCAGCGCTAAAATGCTCTCTATCGTCCCCTTACTAGCAGGCGGCGGACTATTCGAAACCGGCGCGGGCGGATCTGCCCCAAAGCATGTACAACAGTTTGTGCAAGAAAATCACCTACGCTGGGACTCATTAGGAGAGTTTTTAGCGCTGGCCGTCACGCTAGAAGAACTCGGCAAAAAAACCAACAACGACAAAGCGCTTGTACTGGCCGAAACGCTAAACCAAGCCACCAGCAAACTGCTAGATAAAGACAAATCGCCCTCCCGCAAAGTCAACGAGCTAGACAATCGCGGCAGTCACTTTTACTTAACCTTGTATTGGGCGCAGGCACTCGCCAAACAAGACAAAGACACCGAGCTAAAAAGCGCCTTCACCCAGCTTTCACAGCAGCTTAGCGACAACGAGGAAGTTATCATCGAAGCCCTCAACGCCGTTCAAGGACAGCCTGTAGATATCGGTGGATATTATCTAACCGACGTTGAGAAGACTCGGCAGGCAATGCGTCCTAGTGAAGTGTTTAATGAAGCGATCGCCGCCCTCATTTAGCCGTCACATCCTTCATATAAGTTTGCACATTGCGAATAGCTTGCAGCGCGTAGCCATCTTCAGGCCGTTCTCCTAGCGCCTGCTCAAAAAACTTCATCGCCTGCGTATAGTTGTTCCGGTTAGTAGCATCGTAACCCAGCCGCATATATTGATCGTAAACAGACTCCGGGTTTTCATCTGTGCCAAATTCACCATCTCGCAAACCATCTATTGCATTCCAATAGGCAATCGTCGCCTGGCGGTCATTATTACGATCATAAAGCGCACTGCGGAAATAGGTGATCGCACTGCTAAAGTCTTCGCGCTGCGCCGCTGCATAGCCCAGTCGCATGTAGCGGTCGTAGGGTGTTTCTCCTGCGTAGACGTTGTAGGCTAGCGGGACATCACTCGGAGAGTCGGCGTTCTCCCCCCGGTTGAGATAGGTATAGACATTGCGTAACGCCTGGGCCGCATAGTAATCGTTAGGGCGAATCTCTAACGCTGCTTGAAAGGACTCAATCGCCTGCTCGTACTCATTCGCTTCAGTCGCGTCGTAGCCCGCCTCCATGTTCTCTTCGTAGACAGCCGCTCGTCCAGTTAAATCGGGATTTTGCAGCTCATTAACCGCATTCCAATAAGCCGTCGTCGCTTCGCGATCTTGAGGCGCAACGTAAAGCGCTGAGCGGAAGTAGTTTGCCGCATCTGCGTAGTCGCCCGTTTGAAAAGAGGCAAAGCCCAACCGCATAAGTTCGTCGTACTCTTCCTCCGGACGGTAAGGTTCAGCGACTTCGTCTGGATTGGCAATCGTTTGGTTAGGGGCCGTTAAGAAACAAGCTCATGCTTTAGAGCTAAGGTAGAGGATAGCTCAA
>QBMC01000215.1 GCA_003242035.1 Nodosilinea foveolarum | reverse complement strand
GGGTTTTCAGTCCCTAACCTATCAAGCTATCTCTGCAAATGAAATAGCCCTGGCTAGCAACCATTCAGCTAAAAGAGAAAGTCACTGATAGATTGCCTGTCAGTGACTTTTTTCGTTAAGCGTTGATAAAATTCTTTTTTCGTAGTAAAAAGACCAGCCCGTCGAAGCGGCTAAGTCTCTTCGTGTACATTCTTTTACTTCTTTGAAAAACTCTACTTTTAGAGAGTGATGTGTAATAATTAAGTTTTATATCCTCAGATTAATAGGGGACGTCTTAAGCTCGCGTTAATAAGGCAAAATAATCGACTTGTTACGGGAAACACACCAGGGAGTACGGCTCTCTCTAGTGCCACAACACCAGAATTACAAGTATTATTGACATAAGTAGATAAATAACTTAACGAACGCAAGCGGGTAGATTCAGCTTGAGTAGGTTCACCTCAATGAGTGTGCCGTCTGCCTGGAGGTTTTCGTCTTCTGTTTGACATTGGATTTATCCTTTGACATCAGAGGCTAAGCGCTTCCATCGCAGCACGTTAAGCCATTCAACCTTGGTTAGAGGTCTCTTCAAAATATGTTTGAGCATTTTACAAACACAGCGATCGCGGTCATCATGCAGGCGCAAGAGGAGGCCCGTCGCCTGGGTCACAACTTTGTCGGCAGTGAGCAACTGCTGCTTGGCATCATCAAAGAAAATACCAGCATTGCCGCTAAGGTGTTAGATGAGTTTGGCATTAACCTTGCCAACGCTCGCGCCGAAGTGGAATCGATCATTGGTCGTGGCTCGGGCAATGGCCCTGTCGAAATTCCGTTCACGCCTAAAGTAAAGCAGGTCTTTGAGCAGGCTTTTCAAGAAGCTCGCAAGCTAGACCATCCTTATATAGAGCCAGAGCATTTGCTACTAAGCCTCACTCAGAACTCTGAGAGCGTTGCTTACCGGGTAATTGCCAATCTAGGCGTAGACCCAGACAAAATTGGAGCGCAGTTGGTGCGCGTAATTGGCGAAAGTACGCCGGTTGCTTCGGGTCGGGTCGGTGGTAGCAGTAGTAAGTCTGAGCGCAAGTTTGAAAGCAGTGTACTAACTGAGTACGGCACAGATCTTACCGCCGTGGCTGCTGAAGGTAAGTTAGACCCGGTGATTGGTCGGCGTAAGGAAATTGAGCGAGTCGTTCAGATTCTGGGCCGTCGTACCAAGAATAATCCGGTGTTGGTGGGCGAGCCGGGTGTGGGTAAGACTGCGATCGCAGAAGGCTTAGCCCAACGCATCGTCAATCAAGATGTCCCCGAAGCACTGATCGACCACCGAGTCATCAGTCTCGATATGGGCCTTTTGGTTTCTGGTACTCGCTTTAGAGGCGACTTCGAGGAGCGTATTACTCAAGTGATTGAGGAAGTGCGCAAGTCTCAAGACGTCATTCTAGTGATTGACGAGATTCATACGCTAGTCGGTGCGGGTTCTTTAGAGGGTGGTATGGATGCAGCTAATCTCCTCAAGCCTGCTTTGGCTCGAGGAGAAATGCAATGCATCGGCGCTACTACGTTAGACGAGTACCGCAAGTACATTGAAAAAGATGCTGCCTTAGAGCGTCGTTTCCAGCCGGTAACCATTGCACCGCCTTCGGTCGAAGATACCGTTGAAATTCTCTATGGTTTACGCAGCCGGTACGAGCAGTTTCATCGTCTGAACATCACAGACAAAGCGGTTGAGGCGGCGGCTACTTTGAGTGATCGCTACATCACAGATCGCAACTTGCCAGACAAGGCCATCGATTTAATTGATGAAGCCGGTTCGCGAGTACGTTTGCGCTACTCTCGCAATATTCCTGCTAGTGACCTGCGCAGCGAACTCCGTCAAACTCAAAAAGACATCATCGAAGCCATTCAGTTGCAGGACTTCGACCAAGCCGCAGCGCTAAGAGAAACTGAGTCTTCATTGATGGATAAAATTCAGGAGACCCTAGCTGATGATGTTTCCATCACTTCCATGCCTGAAGTTAGTGAAGAGGATATCGCCGACATCGTTTCTTCCTGGACGGGCGTCCCGGTCAATGCCATCACGGAGACTGAGTCTGCGATGATGATGCATCTTGAAGACACGCTGCACGAGCGAGTGGTGGGTCAAAACGAAGCGGTTGAAGCGGTTTCACGCGCTGTTCGTCGGGCGCGAGTGGGGTTGCGTGGTCTAGATCGACCGATTGCGAGTTTGGTGTTCTCTGGGCCAACGGGCGTCGGTAAAACTGAGCTGGCCAAAGCGTTAGCGAACTCGGTCTTCGGCTCCGAAGAAGCCATGATTAGACTTGACATGTCTGAGTTCATGGAGTCTCACACAGTTTCTAAGCTGATTGGCTCTCCTCCAGGATTCGTTGGTTATGATGAAGGCGGTCAGCTTACTGAAGCTGTGCGCCGTAAGCCTTACAGCGTTATCTTGCTCGATGAGATAGAGAAAGCTCACCCCGATATCTTTAACATCATGTTGCAGGTATTGGATGAAGGCAAGCTGTCTGATTCCAAGGGTCGGGAAGTCAGCTTTAAGAACACGCTCATCATCATGACTTCGAACATTGGTTCTAAGGTGATCGAAAAAGGCGGTGGCGGTCTCGGCTTCGAGCTATCCGGGGATGACGGCATGACTAGCCGTTATAACAACATTCGCAACCTGGTGAATGAGGAAATGAAGCAGTTCTTCCGTCCTGAGATGATCAACCGGATTGACGAAATCATCGTCTTCCGCCAGCTCACTAAGGATGAAGTGAAGGAAATCGCTGAGATTCTGCTGAAGCAAGTTAGCGCCCGGTTAGTTGATCGTCAACTGTCGTTCAAGCTTACGGATGCGTTCAAGGAGCGATTGGTAAATGAAGGATACGATCAGCGTTATGGTGCAAGACCCATGCGTCGTGCGATCGCTCGTTTAGTAGAAGACCATCTAGCCGAAGCAATCCTCGCTGGTAAGCTCAAGGACGGCGATACCGTTGTTTTTGACATCGACAAAGATGGCGAAATCACAACCATGCCAGAGCGCGAGCCTGCTTTAGCTGGAGCTAAAAAGTAATAGCTCGTCGAACTTGATAGCCTTGGATAACAGGGCATAGCAACGAGGCTGCGGTTAAATCCGTGGCCTTTTTGTTTGCCTCCTAATTCATCAAATAGCTATTCATCCCATAGCTCGTAGCCCAATGTGCTTTTTCGCTCTAGCCTATTCAAAAGACCTTTTACTCTCACTTTTATGTCTCAGCCTACCGGCCAAAAGAAAATCGTTGTTGTCGGCGCAGGCTGGGCGGGCCTGGGTGCGGCTTATCATCTATCAAAACAAGGTTACGAGGTCACTTTGTTAGAGGCCGGAGCCTATCCGGGAGGGCTGGTTGCGGGTTGGCAAACTGAAAAAGGGCGCTCAGTTGAAGCGGGCATTCATGGTTTCTGGTATCCCTACAGCAATATTTTTGCGCTCACGGATGAACTAGGCATTCAGCCTTTCACGCCCTACACTCGCTCATCGCAATATTCCCCAGCCGGGCTAGAGGTCGAGTCTCCTATATTCCAGCGTGAGCCTTACTTGCCCACTCCGCTAGGCACATTCATCTACACCCGCTTCAAACGACTGCCGCTGATTGATCGACTGTCGGCGCTGCCCTTGCTCTACTCGCTGGTAGATTTTGATAACTCTGATGAGGCTTGGCATCGCTACGACTGTATGACTGCGCGCGAGCTGTTCAAGCAATATGGCGTCTCCGAGCGGCTTTACAAAGAATCTTTCGAGCCAATGCTGCTAGTCGGTTTATTTGCCCCAGGCGAGCAGTGCTCAGCGGCAGCGGCATTAGGAATGCTCTATTACTTTATCTTGGCGCATCAGCCAGACTTCGACGTGCGCTGGTGCCGAGGCACCGTAGGCGAGATGATTTTTCGTCCCTGGACTGAGCAAATCGAACAAGCAGGCGGTCGTATCTTGGCCAATCATCGAGTGACGGACGTTCGAATTGGTGCGGGCAATAAGATTGATGCGGTGGTTTGTGGCGATGAGGTATTTGAGGCGGACGCGGTGATTTTCTCTGTGGGCATTACTGGCATGAAGAAGATTGTGGGACAGAGCGAGGGGTTGTGCGATCGCCCAGAATTTCGAAATCTCAGCAACCTTAACGGCATAGACGTACTCGCCACCCGCCTCTGGTTTGACCGAAAGATCGACATTCCGCTGCCCTCAAATGCCTGTTTCGGATTCCACGAAACAACCGGCTGGACATTCTTCGACCTCAATGCGCTCCACGATGAGTACAAAGACGAGCCAGGTACAGTTGTCGAAGCAGACTACTATCATGCTAATCAGTTGCTGAATCTTACGGATGAGCAAATCATTCCGCTGGTACAGAAAGACCTTGCAGTCTGCATTCCCGCCTTTGGTGAGGCGAAAGTTGTAGACCAAAGCGTCATCCGTATTCATCAGGGCGTTAGTCACTTTGCCCCCGGCAGCTATCGCTATTTACTACCTGGTAAAACCAGCTTCTCTAATGTGTTCATGAGCGGCGATTGGATTGTGACCCGACATGGTTCTTGGTCTCAAGAGAAGGCTTACGTGACTGGATTGGAAGCCGCTAACCGAGTTATCGAACAGTTTGGGCAGGGGCAACCAGCCTCAATTATTCCAATTGTGCCAGACGAACCTCATATTCAGGCCTCTCGTGTGCTTAATAAAGGCATTCGCAGTATTACTCAGCAGGTTTTACCTAATTTCTGGCTACCATAAACCCTTACTAATAGAGGGTTTTGAGAGCTTTATCGGCTTGCAAAAAGCACGAATTCAGTTCAACGGAGAGGGGGGGATTCGAACCCCCGTTAGGTTTGACCCTAAAACAGTTTTCGAGACTGCCGCATTCAACCACTCTGCCACCTCTCCTGGTGGGGTTCTACATCTTACACCGATTTCAATTCCAGTCCATTCAAAATCTCATGTCACCAGCTCACCACTGATCGAAAATATCGAAAGCTGCCTCGTGGTGCTGCTGTCGCTGCTGAAAGAATAGATAAATGGCTGCATATAGTGCGTAAAGAGCGACCATAGGCCACGGGCCGATGCCCTCTACTTTGAGTGAGTTACCAGGAAGCTGATTAAACTTGTCTACTATCCAGATGAGTATGTGAATGGGGTAGTAGAGGTTGGTTGCGATCGCACTCCCACCCAGCGGAAAAACCATCGCTACTGCCCCGCTGATAAACCCACCCAAGCTGATGAGTACGACTAGCGGGGTAGCGATCGCATTCAGCAAAATACTGTAAGAAGGCAGCGTATCAAAATAGTGCATCTGAAGCGGCAACGTCCAGATGTAAGCCGCTATCGGAATAGCCAACGCCGCTGCAATTCCACTCGGCAACCAATCCATTATTTTCAACAGCCGTGGCACCATTACAATCAAACCCAAAGTCGCTACCGCACTAAGCTGAAATCCAACATCCCAAACCCACTGAGGATTGCATAGCAAGATCAGTGTAGCCGCGACAAACAAGCCGCTTCGCGGATCGACTTTGCGTTGAGTGGCTAATCCAATCAGCGCCCCCAGGCCCATTACCGAAGCTCTGACCACACTAGGCTGTAGCCCGGTTAATCCGACGTAGAGGGCTAGAGAAAGAAAACCTGCGATTGCTCGAGTCCGAGGTTGAAAGGCTTTCAACGCGCTCAGCACCAGCCCCAAAACAAGCGACACATGAAATCCAGAGGCGGCCAAAGTGTGGGCCAGCCCTGCTTTGACAAAGCTGTCTTTCACCTCAGTGGGCAAATCAACTGCTCTGCGGCCCAACGTCATCGCGCTCAGCAAGTTCCCCGCAGGCTCGCCCAACCACCTATCCTGCGCCGAAACAATTCGCTGTCTCAATTTCCACAACGCCCAGCGTGGCGGCTCCTGGTTTGGCAAAATTTCTATTCGGTAGGTCTTGAACTGCGCAAAGCATCCCTCCCTAGCCAAATAGTCACCAAAGCCAGATTTCTCTTCTGCACTTTTCTCAGTTCTTTCTACTTTTCCTCTAAGCTTTACTATCTCTCCTGGAAATAGTCGTTGACTAGGTTCCAGCGCAGCCGTGACGTATAGCTTTCCACTCGCCGTCCTGGGAATTGAGACGCCATTAATAGTCTTACCGCTGACCGACTGAACCTCAACGAAGAACTTAGCCTTATTGTATTTGGCTGTTTGGGGTCTTTGGAGAACGCGTCCTAAAATTTGCTGCTCTTGAGGTGATGCAAAATGGCTGATGTCGTTTCGCGCGGGTTGGGGCGATCGCCATACGCAATAGCTAGCGGCCGATAGCGCGATCGCGCCCGCAATCCACCACTGTTTCGCGGTCGGCCCCATTTTCCAAAATCGGGGTGCGACGACTCCCACCACAATGCAAAGCAAAAAAATCGCCAATCCTGAAATTGCTACGACCCCAAACAGCCGAGCTTCGCTGATCCCCGTAGAGAGTAAGCCGACCAGATAGGCAGTAATAACAATTGGTGTTCCCCAAGATCTCATAGCGGAGTTCCATCTATTTCTCTCGTTTAGAGAACCCGCTAATTAGTCAAACACTCTGCTGTATTTCACTGAGATACATTTTTTCGTTATGTAGATAACCCCAACTTGGCTCCTAAAAACGCATGAACAACAAGGATTACGAGCGCTGTACTGCCTATGTAAGCATAAGTGGTTCTAAGCCCATCACTGTCCTTGCCAAACTTTGTCGCTGCAATCAGTGCGTTTGTGGTGAGAAGTGCGATTGCTCCCATCCCCGTCAAAAATGAGGACTTTCCAAAATCGGCTCACCCTGCATTACAGGGCTATTTCATTCTAAATATACGTTTAAGTGTGTCTAGACTAAACTGGCAGC
>QBMC01000214.1 GCA_003242035.1 Nodosilinea foveolarum | reverse complement strand
ATGTAACCTATTTTACCATCCATAATCGGCCTGCTCTGTCAATGCGTAAGTCCTAATAAATACACTACACGGGAATACACCAGATAGAAACGCGCCCAGTCCACTAGAGCGTAATATATCTCTAGCTCTGATAAGAACTGTCTATATAGGTGAACCCGGTATTAAAAAACCGGTCTATGGGGGTACTTTCCCACAGACCGGCTTTTCCAAGCTTATTTTTTAGCTATTCAGTTTTGCGAAATAACCTAGAAAGTCTGCCTGCTCTGCTTGATAGCAGCCATTTTGAGGTGGCAAGCATTGACCACAAGTCCGGCTAACAGCCAAAAGTAGAAGCTAAAGGCACGAAGTCGAAAGATGCGTTCGACAAACGTATACAAGATCGTAATAATAATCAAGGTCGCAAACGTTGAGCCAAGTGTGCGATATTCAGGCTCGGTAGAAACGCGAGCCAGCCATTTCCCAGCATCGTACAGACGCTTCAGCATAAAGACATAAATAGCGGTTCCGACGAAGCCAAAGTAAGCAATAAACGCGAACCAAAAGCCATCGTCGAATACCCCAGCATCTCGCCAGAGCTTGTCCATGTCGTCCCCTTTGGTCATAGTGTCTTCAATGGCCTGAAACGTATGCCAGGCATCTGGTCCAAACCCGAACCAACTGCGAGTACTCAACACAGCATGCAGAATAGTGCTCATGAACCATCCTCTAGCCGTTTCGTTAGAGTTCTCCCAATAATCTGGGGTAAAGACCTGAAGGAAATAATCGCTCAAGCTGACGGATTGCTCTCGCTCATCAACGCCAGACATAGACGAACTAGCTACCCCTACCGCAAGAATGGCGATGACGCCTACCAGTGCCACCATGCCATAAAACCAACCCATGTTAGCAAGCCGTTTGCTTCTACCATATACATAGATGATCAAGGGCGGAATGAGCAGTGCTAATGCTAATGCGGCTCTTTTCTTAGTGGCAAAAATTGCGAACATTAACGTCCCTATCCCACCCCAATCCTTGAGACTCGGCAGCAGTGTTCCACCGCCGACATATGCAGTGCCAAAGAAAAGTGCCAGTGCAATGATCATGAAGGCTGACAGAATGGCTGGGTCTGAAAAAGTTCCAGAGGTCGAACCAACTTTCACCCCTCCCGTTTCAGCGGCGTTGGAACCGCCCTGATAGTTACCGATTGAAAAACCTTTAGGCGCAAAAAAGGCGCGGTTGAAGCTGTCTGGCAAAAAGTACTGAATTGATCCCAAAATGCCTTGAGCAATCATCACGACTCTCAGTCCGCTCAAGAGCCGCTTCAGATCCGGCCTGGAAATTTCTATATTCACAATTACATAGAAGACGGAAAGATATCGCCAGATTGTCCTCATGTTGACGAAGCTGCCCTTAATCGACGAGTCGTTAATGACCATTGAGATGGCCGTCGCGACAAAAAATGCGAGAACTATCCAATCAATTGGCGTTCTTTTTAGGGGTTGGCCGCGTAGCAGCTTCAGTCCACAAACTTGAAACAGCAGCGCGTACAGAATAAGTTCTGGCACAAACCTAAGTGCGACTGCCACCGGGGTAGGGAGCCATCTCAGGAAGAACTCTTCGAAAGGAGTATATAGAGCAATCCAAAAGATGACTTTAAAGGGAAAGTCACTGGTAGACTCGGTTTGCTTTTCTTGAGGGAAATCGAGCGATAGGGCCATTCATCTACATTCACTTGCTTTAATGCCAAGCTTACGCCACTCTTCTTATAAAGTAGGCAGGCAAAGAACATTTTTTCAGGTAAAGTTACTCAATCTGCAAAGTTCTTGTAAAGCTAGCACCTTCCTTTCTGTTTTAGCAGGTGTTCCTGACAGGTATACAGACGCATGGCAGATAGCTCTCCTATAAACAGTGTTTATGGTAGCTACACTAGCTGATTATTACCTAATCCTCAGATACGTATAGATGTTAGATTTGTAACATTATGGTGATCCAGCCTATTG
This sequence comes from Nodosilinea foveolarum, assembly GCA_003242035.1. Lineage (GTDB taxonomy): Bacteria > Cyanobacteriota > Cyanobacteriia > Phormidesmidales > Phormidesmidaceae > Phormidesmis > Phormidesmis foveolarum. The sequence continues at coordinate 5,130 of QBMC01000214.1, read as the reverse complement.
ACATTACCCAGTCGCACCCGTTGCACCTACCTATTCATGAACGAAGGACTCGGTTGAACGCATCACGTCGCTAGCTGTAAACCTGAGGAAAACCTGGCTTCAACCTCACTTACCGACCTACGCTATTTCTGCTAGAGCCTATGCGGAAGGGATTGCATAGGCTCTAGCAGTGGCCAAGGTAAAAAAGTTTGCGTATCTGTATGTGAATCAACGCTGCGAAGTGACCTACGACATTGCTCCTCAGTAGGCAATGTCGTAAATTGTACGCTATGCAAAGGTGATTGTCAGACAAAAAATGATTGATGAAGTAGATTTTTATAAAAGCCGCAGGAACCGTGAATAATTCTTTATTTACAGTGCATCCACTAGGCTTAATACTGACCCTAACTTTACTATCGAAGGTACGAATCAGTAACTATGCTGAATGTTCGAAACTAATCCTGACGGTATTATCACTAGTCCGAAAGGTTTTTTACTGAATCTGAGACGTTGCCATCTTGAAGTTATCGCTTCAAAAACGATTGGCTCCTTCAGGATTTGGGACAGAGTTTGAAGTCGCGCAACCTTTGGCGATCGCGAGGACAGGCTTGGCAAAGACAACGTCAATACAGACAGACCCCATATAAGATGAGTAAAGCGGTGGAACAGTCAATCTCTTCAAAAGATAAAAACGCAGGCAGACTGACGTATTTCTTGAAAGCGGCTGTGGGGTTAGCCTCTATTCCAGCTTTTTGGATTTCGGCGATCAGCGTTTCAGCACAATCGCTACCTAGCCTGCCACAACCCTCTGAGGAAGGTGCTGTAGACACAGCTCCGCCAGCCGTTTTTCCAGCCATACAGCGGAATGGCGTTCTGCCCAGTATTGAACGACAAAACATTCCACTTTCTCCCGGAGACTTGCTCAACCTTAAGATTCCTGGTATTGGTGGCGAAGAATTTACCGGCGAGTACGTCGTCAACTTTAGTGGAAACTTAGAAATCCCATTGATTGAGCCTTTGCCAGTATTGGGGCTATCCCCTATGCAGGTTCAAGACCGGCTTACAGAAGTGCTGATTCGAAAAGGCTACTTCCGTCCGGGGCTAGTCAACGCGAGTGTTCAGGTACTCGACTACTCGCCGATTCAGATTGCAGTGGCGGGAGAAGTGTTCGAGCCAGGTCGAGTTTTGCTCTCTAATACTAATGTGGATAAAGAAGGGGCTAGGACAGTAGTAGCGCCGGAAAACAACACTGGAAATACGCCTGGAGACTATCCGCTAGAACGCTACTTAACCAGCGCTCTCAAAGCGATTGGAGGCGTTAAGCCAACGGCTGATGTAACGAGGGTTCAAGTGATTCGTGGGACAGAATCTACGGTTGTCGATCTTTCGGGCATTTTCTTGGGCGCAATGGTTACTGACTTTCCGCTAGTTTCAGGCGACCAAATCATCATTCCTGATTCTGGGACGTTTCAACAAATACTGGTGCAGCCCTCCCAGATTACGCCCGATAGCGTGGAGCTATACGTCTCGAACGTTACCGAAGGTTCTAGCAATAACCTAGATCGCAATCGGGGCATTAACTCAGCGAGCTTTAAGTACGGCACTAATTTGGCTCAGGCTCTGGTTGCGGCTCAATGTGTCGGCGGAACCCCTTCGACGAATGCCAATCGGCGAGCAGTGCTGATTCAAACCGATTCGCTGACAGGATCGCTCAAAACTTCGGAGTACAGAGTTAATGATTTGGTGAGTAATGAAACTAAGACTGCGGCTGAAAACCCGTTTTTGATGCCAGAAGATGCGATCGCTTGCTACGACTCTCGCAATATCAACATTCGCGGGATTTTGGGCACCGTCACCGATTTCATCAACCCGCTGAATCTGTTGTTCAACCTCTTCGGTAACAACTAACGACTTGTCGCCGTTGGCTCACCTGCACCTGTATTGCAAGCTCCGCTGTTTCCTCCAACACGTACTCGACTGACCTATGACTGACCTATCTTTTCCTCAATTTCCGCCCCAAGAAAGGACTGACAAGATTCATTCTCAACGCTCTAAGTGGAACTACTTGGGCTTGGGTTTACTGGCCAATACCCTGATTTGGGGTGCGGCTCTAGCCTACATAACGCTGTCTCCTAAGGAGTACAAAAGTGAATTTGGCGTAAAGGTGCTAACGACGGCCTCTGATGTAGACGTCACGCTACCTGATGGCTTGAGAACTTCTCCGTCTTCCAATAACTCAGGTTCGGCAGCAGATTCTAGATCGGATTATGTCTATCTACTCAATAGCAAAGCGCTAAAGAAAGAGGCGGCTGCGCAGGTGGGAATGACGGTGGCAGATTATGGAGACTTAGAGGTTACAACCAATCCGGACAGCTCCATTATCGAACTGGTGGTCGAAGGTGAATCGCCCGAGCTAGCTCAAGAAAAAGCTAGAGCGATGTATGCCGCGCTCGATCAAACCATCGAAGATCTGAGAAAATCGGAGGTGGCTCGCCGAGAGCGTGGAACTAGAGAGGACGTGGACTCGGCGCGTCTGCAAGTGACGGAAGCTCAGAAAAAGCTATCTGGCTATCAGGCTTCCTCGGGTCTAAACTCCGACTCGCAGATAGACAACCTGGCCTCTGGAATCGAGCAACTGCGCCAACAGTACGCACAGGCATTGGCTCAAGAAAGAGGCTTGGACGGGCGCGTTAGGCAGCTAGCAACCGATATCAACGACTCATCTGCTGGCGCTGGAGATGCTTACAGCTTGCAGGGAGATCCGGTCTATCAAAGTCAGTTTGTAGAATACGGTAGTGCCGCCGCTGAGTATGCCGATATTTCATCGCAGTTGGGAGATCAGCACCCTCAGGTGGTCGCCAAGCGAGCTGAAGTCGAAGGGCTGCTCGCAGCCGTAGAAACCAGAGGCTCTTTCCTCCTAGGTAGACAAGTTGACCAAAAAACCTTGACTCAGCTTGCACCGCTGAGCATTGATCCTAGAGTCGCGGCCTCAAGAGGGACGCTCTTTGAGTCAGCAGTCGCCGATCGAGCAAGCCAGAAAGGACTCCAGTCTCAGACAACAGAGCTAGCTAACCAAATTAACGTGCTTGAGACCCGGTTAGGAACGCTTACGCAGAATAAGTTTGAGGCAGACCGCCTAAGGCAGGATTTGAATACGGCAGAGACGCGCTTTGCTTCCTCGGTGGCAACACTTGGGCTATCCAGAGCCGATATCTATGCCATTTATCCCCCTATTCAGATAGCCGCTGAGCCAACGCTGCCTGATGAAGACAAATACGTCTCGCCGAGTCCGACGATCGCAGTCGTAGGGGCGTTGGCAGGTTCATTCCTGGCAACGACAGGGCTACTGCTGCTATGGACAAACCGGAAAGATGAAGAAATGCCTGAATCAGTTGATTTTCCATTTAGAGCATAAGCAAACCCTTGAAGGCACCTACCCTTTGAACTTAAGCTCCTGCTTGTTGTAGAGGAGCTTAAGCTTATGTCAATTCTCTCGGCGGGCAAGGCTACGAGAGCGGAGAACAGGACATCTCAGACTGTGAGGTTTGAATAGCAGTCTGAGATGTCCTGTTCTATTGGTGTAAACCTAATTATATATATATATATTGAGTCATACGGTTTGCGATCGCATAGCGTACCGTATAAATAATCGCTAAAACCATATAGTACTTAACGAATAATCGCAATCCGCTGGATGCTCTGTCCAGCAGATTGCCACGTCACCTATGCATCTACAACAGACAGAATGAAAAGTAAAATTGCTGGCGTTTTTGGTCTAAGACTGACCTATTCGGCCCTAACGTTCCTAACCAGCATTTTATTAGCGAGAGTGTTAGGCCAATCAGGATTTGGCATTTACACCTATTCTATTGTCTGGGCTTATCTGCTGAGCGTACCGGCTACGATGGGCTTCGACAACTTTGTCGTTAAGCAGATAGCAGTCTATCAGACACAGGCTTCGTGGCGGCTGATGAACGGTCTTCTAAAGTGGGCAAATAGAACCGTCATCCTCTCTTCTACGAGCGTTGCTCTTTTAGCAATTTTGGTTGCTTCAGTTTTGAGAGATGGAACGCAGTCGGAGACCTTCTTAGGGTTTTGCATAGCAATGTTGCTAATGCCTGCGCTCTCTCTGCGAAATGTCAGGCGAGGCGCTATGAGGGGACTCAATAACGTCGCACAAGGATTACTGCCAGAGCTACTTTTTGATCCACTCATTTTGATCATCTTTACGGTAGGTGCCTATGTTGTCGTAGGAGATGCCCTGACGCCGCTGTGGGTCATTATTTTCTATGGCATCGGCAGTGGCATTACACTACTGATTGTCAGCCGGTTTTTAAAGCAAACGCTGCCCAACGAAGTCGTTGAAGCTAAACCAGCCTACGAAGGTCGATTTTGGCTCAGCGCGGCGATACCTTTCATGCTGCTAGAGAGCGTGCCAATTATTAACTCGCAGGTAGACGTGCTCATGCTAGGAGCCTTTAAAGGCGCGACCGCAGTGGGCCTTTATGTACCCGTCAATCGAGGTGCGCAGTTAATTACCTTTATTTTGATGGCTGTCGGCAGCAGCTTGTCTCCTGTTATTGCAAGTAAGTATGCCGACGGCAAAATGGCTGATCTGCAACAAACAATTACCTCAAGCGTTAGGGTTGTCGCTGGTGTAGCTTTTCTCTTTGCCGCTACGCTGATTGTCTTCAGTTCCTTTTATTTAAGTTTGTTTGGGCCAGAGTTTCTAGCCGGTCAGGATGCTCTCTACATCTTTTGTACAGGAAATTTTATCGCTACGTCTATGGGGCTTTCCTACGGCGCTTTGAACATGACCGGACACGAACGAGAAGCCGCGACTATAGGGTGGGGTGCAACCATCTCAAACATTATACTCAACGCTGTACTTATTCCCTTATGGGGCGTCAACGGTGCGGCATTGGCTACTTCATTAGGCAGTGCAACAGGAGCGCTGATCAGTTTGATAATGGTCAAAAAGACGTTAAATCTAGATATGACCATCATCGGTCCGTTGAATAAAGCGTCTGCTCGCAGCGACTCTTAGGATCGAGGATTAAATAGTTGAGCCAATTTGAGGAGGATTAGCCAAGGCAGTATAATTCCATTTTGGCAAAACGTCGTCAAACACAATCCGAATGCTGGCTTTGA
>QBMC01000213.1 GCA_003242035.1 Nodosilinea foveolarum | reverse complement strand
GTTAGTCGAAACTGTCTATCCTAAAGGGGTTAAGCTCTCGGCTAATGAACTCATCCCATTCTCAGAACAATGGCAGCGCTCTGAAACACTTCCTAAATGGGATGTGACAATTGTTCCTGTCTGACCGGTATGTTATTCGTTTGCAGTCCCCTAACCCATTAGAATCGTCCTGCAAAACGATACGACCTAGCTGACCTAGTGTTTGATGCTGGAACTGGTAGATCATGCCGTTCTCTAGCGGTAGCCTTTGAACTGATATCTCTGGCGGAAGGGAAAAGCTCATGTCGTTGCTGAATGTATGTTTTGCGATCACGAGCAGCATCCATCATTGTTGGACTGCTTCAGTAGGGACTATAACTTTTTGAAGTGAAGGGCTTTGTTGCATCAATATTCGAGAATCACTATTATCCTAGCCAACCCTCTGACTGAGGACTGATTTCCAATCAACAGGCATAGCTATCCGGCTTCGCAACTTGAATCATCCGATTGAGAACCACGCACTGCACCTTCAACTCATTCACTTACGTTGTTAGTTGGTGGAATGGAGGCATCTTCTAGAAATAAAAACAGGCTATCAGTCGTCCAGGCTATCAATGCTCAGCGGAACTAGCTGATCGCCATCTATCATTGCCAGCCACATCTCTTCGTAGGGCTTAATTAGCCGACCTGTGAGTGCGCACCGCTCCTGTCGCCTTGCTTCTGCGGCCATCACTGTTCTGATATTTTCTTTACTGATTTGTTCAGAATTTTCACCTGCGTTTATGTAGTCCCACAGTACGTCGCGCATGAGTGACTGATAGCCGCTGCTGCCTGCACGTTCTTTTAGCTTTTCGATGAGCGATCGCTCTAGTCGAATGCTAGTAACCTGCATTTCAGTTGTAGATGGCTGAGTTCTGACAGGCATAAGGCAAGCTTCAAAATTAATTTGAGAAAAATATAGACATTTATATACTACATGTGTAGCATGTAAATGTGTACCACCGAACGCAGTCTGGTCGAGATTGCCTCAGCGCACAATTTTACACTCTTATTCACAGCTATCTAAAGCCATGATACGCATCACTAACGCCATGAAACGATCTGAAAAACAGCATACGTCGCAGCCTTGTTCTATTCAGGCTGTGTCCGATCAAGCTGGCTCCATTTTGGCTGAAAGGCTATCAGGCAGAGGATTTACGTTTATTGGCATGTGGCTCGTGCTATCGAATGGCATTGAGAACAGCCTCGGCACAGATAGTCTAGCCTATCAGAACCGTCTAGAACCTATCAACATACGAAGCGGGAAGTGCGAGCGTTTAGCTGTGATACCTTCCTAAAAGCCGAACGCGCCAGGCTTTAACCCCGCTTCCTACACCTCAGGAAGCGGGGTTTTGTTTTAGGGATGTGCTCAAGCAAGCATTTAATCAAAGGTAAGTTTTCACCATGTCACGCGCACTGTATACGACTAAGCCTGTCATTTTGTTTTCTCAAAACTATCTGCCTATGGCGGAAATCAATCTTAAGCGGGCGGCTGTTCTATTAGTGACAGATCGCGCAGTGCCTCTGAGTTTGATGGAGAGTGGAAAAGAGAAGGTGTGGCAGATGCGATCTCCCAATCAAATCCTCAACATTCCCGAACACATCCGGCTCACCATCGGCGGTAGCGATCGCATTTGGAAAGTACCGCCTGTGAACCGACGAGAAGTGCTCAGACGCGATCGCTATACCTGCCAGTATTGCGGTCATCAAAAACAACTCACCCTAGATCATGTGATTCCGCGTGCTCAAGGCGGACAGCATACCTGGGACAACGTTGTTGCTGCCTGCTCTCCTTGCAATGCCAAAAAAGGAGCGCGTACACCATCGCAATCCAGGATGCCGCTTCAGCGAAAGCCCAAAGCCCCGATGAATCCGGTGGTTGCTTTTGCAGAACAGTTTTGGAAAGACCATAAAACATACTAGTGTGCCGCCTTCGGCACTAGAGCACACAAACAAAGAGAGGTGTTAAACGTGTTGAAGCTGAACTATACCGACTGTGGACTTTTTCTGGAGCAGGTAGATGCGTCCTTGGATGAGATCGCTGCTCAGCGAGTCATGCTGGCAGTTTATGCTGGCGAGCCGCTGCACATGGAACCCGGTCGAGCTGCATTCTTAGTCCCTGCAAGTGCGCCCGAAGTACAAAAGCTAAAGCGCGTACTACAGGCAGATGCTACACAGACCGTAACGGTTGCCGCCGTTGATGATGGGTTTGTTGAAGTGAGCTTGAAGGGTACTTGGATCGCTAAGAGCATCAATGCTGAGGCAGGAACGCTGGTTGCAGCGCTGTCTGATGAGTGTGAGAAGTTAGTTTGTCAGCTTTGGCAAGTAACGCAGTGGCAGAGTGCGATCACTGCTTAATCATATGGGCGAATCAATTGTGTTAAGCGTACTGAAATTCGCCTATATGCAGACTTCTCTCGCTGGTCTTTTCAACAATCTAAAAAACTTTTTTAAAACCCCTTGACATTCTCCTAACTCTTTGTGTAGTATAAACGTAATACAAAACGTACTACAAACAATAAAGCATTAGTGAGTAGTTCAAACGCTTTATACATCACTCTCGAACCTTGAAAACTAAATATTCTTCTTTTGTGGGGGTGTAGCTCAGCGGTTAGAGCGCCTGTCTGTCGAACAGGAAGTCGCGGGTTCAAATCCCGTCTCCCCCGCCAAGTCCAGATAGCCAAGCAGTAAGGCATTGGTCTGCAAAACCAATCATCGTGGGTGCAATTCCCGCTCTGGACTCCAACATCGCAGCGTCACCTAACTGGTCAAGGTACTCGCCTCATAAGCGGGGATATGTGGGTTCGAGTCCCACCGCTGCTACCACAAGTGGGAATGGTGTAATGGCTAACACGTCAGTCTCCAAAACTGAATATCTGGGTTCGATTCCCAGTTCCCGCGTTCTGTTGATCGCAACAGATTTCTCAGGGTGGCGTAGGCAAACTGGTAAAGCCATACGACTTTCAATCGTATGTTTGTGGGTTCGATCCCCATCGCCACTGCCAAACGGGTCGGCTTCTATCGGCGTAGATAAAGGTCTGTAAAACCGGAGTTTTTTAACACTGTGGGTTCAACTCCCACCCGGCCCTTTGAGCGACGTAAAGTTGTTCATTTCATGGAAGACAATCCTACCAGGGGTAGGCGCTGTTTGCTAAACAGATGGGGGCTAGCCAGCCCTGTGGTTCGAGTCCACTGTTTTCCGCCAAGGGAACGTAGCGCAATTGGATAGCGCGTCAGCTTGCGAAGCTGAAGGTTGTAGGTTCAAGTCCTGCCGTTCTCGTTGTTTGCAGACAACTTATGTAGACAAATATCCCCCAGTAGCTCAGCTTGGTGAGAGCGCCTGTTTGAAGCACAGGAGGTCATCTGTTCAAATCGGATCTGGGGGGCTTGGTACAACAGTATGCCAAATACTGTGCCAAATGATGGGGTATAGCTGAGTGGCAAAGCAGTCCGCTGTTAACGGAAAGATCGTAGGTTCGATTCCTACTACCCCAGCCACTGCCGAGTGGACGAATTAGCAAGTCGCCTGACTCTGAATCAGGAGATTGCAGGTGCGAATCCTGCCTCGGCATCCAATCCCCTGTGGTGTAATTAGGAATACATCACACTTTGATTGTGAAGACTCTAGGTAACTCCTACGGAGACGCTTCGCGAACGAGATCTAGCGGGGGAATAAGGAGAGTAAACCTATTAGCCTGGGTCACTTATTCTCCTTTTCTACACTCCTGTAGCCCAACTGGAAGAGGCAACTGGTTTAAGCCCAGTGTGTTGTGAGTTCAAATCTCACCAGGAGTACCAACTCGGGATGTAATTCAGCGGTCAGAAGCCTGGTTTTGGGAACCAGGAGTCGCAGATACCCTTCGGGAAGTCTGCGCCTACGAATCCTGCCGTCCCGACCACTTGCCCCTGTGACGGAACTGGAATACGTGCTGGTCTTAGAAACCAGATTTTGTGGGTTCGATTCCCACCGGGGGCACCAAGGGTCGTTAGCTCAATGGCTAGAGTACCTGCCTTTTAAGCAGAGGGATCAGGGTTCGAGTCCCTGGCGACCCACCAGTTAACAAAAAGGGTTGTTAGCTAAGTGGTAAAGCAGCCGCCTCTTAAGCGGAAGAGCGTGAGTTCGACTCTCACACAACCCATTTTCAAAACATTGTTCGTTCTAGGAGGTCATTATTATGAAACTTGCCGAGGCTTTAATTTTACGAGCAGATTGTCAAAATAAGATTGCACAATTACGACAGCGGTTAAGTCGCAGCGTGCGAGTGCAGGAAGGGGAACAGCCGCCTGAGAACCCGCAGGGGTTGTTGAGTGAGTTAGAGGGTGCGATCTCTGAGCTAACTAGCCTAATTCAGCGCATCAACAAAACAAACTCAAACACGGCTCTAAACGAAGGCACTTTATCCGATGCCCTCGCAAGACGCGACACACTAGGTCTTAAGCGTAGCGCTATAGATGGCGTAATTCAAAACGCCGCTATCGTGCCCAATCGGTACAGCCAGTCGGAAGTGAAGTTTGTCAGCACGGTAGACATTGCAGCTTTGCAGCGTCAGCTTGATGGCACTTCACAAGAGCACCGTTTGTTAGATGCGCAAATTCAGGCGCTTAACTGGGAAGTCGAGCTGTCTAGTGCTTGAAAAGGCGCTTAAACGATAGTCGGTAGCTGAACTACAACAGAAGCGAACACGACCCGCCAACTGGGAAAGTTGGAAACCAATCGTCTGTTAAACGATTTCGGTATGCTGCGGGCCAGCGTAAATGGGTTCGACTCCCGCTTACACATTACGCCCAGCAATGTAACAAGCGCACAAAGTACCGTGACACTTTACTACCGCGTGTTGATCTGTTGAGTTTGGTGAGGGTGGGTTCGGGGACTATTTTGTTTTTCTCATGCTGGTGTAGCTCAATCTGGCAGAGTAGTCGTCTTGTAAACGACAGGTTGCAGGTTCGATGCCTGTCACCAGCCCCGCGATCATGGTGTAACGGTAGCATTCGAGTCTTCCAAACTCTAGGCCCGAGTACTCTTCGAGAAGTCTGCGCCTACAAACCTCGGTGGTCGCCCCAATGCGGATGTGGTGTAGTCGGCAACATAAGAGCTTGCCAAGCTCTTGTCACGGGTTCAAGTCCCGTCATTCGCTCCAAATATAAAGTCCTGTAGCTCAGTGGTCAGAGTGTCTCTTTTACAAAGAGAAAGTCGTGGGTTCGATTCCCACCAGGACTACCACAAGCCTCTATAGCTCAATGGAGTAGAGCAGCGCTCTTCGAAAGCGAAGGTTCTAGGTTCGAGTCCTAGTAGAGGCGTCGTGGGAGTGTCGCCTAATGGATTGGGCATCGATCTTCTAAATCGATCTGTGTAGGTTCGAATCCTATCACTCCTGCCAAACGTGGGGTTATAGCTCAACTGGAAGAGTACTTGATTTGCATTCAAGCGGTTGAGAGTTCGATTCTCTCTAACTCCACCACACATGTTGGCCGAATCCGAAGCGGACGAGGAGCTGGTCTGTGAAACCAGTGTTAGCGAGTTCAAGTCTCGTCGGTCAACCCAAAATGGAAGGTGCCGCTGAATGGACGGCAATCGGTCTTGAAAACCGAGGTATAGCTTTAACTGTAGGGGTTCGATTCCTCCACCTTCCTCCAAAAATCTCTTTTACCACTAGAGGCCGAAAAGCGAGGCACTGTGCTGGTGACTCTCCCGCCCCCTAAAGGAACGAGGCTTCACTAAGCACTAAACTAATACAGTTGGGTATAGGTTCAGTCTTAGTGGGCGCGTCACAGCACCCCTGGTTATCTCACTTAGATCGAGACCTAAGATTGAGGCCACTTTTCGCAGAATGTTAGCTGCGCCATTGCAATCAGCATTGACAATCCAGCCTTTCGCAGTGCGGTAGAGCTTCGTTGTTGTCCGTCTGTCTGACGCTTGCCAGCCATTGGGTTTTTCACCATATTTGAATAGACTGTCGCCGTCCAAAAAGGACGCCTTAGACGTGTAGGCTTCTTCGGTTTCAACGAAGGTCACACCGACTTCTTCTAGCACAGCCTCTAGCCGTGCCTTCAGCTTGGCAGTCGGTAGCTGCACAAAGTTTTGGTTGTTGCGTTTGCCAATATTGATGTTGGTTTTGCTGCCTTTATTCCAGCCAAAGACAACGGTGCCGATGTCGTTCTCAATGCAATAGTCAGCGATATGTCTCGCCGTCTTATTGATGTAGTCGCGCATCCGTCGGTTACGCTTCTCCGTCATCAGCGCCAGTCTTTTAGACCAATAGCCTACGTTGTGCTTCGCCACTTCGCGATTGAGCGTACGGTTCCAGTAGTTAGGTCGCTTACCATCAACGATGAAGCTATCGTCCCGGTTGCTGACGCAGGTCAGCCAGTTCTTTACGCCTGGGTCGATACCGAGCGCGTTAGCGGGGTCTAACTGGTGCATTTTCACTTCACGCTGATAAATCCACTCAATGTAGAAGCAGCGGTTACGCGGGAAAATTCGCACCTCCCTAATTAGCTCAGGATGAATGTTCGCAGGCGCTGGAATGTAGATTTCGCTGACGCCTTCCAGTCCTTTAATTGTTGCGCCGAGCGGCAGTCGAATCATCCCTGTCTCAATTGCCGCATTTAGGCCCAGATGCTGAGCTGGATAGGAGATGCCTGCTAGTCCACCTGATTTACGGTAGTGGGGCGGCTTCGGCTTATCGGCTAGCTCGCTCTTCCACCACAGTTGCAGTAGTTCTGAGTACGACTTGAACGACTCACAGATGCTCATCAGCGTCTGCTGTGCTGTTTGCGAAAACAAACAGCGGTAGTGCTGGTTATCTTTCAGGTGCTTATCCAACTCGTAGTAGTTAAAGTCCACGCGATTCGCTTGGCGACTAGCTCGCTTGAGCGCGTAGATAGCGCAGTTTTACAGGCTGTTAGCTTGTCTGCATAGATATTCAATGACTGACTGCTCAAAACTGTCTAGCCTCAGCCTATCTTGTTGGCAACCGTAGGGCATTTGGCTTCCTCCCTTTTGCGCATAGTATAAATATACTACTTTCTTCGCAAAGAGCGAATTTTATACAGCTAGTAGCTGTCTACTCTTGCTGAAGGGGTGACACAACAGCTACAGCGTAGCCATGACAGTCTCTATGGCTTTTA
>QBMC01000212.1 GCA_003242035.1 Nodosilinea foveolarum | reverse complement strand
ATCGGGTTTTCAGTCCCTAACCTATCAAGCTATCTCTGCAAATGAAATAGCCCTGCTGTCTGAAGACAGAAGAAGCTATCAAGAAATAATTTTTCAATCGTGTCTAGAGTGCGTTTCTAACGTAGTAGATGCAGACTCCTAAATTAGGTCTTTGGATGAGTTTCTTAAATAAGAAATTACGAAGAGGTAAGGAGTACCATGAAACTTTTAAACGGCCCACTAACCAATAACTATTCTTTGAGTCAGTTGCTCAAGGTTGCTGCTCTTTCAACGGTAGCCACGCTGGGCTTGACTGGAATGGATGCAGTGCGATGGCAAGGCCGCTCCTTCGGAGCATCGCCCATTCAAGCCGCCAACCCTGCCGATGTCGCTAGGCTCGTTACAACCGGCGTCTGCAAAGCCTGCGACCTTACCAACGCCAACCTCATGGGCGAGCACCTGATTGGTGTAGACCTGCGAGACGCCGATTTAACTGGCGCAAACTTAGCCCATACCAACTTAGAAGGCGCTGATCTAACAGGTGCCACACTAGTCGATACCAACTTTACCGGCGCATTTTTAACAAATGCATTGCTAGATAACACCGTCATCCAAAACGTTGACTTTAGCGACGCGACGCTTTACTACACAAGCCTGGACAACGCAGAGGTAGGCCCGGTTATCTTGGTTGGCGCAGACGTATTGAGTACACCTATTAGCGTCGGCGGCAGCTACGACCAGTAAAGGCAAGGTCTTGCGCTTTATATACTCAAGCGATCACCAAAACTTCTGTGATTTTGCCTCGCTTACTCGCCTTAGAGTTGATAGAGCGCGCCGCGTTGATTGTTTTGATTTCAAAGCCTTCGTACAGCTCGCGAATAAACGGACAGTCGGAGTTGGAGGCGAGTACCTTTACCTGACGAGTTGCGAGCTGAGAAATGGCGTTCTTCAGTGCTGTTTGCTGCTCGGCAGTGAAGCGATCGCGACTATAAGCGGTGAATTTACTCGTTTCGCTCAGCGGATGATAGGGCGGATCGAAGTAAACAAAATCGTCAGCATTTTTGGCGTGGTCTAAAACGGTCAGGAAAGGGCGCTCTGAAATATCAGCGATTTGCAGTGCAGACGAAGCGGCGCGAAGCAAATCAGGCACACAGATTTTTGGATCTTTATAGCGACCCATCGGCACATTGAACAGACCCCTGGAGTTTTCGCGATAGAGGCCGTTGTAACAGGTTTTGTTGAGGTAAATAAAGCGGGCGGCTCTGGCAATGGGTTCAGTTTGGAGGCGTGATCGCACCTCATAATAATGCGTTTCTCCATGCAGTTCTTTATGCACGGCCAACTGCTCAATTAATCCCTCTACTTCATCGCGCACACACCGGTATACATTCACCAGCTCAGGATTAAGATCGCTTAAATACGCCCGCTTTTCCTGCGCCTGAAGCTGCGGAGCCAGGTAAAAAAACAGCGCCCCGCCGCCCAAAAATGGCTCGTGGTAGCGCTCAAAATCGGTCGGCAAAAATGGCTTGTATTGCGCTAGCAGTCGAGACTTTCCACCCGCCCACTTAATAAACGGACGCGCCTGGACAATTTGAGTGAGTGGATACGTGGGAAGCAAAGACATCGCCTAACTCTATCGAAGATCTAGCCCCCACGCACCTTAGTAAAAGATTGTTGCGGTAGAATGTCAGTTCTGGCTGCACGGTTTTTGGGCTGCACGGCCATCCTTCAGCATTCAATGGAAGCCCTATGCAAGAATTCTTCGACAACGTTTCTCGCTACCCTCGCTACCTTATTAGCTTTTCCTTCGGCATTTTTTACAACGCGATTGCCCCCCTCGTTCCCCTGCTCAAAAAACCCACCACTGCGATCGCCCTCATCAGCGCCTTCATCGCCGCCTTCATCGGCCTTAGCTACATCCTACGAGCCATGCTAGCCCTCTCATAGCGCCGGTTCTTTTCCCTCCCCCAATCCTTCTCCCCCTTCTCCCTATGGCTACCAGCAGAAGAGTCGCGCGAGTCTCCGCCTCCATTAAGCGCGAAGTCAGCCAAATGCTGCTCAACGACATCAAAGACGAACGCGTTGGCGCAGGCATGGTCAGCGTTACCGACGTAGACGTAGCGGGCGACTTGCAGCACGCCAAAGTGTTCGTCAGCATCTACGGCACCGACGAAGCTAAGATCGAAACTATGGCCGGACTTAAGGCAGCAGAAGGCTACGTGCGGCGGCAGCTAGGCCAGCGTATGAGCCTGCGCCGTACGCCAGAAATTACCTTCACAGAAGACCGCTCGTTTGATTTGGCGACCAATGTCCTCAACGTGATTAACCAAATTAGCGCCGAGCGCGACGCGGGTGATTCTCCCGACGCCCAGGAGACTGAAGAGGACGACGCCTAAATGCTTGCCTCTCGCCTGCCTAGCCCAGAGACGCTGAGCTTAGCCGAACAGGTCGCCCAAATGATCGTGGTAAGGACTACAGGGCATCTGTTCGATCATGAAGTGGAGTATCCGCAGTGGGAGGCCACTAATAGCGAGCTGAAGAAATATCTGGAAATGGGGGTTGGCGGCGTCATTTTGCTAGGCGGCAGCGCGGCAGAGGTCGGCATTCGCGCTCAGCAGCTTCAGTTTTTGGCCAAGTATCCGCTGTTGATTGCCGCTGATATTGAAGAAGGCGTAGGGCAGCGGTTTAGCGGTGCTACCTGGTTTGCGCCACCGATGGCTTTGGGTGAAATCGCACGGACAGATTTGCCTTTGGCGCTGCGGTTGGCAGAGCAGATGGGGAAGGTGATCGCTCAAGAAGCCACTGCCATCGGGTTGAACTGGCTGCTCGCGCCCGTCGTCGATGTCAACAACAATCCGGCTAATCCAGTCATTAACGTGCGGGCCTTTGGCGAATCGGCGGATACCGTTGCGCAGCTCACCAGCGCCTTCATCAAAGGCGCTCAAAACTCTCCCGTCCTCACCTGCGCCAAGCATTTTCCAGGCCACGGCGACACCGACATGGACTCGCATCTAAGTCTGCCGGTGGTTAATCATGATTTTGAGCGGTTGCAAGAGATAGAGCTGGTGCCGTTTTCGCGGGCTATTTCTACAGATGTAGACAGCATCATGACCGCGCACTTACAGCTACCGCAGCTCGACCCAGACTATCCGACTACGCTCTCACAAACCACTCTAAACGGGCTACTGCGGCGGGATATGGGCTTCGATGGCCTGATTGTGACCGACGCGCTGGTGATGGGCGGCATTACTCAGCAGTACGGCGGAGAAGACGGTAAAGGCAATGAGGCAGCGGTGCTGGCCGTAGCAGCGGGAGTCGATATTTTGCTGATGCCGGGGGATGTGGAAGGGGCGATCGCGGCCATTTGTGCCGCTGTCGCATCTGAGCGAATCGCGCCGAGCGTCATTCTTAGAGCCGTAGAACGCATTTGGCGAGCCAAGCACAAGATCGCCGATATGTTTGTGACCGATGCGCCGTCGCGTCACGCTTGGCAGCATCAGGCAGTTCCGCCGATTGCGCCAGAACAAATTGGAACTGAGGAAACGAGAAGTTTAGCTAGGGAGATCCTAAAGGCTTCTCAACAGGTATACAACGCGCCTGCTCAGTCTTTGAGTCAAGCGATTAGCGCCCCTTTAATTCCGGGCCAGAACCTGATTCTGGTTGACAATATTTTGCAATGTCCCTTTTTAAGTCGAACCGCTCCGGCAGTAACGCTACCATCTAGCCAGGGATACGACCTAATACTCGCGGATACTCGCAGCAGCGACCTCTTAACCATACCAAAAGACGTTACGACCTTGTTACAGCTTTTTATTCGAGGCAACCCCTTTCGCAGTGGTAAAGGACTCAGCGAAATCGCTGCGAGCTACCTCAAAATGCTGGGTTCCAACGTGCAGGCCATCGTCATCTACGGCAGTCCTTATGTATTCGCCGCCCTGCGCGAACTGATCGATCCGCAGACGCCCTGCGTGTTCAGCTATGGACAAATGAAAACCGCTCAGGTGATCGCCCTCCAACCTCTACTGTTGCCCAACGCCTCCCAAAACAGTCAAGCCGCTAAAGCTGATAGCGCGTTTACCGACTAATACAAATTGACAGCGCTAGTTAGCCAGGAATTGCGATCGCTCATCCTGTATCTTGTACAGACTGCGAACTTTCACCCGTTCTCGCATTCACCTTTTGGACTGAACCGATGACTTCCTCTAAGGATAAAGCGCTTGAAAACACTGCCCTACTCAGCAATCGCTATCGCGTTTTGAGCCTGCTGGGTGACGGTGGATTTGGTAAAACCTTTTTGGTAGAAGATGTTCATATGCCGTCGGCGCGGCAGTGTGTGCTGAAGCAGCTTAAGCCGATTGAGGACGACGAGGCAGCGGGGAAGATTGTGCGAAATCGCTTTGGCCGTGAAGCTGCCACCCTCGAAAAGCTAGGTGAAACGCACGACCAAATTCCTCGGCTGTACGCCTACTTTTCCGAAGGCGACCAGTTTTATTTGGTTACCGAATGGATAGCTGGGTACACACTCACGCAAAAGGTGCAGGTAGAAGGCCCGCAGTCAGAAGCAGCAGTGAAGAAAATTATCGCCGATTTACTGGGCGTGATCGCCTATGTGCATCGTCAGGGCATCGTCCATCGAGACATCAAGCCCGACAATGTGATTTTGCGCAGGGCCGACGGCAAACCCGTCCTGATCGACTTTGGGGCCGTTAAAGAAACTATGACCACCCAAATTTCTGTCAATGGTCAGGGCGCTCAGGCTCATACCATTGCCATCGGCACACCGGGCTACATGCCTGCCGAGCAAATGGCCGGTCGCCCTACCTTTACCAGCGACCTCTACAGCCTGGGAATGACGGCGATTTATCTACTTACCAGTAGAATTCCGCAGGAGCTAAGCGTAGACGACCGTACCGGCGAATGGCTGTGGCGGCAGTATGCATCGGGCGTTAGCGCTGGGTTTGGCAACTTTTTAGACTGCGCCATTCATCGCGATCCGCGCACTCGCTTTCCTTCAGCAGAGTCCATGCTGTCGATTTTGAACACGCTAATTGCGGACGACGCCCAGCGGACGGTGGCTGGCTTCGAGCTATCGGCTTCGGCCCCAGAACCGACGCTCGCGCCTTCCTACCAAAGAGCGACTGTGGCCTCAAGAGCGCCTTTAGCAGAGCCATCTATAGCAGAACCCAACGGTCTATACAGGCCGGAGCGCGACCCTACCTACGAGGTGCCCTATGAGCCAACGGCGATCGCGCAGCCACCCGCCAAATCTGGATCTTGGCGCAATGCGATTGTGATAGGTAGCATGGTGGGATGCAGTGTGCTGTTAGGCGTCCTGTTGGCGATGGAAAAGCTGCCCAACCTATTTAACCGCTCGGGAGCCGTGGTAGAAGCGGTAGACAGCCAGCCAGACAGCGGGCCTGAGAATCCACCTGACCAACCGGTCATTGATGAACCGGATGAGGCCGCTTCAGTCCCGACACGGACGGTGCCGGGTGCTAATGGAACCGTCGCTGGGCAACTGGGCAGTAAAAACGTGCGGGCTAAGGCGGGTAGGCTTTATGCGGTGGTGGATGCTGTGAATGTGGGCGATCGCGTCAAAATTACTCAAAAAGGCACTGACGCTGAGGGCAACCTTTGGTACGAAATCACCACGCCTAACGACATCCAAGGCTGGATTGCCGGTCAGCTATTACAAATAGACGGCAATGCCAAACTGCCACAGACCAAACCCGCCCCCGATAGCCCGACTTCCCCACCGGACTCGGGCACAGATAATTCTGATTCGAACCCTGCAAACACAGGCAATTCCACACCTGCCACGCCGACAGACGAGACGGATGCTGTACTAATAGGCGAAGCGGGTAGTAAAAATATTCGGTCGGGGCCGGGGGTTAGCTACGGCAAAGTTCACGATGGCTTTCCGGGCGATCGCGTCATCATCACCAACACCGACCAAGATGCAGATGGCTACACCTGGTACGAAATCTCCTTTCCAAAATCAGGCGCGAAAGGTTGGGTCGCCGCTCAGTTAGTCAAAAAAGACTAATGCCCAAAGACTTCTTCAAAAGCCCCATGAAGTTCTCTCAATCAGTCCCGATAAAACTTCAAGCGATCGCGCTTTCAGCAGTCGTCGCGCTCGGTATCGCCTTAACGCAACCGCCGCTCATTCCGCTCAAAAAGAATCACTGACTACTACCAGCGCCGATAGCTCCCAAACTCAGCCAGATAAAACTCAGCCAAATAAAGAACCCCAGCTCTCAGCTATTTCTATCGCCCCCATTCCGCCCGCAGTCATCAACGCCGCCGCCGTCAAACTCAGCGCTTCGCCTGAACATAGCGAGCATCATACGGGCTATGCGATTGATATTGGGGATGGCGATCGCCCCGACACCGATCTCGCCCCGCAGTTTGCCGACACCGCCGCCTACCAATGGCTGCTCAATAACGCCTACATCTTTGGCTTTGAGCAGTCCTTTCCTCAAAACAATGCTCAAGGGCTAAACTTCGAACCCTGGCACTGGCGATATGTCCAGTCCGAGCGGGCTATGCAGGTTTTCGCCGCCGCTAAAGCTACCCAGACACCGCAGCCATAAGCGGGTTTTCGGCCTCTGTGGAAGTCTCTAAAAGCTGCGCCTCAACGCGTTTGGTATGCCACCAGTTTTGCAACTCGCGACTCATCTTTACGGTGTAAAGCGTCATGGTAATCGGTTCGCTACGATAGCTCTGACCCACAATTTCCACACAGTAAGAAGGATGCTTGCGCGTTGCCATATCGACGGTAAACCGCGTACCAACGCGCCGCCAGCTTGGTTCTTTGCTACGCCACTGAATGCGACAGCAGGGCCAAGGGAGCTGGTCGCGATCATACAGACGGCAGCAGGGGCCAATGACTCGGTAGGTCATATGTGCGCCGAGGCTTTCGAAAATGTGGCCGCTGGCCCAGGGATGAGCCGGATGGAGCGCCCATGAAGAGGAACTGGCAGTCATAAAATGCAGGGATTATCAGTTTGAAGAGAGTTTGAGAGAAGGTCACAAAACCCCGTTCCCTTCAGGGCGGGGATGTAGTGACATACATCTTGCAAGTGAGTGTTAGCGAACAATCTTTGTCTACGCTTCCTGAAGGGGTGACACAACGCTCGAAGGCTATGTGGCATATAGGTTTTGCCTTCT
>QBMC01000211.1 GCA_003242035.1 Nodosilinea foveolarum | reverse complement strand
TTGAGCTATCCTCTACCTTAGCTCTAAAGCATGAGCTTGTTTCTTAACGGCCCCTTAGCATCAGCAGGCGTCATCACCCCCAGCAAAAACCGTAGCAACCAGCCGCGCAACCAGCCGCGCCAGTGCGTTGGCCGTAGCTCTGGTGTCTTATTATCCGCACCAGAACTACCCTGACTTAGCAGCTCAAATGAAAATCGCTGTATTCTCTGATCGGGCAGACGCATACGGACTTCCGGCGCAGGCACAAACGAGTCGGGCGCAGAGATTTCGCCATAGCCCGCCGCTGTTCGACTACCCACACCGTGAGATCGCATTGCCTGCTGAACCCACTGCCAAACTTCTGAGACCTCTTCAGGCGTTGATTGACCCGCCTTACCTCGAATCGCAACAACAACCTCAACCGGCTCAAGTCCATCGCCAAACGTATACAGCGCGTGAGGGGCTGGTTTGCCTGTATGAAACACCTGAAACTCTTCTTGAGGCGTCACAACATCCAGCGTTGGCGCAGTCGGTATCGTTGGCCAAGCGTCTAAAAAGTCAATTTTTCCTCGCGTGATGTTGCCTTCAGTCTGCTCACCCAGCAAAGCTGCCAGCCGCTCTCTGATCGCTGGTCTCTGCTTCGCCCAGGCTCGAACAATTCCTCGAATAGAAGATGCTGGAATAAAGCAGCGCAGTGGTAACGTATCTGGTCTTTCTCCAACGTTAGCGAAATCGCGGGTAGACCATTTCCATTCTCCATTAGGTTCACCGGCTGAAATCAGCGTCTCAGCATCTGGCGCCGGAAAAGACCCTACTTTTGCTCGCCATTTCAGAGTGAACGTTCCCTGCTTAAACAAGCCAGGTGTTCTACTCGCAGACTGCTGAGCTAGTAAATTAACTAGAAGCGGTGCTGTATACATAACTATGGCATTACCTCACTGGTATTCTCTTGTTGGTAGGCCCTTGCCCAAAAGCTCCAATGCTTAGAGATCGCGATCGCACGTCGCCAAAGCGCCATGTACTCACTTGGGCGCTGTCCCGTCATCTCAACGACCGCAGCCATCAACGCATTAGCGTCGCCAACCTCTGCAATATCGAGTAGCTGACACAATAGAGACTCCCACACGGGGCGTAGCCGATCCTTAACCTCTCCTTCTTGCTGATTCGCCTGCTTAACAAAGCCCGCCGCTGACAGCAGACCAAAGACTCTCAGATGCTGAGCAAGCTTCAAGACAGCCGTCACATCATTACTTGATAGTGAGGAGGCCGAGCCTTGTTTGACCATATACGCAGTGATGTGAGCATGGGCTGTCAAACTCATGTGCTCTGGTTGTACAGACAGGATAGAGTCTGAAACGGTTCGAGTTGAACTAGGCGCAGCCGCAGAAACAATTAAAGTGTCTTTATTAGGAATTGTTTTTTGAGATTTGTTGCTTTTAGGGAATTGTCCTTTGTTCTTTTTACTTTTACCCATTACGCTACCCCCGCAATGGTTGCTTTCTCATCAGCATTCTTCTCTGCCGGTTCGCTGCCCGTGTCATCTATAGAAACGAACGAATCATCGCTGACCCAGCCTTGCATCCAGCCTCGACCCACGTTGGCCTGTCCGCCTACCTGAATGAGTCCACCTAGTACGCTCTGTAAGGTCTGATGATGAGTCTGGCTCACCCGTGGATGTTTTAGCAGCCGATAGCCCCACGAAAAGTAGAATATAGTATCGCGAGGAATGCAAATGTCCGTCCAAAAAATGTCCGCGCCTCCGGCTAAGTCATCGTCATCTACGCTCTCATGAATTTTGTTGCGAACTTGCGTCCACAGAGCATGTTCCATCAGCGTCTGAAAGTCAGCATCCGATAGGATAATTCGATTTTTCTTCCAGCTAGGCAACACCGAGCCGGTCAGCGAGCTGGGCCAATGTTCAGTCTGTTTTGCTAGGGTAGCTTCAACGGTTGACGGCAGAGGGCCGACCTTAACTTTGGCATCAGCAACCGAATAATCTCCTGCGCGATCGCCAATGGGCTGATCGGGAAATATCACTGACTCTGAGCCAGACATAATGGCATGATCTCGCAGCAAACTGTGACAGCTCACCCAACTGAACACCTGCTTATTTCCATTAAAACTAAGCGATCGCATAGGCACCCAAAGCAGCCGTGCATCGCCAAACCAAACCTGATGAACCCCCATACCATTTCCAGCGAGTTCTTTCCCAAACAGCGTATTTGCCGCCGATGGATCTAGATTGGTTACCTCTTGTCTCAGGCTTCCTCGTAGCGAAGACCCCGGTACATAGGGGAAATCTGTATGGGCTTCACGGGCAATATCCAAGACATTCCCGATATCTCCTTCTCCACCGCAGTGCACAGGCGCAAGGCTATAGAGATAGCCTGTCCGAAAATCACTCATTTACTCAATCCCCCATAATAATTTTCCATAGTTCAACGTTTCAAACGTTTTCGACCACTGACCCACCGATTCCGGCAGCAGTGCCGACACCTCGTCAGCCCCCGAACTAAACACATACACTGTCCCCGGCGGTACAAATGCCCGCTGCGGCAGCAAGGCAAAATGCGGCGTATCCGTTTCGTGAGTTTTGCGTTGCAGTGTAGATACCCCGCCCCACATCAGCGGCTTATCGGTTGCACAGCCGCGTAGCAAAGGCTTCCACGCCACCGGATAGCTGGCATACACCGACTCTCCTGAGCTGGCTAACCCTGGCGTTAGTAGATAGGCAATCTGCTTGGTCTTCCCCTGCGCTGTCTCAGTATCGCTCTCTAACGTTTTGAGCAAGTCTACTATTGCGCCTTCTGCTAGCCGTCGCATCGCAACCCTGTGCCCTTCTCCACCCAAACGCACTACCGCATCTGATACCGACTGGCTCAGCCCTGCAACCAAATCCCACCTCTGGTTCAGCCGCACCGCCACCTCCGTAAAGTAGCCCGCCGACTCTCTCACCTGTCGCTGGTTTGCCTGCATGTGAATATGCGGTAACACCTGAACTTGCCAGGGATCGTCACAAAAGTCTTTCGGGACAAGTGCTTCAATATCCCCTATTAAGTACTTGTTTAACAGCGCATCAGCATTAATCCAGGGCGGTGGTGAACTGACCTCACCGTCGAGTGGTTCTCTGAGCACCATCGGCGCTAGCCCGCCCGAAAATGAAAGCATTGACCAGGCCGGATCGCTGCTATCGACAGGCTGCGATCGCACTATCTTACGCCAGTTTCCCGCTGACTGTTTGCGGTCATGCTCATCATCAAAAATGCAGATTAAATCTTTGGGCGTCGGCAGCCAAAGCGTCGTTTCATCCTGTCGCAGAAACGGCCCCATAAAAAAGAGATCCCGCTTTTGACGCTGTTCGCGAGTAGCGTAAGGCGCAATCGCCGAGCGCATCGCCTGAAAAACCGTCACCGGCAAAGGCGGAAAGAGTCCCTTCGCCCATGCGCCCTCTCCGGGGCTAAAAGGCTTACTTTCGCGAAACAGCAGCACGTCAACCGGCGTTAGACTATACCAATACATTCAGCCCCTCCTCAGTCGTCTTAGTCGTTGTCTCAGCCATAGCTCTACCAGCGTTGGCCCAACCTAACCGCTCCACCCGCTTATCTATCCAAAAGGCGCTAAAGCGTAGCAGCTTGCCCAAATCGGCAGACTCAGTGCCCAGGTTCGACTGAGTTGGACAGGCTTTAGCCGTGATCGCCCAATTCTCCCACTGCTCAATCCAAATCACCAAAGCATTATTGACAACTGCTAAGTCCTCAGCAGAGTCTCGTCGATTGACTATCACCTGCGCGGCCTTTGCCAATAGTTGATCGCCCACGGCTGCTCGCTTAGGCAATTCTTCCGATAGCCGGTACAGCACTGGGCTGAGTTTATCGCCATAGTCTTCGTAGCGTCCCACCCAGTCCCACCAGCGACTGAACAAGTCGGCAGATGTTCTATTCTCTTCAAGGCTTGAGTTAGCATTCTCTACTGACGCTATTCCTCCGCCCGACATCAACGCCTCTAGCTGATTGCCGTTGCCGTACATCACCCGAAAGCAGAGACCATTTTTACCGGGCATTCCTTTTGCTTGCTTGCCCTCGGCGTCCCATAAGCTTTCAAGCACCGTTGGCAGCGGTACGCTCTTATGTGCGATTACCACGCCTATACTCATGGTGGCAGTTTCGCCCATCGTAAACAAAGGCCGATTGGGTAAAGAATCTTTTGCCCTATCTGATTTTGGACGCCAGTATCCGCCCGCCGTCTCAAACTCACCTTTTGGGTCTGGCTGGCCACTCCAAGCCGCTCGCAGCGAACGCAAATACCCTGGCAAATCTTCCAGCGGCAACACTGCCATCACATCGTCACCGCCGCTATAGATGACGCGGCCACAATAACGGCGCTCGGTTAAGTACGGCACTAGCTGATTAGAAAAATCAAGCAGCGCCCGGTTTAGGCCAACGTGGGTCGCTGGCCCCATCCGCTTGGTTGTCTGTTGTAAAAAATTATCGAGCGTATCTCCCGTCAGCGCCGATTCATTCAACGCATCGCGTTGCACGTAGCACTCGTACTTCTTTAGCTTTTTTCCTGAGACAAACTGACCCATGTTATCCCCATCAGCCAATACAATCACCCACCAGTCTGCGGGACTTCCGTTCATCAGGCCCGTGCTATTGTGTGCGGCATCTACAGCGTTTCGCACATCAGAAAGCTTGCTCCCTTGGCCAGTTCTTTCCTCTAGCGTTAAGCCCATATCGTCTGCGAGCCATTTGCTCGAAAACATCACGCCGTTATAGGCGCTGTCATATTGAGGAAAAGCTTCTCTTACAGCCTTGTCAACCGTTAAAATCTGAGAGTCTCTGAGTGTCTTGGCGTAAAATGCTCTGCGGTTCTCAGAAGATAAATCTTTGACTGCCCCCATATTTTGCATGAGCGCTGTCCAGTAATCTTTCGCTAGCTCAGGTGAGTCTTTAATAAAGCGAGCCGCTGCGATAGAGCTAAGGTTAGGAAACCGAATTTTAGTTTCAAAATCGTATTCGTTTTTCTCTTTCGCTCCGCTTTCAGCGGCTGCTAGATCTTCCGCTTTAACCCGGCTAGACAGCCCTACTTCTAAATCCTTTGACGGAATACCCAACGATTCTGCCATGCCACCGTAGTTCCAGGCCATTCGCTTCGTAGTTTCGATGGCATTTAGCCGTTCCACACCGTTGAACAGTCCCGGATAAGCCTTGGCCATTACCGCCCAAAACAGGCGCAGTGATCCTTCTGGTAGACCGCCGCCTTCGCGAAAGTTAGCCTTGTAGTTTAGCCAGGGGTGTAGGGCGCTGAAGCGGCCAGAAATTGTTGAGCGATCGCCCGGTGCTGCCGGAATTTGCCAAGTGCGCGTAGTTTTGGTTGCCTGCAAGCAAATTTGCAGTCGCCGTTGCAGGCTCCCCCACCAGCTACCTACGTTAAATTCTCCCTGTGCTAGCTGCTTAGATAGGGCGCGTTCTGGCTCATTAGGAATTTGGGTTGAACGTGGGCTATGAGCAATTTCCCATTGCTTTTGCACCCATTCCTCAAAGTCAGAGCCTGTTCCTTTTATGACTAATGAAGTTTGAGGATGACCCAGCGGGACTGCGCTCCAATAAGGCTCCCAGGCATTCTCTAACTGAGCTTCCCATAGCTCTTTCCATTCCCAACAGCTCTGAATCGCTAGCTTTTCTAGATCTCCTTTTTTGAAGGTGCCGTCGTCTCTGACGGAGCCACCCATATACGCAGAAAGATCCTGCTCAGCAATGCCTGGAAAAACTTCTTTAAGCAGAGCGGCTTTATCGCGGTTGCTCGCCTTATGAAGATAGGCCAATACCCGATCACGAATATCATCTCGCACGGTTGTTCCAATCTCTTTCCACAGCGCAGTTAGTTCTTTTGAAAGCCGGTCACCCAGAGCTTTCGCAGCCGCTTCTCCGGGCACTAGCACTGTAATCATATTTGGGAAGCCAGCGGTGCTTAGACTATTACTTGACTTAGCTTTGAATCGTTGGACGGGCGTTGAGCGATCGCCCAATTGCTCGAATGTTCTTTGAAAGAGCGATTGCTTGTCAACATCTTCTAGCAGCAGCGCATCAATTATCTCTTGGCTCCATAGAGAAGGCACCACGATAGAATCTGGGCCATAGCCGGGAATTTCCTCTTTACCTTCGCTCGCCTCAAACCCACTGGCGATTTTCCAGCAAAGTTGAGCGCTTAGATAATGCAACAGGTAGGAGCCTGCCCAGAAGTCCAGAAACTTGCGAGAGGATTTGATGAATTCTTGGACAGGAGAGAAGCTAAAGATGAGTAGGTAAGGCGTCTCGGCTTCCGTTGCCTCATTGTTGCAGGCGGCTCCGGCGATCGCGCTGACGGTGCTTTGATAGCTATGCACCGAACAGTCTGGAAGGACTGAATGCTGAGGATGCAAAAGCGCCTCGGGGTCTTGCGCCGCCGCTAGCATCGGAGAAAAGCGCCAAAACCACCAAAACACTGTTTCTTCGTCCGTTTGAGAGAATATCTCGTTAGCTATCTTGGAACCCAACTTTTCTGCAATGAATGCTTTAGTCAGTGGGTAGCGCGCTGCCGAGACTGTTTGCGTTTGGCCGCTAATCGGGTGGCAAACGGTCGTATTTGTTGGGTTCTGCGCTAGTCTATCTAGATTGATGCGGTCTGCGTCACTGGCAACAGAAGCAGCAAACGATTCATGTTTCCACCAGTCATCAAGCCGTGGCAGGTGCGGATCAAGGCAAGCGAGTTCTAATGCGAGGGGCGCTGTTCTATCAGATGAGTTGAGTAGCGCATATAGCTTGTAATGATAGCGATTCACGAATGCAGTTTAGATACTCCTGGTAACAGCGGAACTCTGTAATGCTGAAAAAGTGTTGGTATAAAAAATAGTCGTAGGTTAAGTGATATTATCCTCTTGATAAATAGCTAAAGTAAGTTCAAGAAGGAGGCGCGAGGCGTATTATGGAGTTGCTCACCAGCATCCATAATTTATACGTAGTCTATATGAGCCGTTTACGACTGAGCGCAGAGCAAGAAATGTGTTCTCCTCACCTTACTCAGGTTAAAGATGATTTCCTTTAATTCTTTACAATGGTTTCAAGGTTTTTGCTAAAAAAACAACGTCTCTTGCTGAAGGGGTGACACAACAGCTACAGCGTAGCCATGACAGTCTCTATGGCTTTTA
>QBMC01000210.1 GCA_003242035.1 Nodosilinea foveolarum | reverse complement strand
TGACTCACCGCAAGATTTGCCCACAGTGGAATTATATGGTTCATCCTCGTACCTCAGAATGGCAGATAGCATGAAATTATTAATTTACAAGCCCTAAGTACCTTAATTTTAGCAACTGCCAAAATTAACTTCACGTTCGCGAGTCGTTCTAGATTAGGAGTCTGACTAAGCTCTGTGTCGAGGGCAACACTGGTAATGAGTTGCCACTGAGCGGACTGGCACTGTTTCAAAATGGTCAAGATAGCTTGGGTTTCAAGCGCGATGCGGGGTTGGGTTTGATCGTCAAAAGGACGATTAAGGCAGCAGGCATCAAGATAAATTCGGTAATTTTGATTCATACTGGCTTTGCTTTCTCAGCCGAAGGAAACCATATAAGCAGATCTGAAACCATTTCAAAAATTGAAGAAATGAAACTATGCTGCTTGCGAATTATCACTTCATTGGCAATGGGTGAGCACTAGTTATGGATTAGCGTTCTGATCCATAACGTTCTAACAGCTCGGCAGTTAGGGTGTTAAGTCTATGAATAGCCCTTTCTCTCTGAGCATCGGCGATCACCCTCGCACTCTCAGCAATCAGTATTGCGACCGTGGGCGGTAGCTTTGGAATAGATGCCATGTAGCTACAGGCTCGACAAAAACTATCGTCTAAATTCGTTGCAGAAAGAAGCCTTGAGGTTTCCGTATTGCCTTCTTGAACAGCTCTCAAGGCATGCTCATGAACAGGTAACCAGGGTTCACCTAGCTCAGCGATCAGCTTGCTAATAATGGTTTGTGGGTCTAATTTCTTGGGCGCTTCACTTGCCATAATTTCTCCTCTCCAAGTCCAGAATTTGATTGTGAGCTACAGATGATAGCTGCGTAGCGAAAAAGCCTCAGCCGTCTATGGCCTAGCTGTTTTTAGCTTTTTCTGCTTTTTCTAAGTACTCCCTTAAAGCTTCTTCAACAAGCTCACTCATGGTTTTGCCTACCCTTACCGACTGAAGCTTAAGCTTCGTTTTAATTTCTTCGCTAACGTCCACCTGCAACCGCATATCTTCTGGCTCTTGATTTGTAATCACGATTTTACCTCTCTGTTTGAAAAATACTAAATGTGCTACTACTATTAATAGTAATACTACTAATAGTAGTTTAATGTAATTGAGAACGGCAGCACTATTTTCTAGAGGAGATACAAAATGCATAACGATTACAAAGCCCTCCCAGACCTAGACGCGATCGCCCGCAACCTGATCGCCCTAGACCTCGCCCACCTCACGCCCGAAGAATCCACCGCCTACGAGCAAGAGCTAAGCGCGATCGCTTCCATCAATGAAGCCCTAGAAATCACCGTCGAAGCCCTCAAAGGCCACAGCCCCCAGTTCTGGCAACGGCTCCATCCCCTGCTCTCCGATGCCGCCGCCCTACTCAGAACCAGATCGCCCCGCTCCTCGACCTCAACGCCGAACGCAGCTTCCCCACCACCGAGCGCCCCATCGAACGCCCGCTTGCCCTAGCCGCCCATTCCCAGCACTAGCTTTTTATTTCCTGATTTAGATCCACGGTCAAAGCACGGTACTGCTTACACCCACTTATGAACCAGCTCCCTACCGCCACGCCTACCTGCCTTGATGACTACGCCAAAGTCACTGAAGTCGCCGACGACCTGAACCGGCACGAGCGCACCATTCGCGGCTACATCCGCCTACTGCACGAAGACTTCGGCCACCCAGACTTCCTCGAAAAGCTCGACGGCAAAGCGCTCAGTCCCCGGCAGCAGAAAGTCCTCGCTCAACTCACCCAGCACAAAACCCAGCGCACCCCGTCTAGCCAAATCCGCGACTTCCTAATGGCCGACTGTAGCCCGCGCCTCACGCTCAAAGAAGCCTGCGATTGGCTGGCCCCGCACCTTTCCTCTACGCTGCTCACCCAATTCCAGGAGCACTTCAAGCCATGAAACTAAACCAGCTAGCCGACCAGCTCCACGCCAAAACCATCAATCTCATCGCCATTGCCCAAGCACTTGAGCTTACTAACCTGCCGAACCCGCATGGTGGCACCCCCCTTAGCTCAGACCAAGCCCAGCAAATTACCGCTGTCTTCAGGTACATGCGAGACCGGCAGATAGCAGAGCCGAAGAGCGCGATCGCCCAGATGAAGGAGCTGCCTGCGACGACGAGTGCGATCGCCATCAGCATACCTGAGTCAGTGGCCGACGAACTCTGCCGCCGCTATCCAGAGGGCAGCATGTCAGATCGAATTCTGCGGCTGCTCGGGGCGCTGCAAGCCTTTGAGCAGATGTACGAGCTTTGTATGCGATCGCCAGCGGTCAGCGCTCCTGTCAATTCAACCCCCAATCAATAGGTGCCTCCCATGTTCAAACGATTTTTCAATGCTCCGCTGTCAATCGGTCTGTCACTGAGTGCGATTGCCCTTTCCCTAGTCGTACCGGCCCCCCTCAACCACAAGCCACCCACCGCCACCGCCGACTATTCCATAGCGTTCAGTCAGCACCGCGCAATGGTCATCAATCCAACGACGCAGGCCGTCACGCTCGAAGCCATCGACTAAGCAGTTTTCCAAGCTTTACGACAACTGAATCGCCAAAAGGCTGAAGGGCTAGGGAACAGAAGCGCCGTGCGTCGCCGCTGCCCCGTGCGGTCAAGGGGATAAACATCCGCCTGCACAAAGCTAACAGTCCTCGGCAGCTAAGCCGAGCGCACGTTACCGCTACCGACAGTACTAATCCCATCACGGGCAAAGCTCAAACTAAAATCATCGTCCTCAACCGGCTAAGTCCACCAGAACAAGCAACTATCACCCTTCAACTCAAGGAAGTCTCAAACCATGTCTACAAAACAGATCTCAGCTCTGATTGCACAAGAAGCGAAGCAGCCTCTGCCTGCGGATGAAGAAAGCAGCGCTCTTGCCACAGCCCCAGACACGTCGCTAACCGAACTCCAGCTCACCAGCCAAGGACTGTTCGACGAATCCAAAGCCCTTTGGGAAGAGTTTGTCGCCTTCGATAAAGAGCATCAGCTAGCGCAGCGAGTGGGCGCACAGCTCTGGCGACTCACTAAAGCTGTCGGTAAGCCCGTACTGGTTCTATCGCTCAAGGGCATACAAACCGCTGTGGTAACTATCGCAGATGCAGACAAGCGAACGGCGCTGATGGAACGCTTCAGTCGGTCGCAGACGGCTCAAGCGGCAGACGCTTCTCTAGAAGCAGCGGAAGATTAGCCCTCTATCGCTTAGCTCACCCATGCTCACCCCCTCCCTTGGGTGTCCTCCGCCCCTGGGTGAGCGCCCACCTATAGGCGAGCGATTACCCAGAGGGCCAGTGAATTCTCACAATTTCCTCAAGCCAGCTTCTCAACAATCCCAGACAGAACGAAAAATCAATGGTTTCCAATGCTGACTTCTCCCTATCTCCCGTAATCACTGTGCTCTATCAGGAGTGCCGGGGTGAGGTGAGCTTGCGCCAGCTCGCGCGAGATCTCGGCGCAGATCTCTCCAACGTCAGAAAGGCAAAAAACTGGCTGATTGAAAATCGTCACCCCAGCTTTGCTGATTACGTTCCTGACTCGCCCCTTAGTCCCCATCAAGCCGAGGCCATCATCACCTATCGCAGCTACACCACCGCAGGCATCAAAGGCGATGCCCTCACCGAAAAGATGTTTCCTGATGTCACCACTGTCAACGCCCAAAAAAACGCGCTCAGAGATCTATTTGAGCAGCACCAACTTCCGCCTGAACAAGCAGCTCAACTGACCCATTCCATATTGGAGATTTTCAAGCCATGAAATTCAACAAGCTCGCCAAAGAACTCGACCTACCCGTCAACGAACTCGCCGACAAAGTAACTGCCATCTTGCCTAACGCCAACGGCGGCACCGAAGTTAGCGATGAGCAAAAAATGCAGATCGTCGCCCTGATACAAGCGCCTACACCTAATGGCGAAGTTTCTCTCTTAGCTGGAGACGGCACCGATCCCATTCTCTCTATATTCATCGAGCGCATTGAGCAAGAGGAACAGCTAGAGACCCCCGAACAGCTCGTAGACCAGATGATTAGCCGCTATCTCGCCAATCCAGAAGATCTCCCTGACAACACCGACTACCGCGAGGCCATCATTGCCTATGTTGACCTCGTAAAAAAGCGCCACACTCGCAGACAGCAGCAGTCCTCCAGGCTGCGGTCACTCTTAAACAGGCAAGACAAAGGTGGCTCAGCGACGGAGCCATTAGCGCTAGAGAGCTTCTACAGCAGCGGGCCACCCAGCGCCGCATCCAACGGACAGCTAGGCAGCAGCAGTCCATCGCCGCAGCTAGCCGCCGCCAGTTCATAGCTCATCGGCTGTGGGCGATCGCTCACTTTCGCCTCGCGCTCGATATTTCTGCCACGACCTACCATCTGTCCCCCCACTGGAGAGTGCCAATGTTCCCTACCGATTCATCGCCCGCTTCACCGACCAGCGGCCCCCCAACCGCACACGAGAAACAGTCCTCAGCGCAGTTAAAGGGCGATTCTCTTCAAGAGAGGCTTCGCCAACGCAATCTGCTGCACTACGCCGCCTACTTCGCCAGTGTTGGCGGACTCGCCTTTGTTATTCAAACCGGCAAGGTTAATCAAATTAGAGACGCGGTGATTGTAGGGGCGATCGCCTCCGGCTGCGTGATCTCGCGCGACTGGTATAAAGCTCGTCTTAATCCCAGTATGGCCAACGACCCGAGCGGCCTAATCAATCTATTCAGCGAAATGCTTCACGCCGGACGCGCCCAGGCCAACACCAACGCGGCGCACCTGAAGCGAGTGGAGTTTATCCAGGTCGATCTGGTTGAAGCGATGCGAGATCTTAACGACCTGCTGCGCCTAGATCCCGCTGAGGTCGAGCAGCGGCTGAAGGCCGTTCAAACGGCAAATCTCACCAGCGCCCTGCCCAGCATTAGCGTTCCTAATCCGCTGGCCGATAACGCAGTGAATAACCAAATGGCGAGATCGCCTACGGCTAAGACCTACGTACCCGATAGCACCACCTTGCGGCAAAGCGAGAGCATTCGTCGTCCCGGCTTTGATGCCTAGCGGCTATCCTTCAATCCAACTTGTGCCATGAGCTTAAAAATCATAGTTGAAGTAGATGGTCAGAGCGAGCAGCAAATTACGCCCGTCGTGGCGCAGTTTGTCGCGCTGTGCTCTCAAGCGTCAATCAAGCAGGAGGCAAACCAGCCGGGGCTAAACAAGCAGTCGCAGTCTGTTGAGGTCGCTCATTCAACCGATTTCTATCGCGACAACTTAGCGCTGTTGCAACAGACTCAGCGGCTCGTGGCGCAGAACCAGAGACTGCAAGAACAGCTCAATCAGAGCCAGCGGCTGCTTGCAGGAACACCTGCGGCAAAGGCATTGCTTTCTCAAGCCGGTGACTCAGGGCCAGGAGGCGCAGTATCGGTAGATGCCAAATCCGCAACTGCTTCTACTGCTACAGATAGCCAGAAAAGCCAGCCGCCTGCGCTACCGGCTCAGTATCAAGCAGGGCGAGCAAACGCTGTTTGTCGCCAACTTGCTAGACGACTGCTGGCTCTCACCAGGGGGCGATGGGCCGCTTTCCAACCACAGCGATGGCTACTGTTTCTGCTGATGGGCGGCGTCACCTATGGCGCACTGGCGCTATGGCCAAAGCTTATAGAACAGCTTGGGTCTAAGCCTGAGTTTGTTGAGTCAGCCCAAGAGCGCCCTGGCGAGGTTGCTCCGACGCCGGAAAGCACCCAGCCGGAAGTGCCGAAAGCTGCTCAAAGTGATCGCCCGCCTCAGCCCACAAAGCCCGCCGCGCCGACCAGCAAAGCCGGTAGCCATCCCCCGCCGCCGCCCGCTTTTCAACAACCGTAACCGCTGCATCACAGAAGAACCCTCATGGCATACAACAGCAAGACCTTCGGCCAATCGCCCTTTGGCAATTCTGCCAAGACAACAGCGGCGACTCCACCCAGAACGCGTAAAGCACCGCCAGCGGCCTCATCGGTAGAGGAGGCGCTGAGCGATCAGATAGAGGATGACAATGCTGAAACGGATGAAGAGAGTCAGCCGCCTGTACTACCCAATAGCAGCTTGCCCGCCAGCAAGTCTTTCCGTAGCCGCTCTATCTTCTATATTCCCCAAGGAAAGATGACTGGGCTAGACATGCTCTCTGAAGCGGTGGGCTGGCTGATGGCCTGGGGCACGGTCGGATTCTTTCGCGCCTATCTTCCTGCCCCAGTACTAGCCTGCTTCGATATCTTGTTTCATCCCTACTGCACCGCTGGGATTACCTTGCTGAGCGCCCTGCTAGCTGGTCAGTTTCTCAGACGCTATCAGCTCAAGATTGCCTCACTGCGACAGCTCGCGACAGTGGCTATCGAATACGGCGAAGTGCGTCATCGCGCCGATGCTCAGGCCGAAATATTTGAACTGCTGAGCGCCGCAGAAGCCAAAACTGAGCAGATCAGTCGCTGGCTAGTCAGTGCGCTGACCGCGCTCGGCTGTCTGTTCATCATCGGCGCGTTTTATTGATTTCTCTTTTCTCTATTCAGCAAAAGGCTCGTACATCATGCGATTTCGTCAGCCCCCTACCATAGACTCGCCGCCTAGCTCCGCTGGCCTGCTCGACGAGCAGGCGCAGCTTCGCATTCTCATTGAAACCGCAATGGAGCAGACGCAGCTCGCACCCACCAATCCAGATCTGATCGCTAGACAGCTCGCCGCAGAGCTAGGTAAGCGTGAGGTAACGCTCTCGGACGTGCGTGTCGCGGTACAAGCGCTCTACCAAGGTGACCGGCACAGCGCTGAAGCTTACCTGGACTATTTGGCAGAGCGCGGCTTTCCGCTCTTGAATGATGCGCCCGCAGCGCCAGAAACAGCGGCGTCTGTTCAACAGCTCGAAGCACAACATCAGGCGATTTCTAGCTACCAGCCAAATACTTACGGCCAAGTGGCTGTTTCTTCATCGGATACGTCTTCTAACAACGTTGCTTTTTACAGCGGCAATCTGATTGCTGAGCTAGTCGCCAACAGCGCCTACTCCGCCCTAGTCTTCGGCGAGCGGCGCAGTGGCACCAGCGCTATCTTACGAGCGCTCCTCTACGACCAAATTGCCAAAGCAGGCAACGCCATTCTCGACGTTCTCGATCTGCACAATGGGCAGTGGGGTGGTTTAGAAGGGATTAAGGAACGCTCAATCAATAACTGTCAAGTTTTCAGGAATAGCTCTGTAATTCCATT
>QBMC01000020.1 GCA_003242035.1 Nodosilinea foveolarum | reverse complement strand
CCGCTGTTCAACCACCCCCGGCAGCGCGGCCCATGGTCACCCAGCTTCAAACCCTTAGCGTTCGCCTGCGCCATGTCCAAACCGATACGCCTATCGAGCTTCCCAGGCAGCTATCTGTAGTCCGGATTGGGAAACCTAATGATCAAACGCCGCCCGACATTGACGTGTCTGGATTTCCAGACTCAGAGATTGTTTCCCGGACACATGCCAACCTTCGCGTAGAAGGCGATGTCTACTATATAGAAGATGTTGGCAGCTCCAACGGAACCTACGTCAATGGATTACCCCTTCCAGCGGGTAATCGGCATCGGCTGCGTCCAGGCGATCGCATTGCTCTTGGCAAAGGCGATAAAGTCAGTTTTATTTTCGAAGCCGCCAGCTAAAGGGTCTAACAATGGCAGGCACTTCACCCAATAAAGCCAGACTGCCGTTGTAACCCCTCTCTGGTGTTGTGCTGTGTCCACATTAAATAACGTCATCACCCTCTCTTTGCTCCATCCCATCGACAAAACGCCCGTGCAAAGCTGGACTTTTGAAGAAGAACCCATCGTTCGCATCGGGCGCTCGGTCAATAACGATGTGGTGCTTTACAGCGCCGTAGTCTCTCGCCATCACGTAGAGCTACGGCAAACCGAAGACGGCTGGGAGATTCATAACACCGGCACCAACGGCACCTTTTTAGCCGGAGAACGGATCGAAAGTAAGCCTGTGCAGGACGGCTTAGTCATTCGTCTCGCTCGCTCTGGCCCCAATATTCAAATCAACGTAGTACAGCAAACCAAAGGCATGTCCTCTATCCATGCGCTGATCGCTAAACAGCAGGCACGGGGCAGAGCGGTTGTTAAGGAAAACGCTTAGAAAAAGCCCTCAGAGCGATATCGAAAGGCCGGTGCGTAGGATACGCTTAGAGCCAACTGCATTTCGCGAAACCTATGGCCAGAGGAGATCAGATATATGCCATTCGAGAAATTATGGGCATTCCCTACGAGCACCACGGCATAGACTGCGGCGATAGTACGGTGATTCACTACAGCAAGTCGGGCGAGGCGGCAATTGCGCGAACCTCAAGAGATTCTTTTGCTAGGGGCGGTCGGGTATACACCAAAAGCCAGCCAACGGCCTTTATTGCAGATATTGTGATAGATCGGGCCGAAAGTCGCTTGGGCGAGCGCCAGTACGATTTATTTTTTAACAACTGCGAGCACTTTGCCAACTGGTGCAAGACCGGAGACAGCGATTGCGAACAGCTCGATAACTTTGGCCTACGGCTAGACCAAATTAGGCAGCCCCAGGTTTCAGACTTAGCCAATCGCGCTGCGCAGAACGAGTCTCCGGCGAAAACTATGCGGCTTTTTCAAGAGGCGCTGAGTAATATCGCGATCGCCACTCAAACCCTCTTACCTCAATATAATCAGGCCACCGAAGACGCCTTTACTTGGCACCGGGTCGCGCAAAAAGCATTAGCAAAAGACCGAGAAGACCTAGCTAGAGCCGCCCTTCATCGCCAAGTCACTGCGCAAAAAGAAGCTAAAAAGATTAAAGACTACCTCACTCAGCTTTCAGACTTGCAGCTCTCACTAGAACAGAATCAAACGCTAGTCGCTAGCCGTATGACCTAGCTACGACGATTCTGGACGGACTTTTTTCCGTCGTCGCCCTCGCGAGTTCCGCCGGTTGCGCTGCTGCTCGTCAATCCAGTTCATAGCAATCGTCGCTGAATTGCCGTGAATCAGCAAAGAGAGTAGTACCGTCAGCGTCAATTTGCTCCAGAGCAAATTGACGTTCTCGAAGGTGGCATGAGTTTGAGCATACGCCAAATAGTAAAACGAACCAAAGCCACGAATGCCTAGAAAAGAGATCGCGCTCTTCTCCAGCAAGGAAAGCTTTGTTCCCATCAAAGCAAGCAGTCCAGAAATCGGCCTGACCAACAGCATAAACAGCGCTGCGAAGGCAAAGTTTTGCCAAGTCAATAGCCCTAGATCCGCGCGGGCGATAAATCCGCCCAGTGCAATTAATAACAGCCCCGCCAAAATACGCTCTAGCTGAGTTGCAAATTGATAGGGCTTAGCGAAATACTCGTGATGCTTTTCAATATTCTGTCGAGTAGCCACCGCCGCCGCAAACACCGCTAAAAATCCATAGCCATGCAGGGCTTCTCCAACGCCGTACGCCAAGAAAATAGACGCCATAATGAACAATCCCTCGCTGGTCTCTTCGCGCTCTGTTTCATCCGATACCCGAAAAGCATAGTGAGCCAACAGCAAGCCAATGACAACGCCGACGACCGTTCCCATCACCACTCTAAATACTAAATCGTACGCCGCCCAGCCAACTAACCAACTCCCAAAGGTGCCGTTGTGCTCAGCGAGCCTGATCGCCAGGTAAACAAAGGGAAAAGCCAACCCGTCATTCAGTCCGGCCTCAGTCGTCAGCGCAAACCGGGTGGGATCTTCGCCCCCTTTGTTCGGAGGCCCCACCTGAACGCTATGAGCCATCACCGGGTCGGTAGGGGCTAAACAGGCTCCTAGCAAAACCGAATCGGTCAATGACAGACCAAAAATCCAATGCCCGAGAAAGGCCGCACCCGCAATACAAATCGGCATCGAAAAGCCTAGCAGCCGCAGCGTAGATTGCCAGGTGCTAAACCGAAACCGCCGATCAATGGCCAGACCTGCACCTGCCAGCGAAATAATAACAATAATCTCAGTGACATATTCCGTCACTATAGTGTGCGTCTTATTGTTAATCGGATCGAGCAGCGGCAGATCGGTAAGCTGACTAAATAAGACAACCGCCAGCAAAGAATACAGCAGCGGCACATTAATAAATCGAGCGCCTCGAACCGTTGGCAACCAGGTAAATCCGAGCAGCGCCGAACCGAATACGACGTAAAAAATTATCTTTGGATCCATAGTGGCCTCAAAAAGAGAGTGAATTAGCCAAAGCTGTGGCTAATCCGTTGAAGTTCCGATGATGAATAATGAACGACTTCGATGGATTTTCTCTCTTCCTCAGAACAGATCTATGAAGATAAGTTAACGAATGTCATAGCCGAATACGTTTGCATTCGCCTCTCCCATCACAATGTCGCCTAGTCCGTACTCCTGCCAGCGCCGTTCGACCAAAGCCGCTACGTCTGGGTCAGACTCTAGCTGTTCGCCCCATTCGTGCTCAGTTTCAGGTGCGATCTTAGTGGTTGCGTCAATGCCCATTCGACTGCCTAAACCTAGTCGCTCATTTGCAAAGTCCAATGAGTCAAAAGGATTGTCTGGCAAGATGAACACGTCGCGAATCGGATCGACCTTGGAAGTCACTGCCCATACGACCTGACGCGGATCGCGAATGTTGATGTCTTTGTCTACAACAATCACAAATTTGGTGTAGGTAAACTGTGGCAGCGCCGTCCAAAACGCCATTGCCGCCCGACGCGCTTGGCCTGGATAGGATTTGTCGATTGAGATGATGGCCGCCTTATAGCTGAGCGCTTCCATCGGGAGAAAGAAGTCAACAATTTCAGTTACTTGCTGGCGGAGGATGGGGGTGTAGATGCGGTTGAGGGCGATCGCCATCATCGCTTCTTCTTTTGGCGGACGCCCGCTAAACGTTGTCAAATAAACCGGCGACTTTCGGTGCGTCATACAGTGAAAACGAATCAAAGGCGCGTCTGGATTTACGCCGCCGTAATAGCCCATATGGTCGCCAAACGGCCCGTCGGTCGCCGTCTCACCAGGCGTAATCGTGCCTTCTAGCACAAACTCCGACATTGAAGGCACTTCTAGGTCAACGGTTTTGCACTTGGCCAGCGAAACGCCTTTACCAGCATAAAGTCCAGCAAACAGCCATTCTGAGAGATCTACTGGGATGGGAGTGGCTGCGGCCAGGATGATTAAGGGATCTACACCGATGGCGATCGCAATCTCCAAACTCTTCCCCCGCTCCGCCGCCTTGCGCAAATGCCGCGCCCCGCCCCGCACCGACAGCCACTGCACCGACATCGTATTGCGACCCTGAAGCTGCAACCGATACACGCCCACATTCGGCACGCCCGTATCGACATCCTTGGTAATCACCAGTCCCAGCGTCACCACCTTCCCGCCATCTTTAGGGTAAGGGCGAATCATCGGAATTTTGGTCAAATCAACCTGATCATCTAGCTTCACCACCTGCTGACAAGCCGGTAGCCAGTCTCGCGAGGGCTTCGCCTTCACCACGTCAAACAGCACCTTCCCCAGATCAATCGCCTGAGAAAAAGTCTTTGGCGGCTTCGGCTGCTGCAACATCCCCAGCTTTTTGCCCAGAACCTCCAGCTCTTCGGGATGCTCCATGCCCATCGACCAGCAAACCCGCTCCACCGTTCCCAGCAAGTTCACCACCACCGGATAGGGCGAACCTTTCACATTCTCAAACAGTACCGCTGGCCCGCCGGACTGCAACAGCCGATTAGAAATTTCAGCAATCTCCAAATTTGGATCTACCAGCGCCGACACACTGCGCAGTTGCCCTCTGGCCTTCACCTTTTTCAGAAAATCTCGTAGATCCTTGGCCATAATGAGAAGCGCTTTAACCGATAACTATCAGGGAATTTAACACTTCTCGTCGGCGATCGCTCACTTTAGTTGCCGGACTTCGACTACGCTCAGCCCTCAAATTGCGAGCCGCCGAGCATTGAGCGTAGTCGAAATGCGCTCTATAAGCGATTTCGTTCACTTACTTATTCGACTATGAACGTACCGCTTTTTGCAACCTCATTAGCTCGCCAATGCCTTTTTCGGCGTAGTCCAACAGGCCGTTGAGCTGCGATCGCGTAAAGCTCCCAGCTTCCGCCGTTCCCTGCATCTCCACAAACTCCATTTTCTCGTTCATCACCACGTTAAAGTCGGTATCTGCCGCGAAGTCTTCGGGATAGTTAAGGTCTAAATACGGATTGCCTTCAAGCAAGCCGACAGAAATAGCGGCGATTTGGTGGCGAATGGGTGAAGTGGTGAGGTGGCCTTGTGCAGTTAGGTAAGCGATCGCCTCCTCTAGCGCCACATACGCCCCCGTAATCGAAGTCGTCCGCGTCCCGCCATCCGCCTGCAACACATCCGCATCAATCGTAATCATCCGCTCGCCCAACGCCTCCATATCTAGCGCCGCTCGCAAACTCCGCCCAATCAACCGCTGAATCTCCTGCGTCCGCCCCGATAGCTGCATCAGCTCCCGCGACTTGCGCGTATGCGTCGCCCCCGGCAGCATCCGATACTCCGCCGTCAGCCAGCCCTTCCCCTTGCCCTTCATCCAGCGCGGCACCTCCTCACTCACCGACGCCGTACACAGCACCCGCGTATTCCCACAGTGCGCCAGCACCGACCCTGCCGCATAGCGAGTAAACCCTCGCTCAAACTTCACAGGCCGCAGCTCATCCGCCTTCCGACCATCCGGACGTTCCCACATCGCTCAAACCCACCTAAATACAACACCCAATCCAAGTCAGGCATAATCCAAGCCTCAGACTACAGCATTTACCCATCTCACTAACTCATCTGACCTGCTTAACCGACACGCCACTTCCCAATCTACCGGCCAAATCTCAGCTCAGAACAGATTTCAATCTTCAGACATATAGCGTATTATTCTGATCGGATGGCAGCTACTACACTACCTTTAGCGTCTAACTAGATATATTGTTACTAGATATTGTCAACCGTATCCTATGGTTTCCCAGCTCCGAACGCTTCCTGGCAGCCCCATTATCCCTGCTATTCGGCACCCTTTGCTTCGTGCTATAGAAGGCACCGTGCAAATTTTCACCTCGCCGCACCGCACCTTTTTCACCAACGTTATGGTGCAGTCTATCCGGGTCGCAGAGCAGGGCCTACCCGTTCTAGTCGTACAATTTCTCAAGGGCGGACTCAACCAGGGGCCAGAACACCCAACGCAAATGGGTCAAAACCTCTCCTGGATTCGCTTCGACGCGCCCGAATGCATCAGCAATCCAGACGTCAGCGACAAAACCAAAGCCGCCTTAAAAAAGCTTTGGGAACACACACAGCTAGCCGTTAAAAGCGGCACCTACGGCCTGATTGTTTTAGACGAATTGAGTCTGGCTGTAGACTTCGGCCTCATCCAAGAAAACGAAGTCTTAAACATGCTAAAAGACCGTCCATCTCACGTAGACATCATCTTCACCGGGCCACAAATGCCAGAGTCTCTGCTAGACGTAGCCGACCAGGTCACAGAATTCCGCCGTAACTTCGTTGTATAACCCATGATCAAGAATGACGCCTGGATCAAACAAGCCGCCAGCAAAGGCTTAATCGAACCCTTCGAGCCTTCCCTTATCCGCCGAGTACAGCTTCCCACCCACGGCCACGAAACGCCCGTCATCAGCTACGGCCTCTCTTCCTACGGCTACGACATCCGCCTATCGTCCAAAGAATTCCGCATCTTCCGCCACGTCCCCGGCACCGTCATCGACCCCAAAAACTTCAACCCCGAAAACCTGGAACCCAGCGACCTAAGAAAAGACGAAAACGGCAGCTACTTTATCTTGCCTGCCCACTCCTATGGCCTTGGCGTCGCCCTAGAGCGTCTGCAAATGCCCAACAACATCACCACCATCTGCATTGGCAAAAGCACCTACGCCCGCTGCGGCATCATTGCCAACCTCACCCCCGCCGAAGCCGGATGGCGCGGCTATTTGACCCTAGAATTCTCAAATTCCTCCAGCGCCGACTGCCGCATCTATGCAAACGAAGGTGTCGTTCAGCTTCTCTTCTTAGAAGGCGAACCCTGCCAGGTGAGCTACGAAACTCGACGCGGTAAATATCAAGACCAGCCAGAGGCAGTCACAATTGCTCGCATATAATGTACATAGTGTACCTGTAGAAAAGCTACGCGATCGCTCACAAAATCAGCCCCGACTACGCCGCCAGTTGAACCAGTTTTCGGCCCAGTCTCGCCGCCAGTGCCCCACTTGCCAGCGAGACTGTCGCGATCGCCACACACACTCAAACACCAACCATACCAATCCTTGCCCGCTCAAGCTGCCATCATCCAAGTCCGCCATCGGCTTGCCCATCCACTTCGAGAGCAAACAAGCTAGCCCTTCGGCTCCTTCGCCCAAGAGATGAACGCCCGCTAAGCGATCGCCCACCAAAACCAATTTGCAATACATCGGCAGCGGCGCAACCCGGCTCAAATCAGCACTTCCCGCATTGCTCGCTGTTTGCACCTGTACGACGACGCCATATCGACGCATAGCCTCAGCCTCAGTCAGTCCCACGCGCGCATAACGTTCGTTTCCTTGCACAACAGCCCGGTAATCCACGCTTCTATTGGGCGAAAATAGCGCATTCTTGACGGCAATCCGAGCCTCATACTCAGCCAAACGCATATTTGTAGACCCAGCCATCGCTGAACCGCAGGCAAATAGGCGAAGATGAGCCGTTTGTAATTTGCGATTGACGCGCAAGTAAGGAGATTTAGTTAACGGATCGCTGGCAAAATCAGGCAGCGTCAAGGCTGGTTCTCCTGGATCTACGTTCAAAGTGACGCGGTCACCGCTAGCAATAGTTGTAATTTCGATGCCTGCCGCGATGAGCTGCGATCGCACCAACCGCCTCACGTCCTCATCCGCTCCCGGTAGCACCCGCGCAGCGATTAACCGCACCTCCACACCCATGACTGCCAGCGCTTCGGCCCAAGCGATCGCCAAAATAGAACCGCCCACCACATCCGCTGATTCAGGCAACGCAGCCGCCTTTAGCAACGGCATGGCAAAGGGAACGCGCCCATAAGCCGCCAAAACGCCCCGAGCACTCAGTCGCCTGCGCCCTGTTGTCACGACCATATGACGCGATAGGCGCTCTGGCCGCTCTAACACTACGTCTACGCCGCTAGCGCTCATCATCCCCACAGAAAGCCTCGCAGCCGCAGACTCAGCCGCAATGCGACTCCAGGCAATCAACGCGGGCCAATCTAAGGCTCCTATAGACGTTTTATCGCCAAACCATTCACCGACCGCCTGCCGTTGCCTGACCTGAGCCAACTGTTGCAAACCCGATAGCAAGAACCGTTGTCGCTGTCCGTTGTCAAAAAGTCCCGGTGGTTCTACCAACGCCACCCTAGCGCCGTAGCCTACTGCTGTTATTGCCGCAATTCTACCTTCTAGTCCACCGCCCAAGACGACCAGATCGTAGTCAGATGACATCGCTGGCCTCAGGCAAATGGGGTAATACGTCGGCGATCGCCCTCACCAACCGCAAATTCTCGTCCTGCATCTTTACCGCTACTCGAAAATAGCGATCGCCCAACCCCTCAAAGCTCATACAGTCGCGAATATAAATCCGATGGCGCTTTAGCAGATTTTCTTGCAAAGCCGTCACAGACTTCTCGCAGGCCACTAGAAAGAAATTGACGCAGCCGGGTAAAGGCGACAGTTCTGGAATTGCGGCAAGCGATTTGTACATCTGCCGATTCGCCGCCGCCAGCCAGTCCCACGTTTGCCGTTGGAACTTAGTATCTTGCAAAGCGGCTATTCCCGCTGAGATTGCCAGCGTGTTGACAGACCAGGGATCTCGCCAGGTTTGCCAGCGCTTTAGTGTTTTGGGTTGGGCGATCGCATAGCCCAACCTCAACCCCGGCATACTATAAAACTTCGTTAGCGAGCGAATCACCACCAAATTCTCAAACTCACTTATCCAGTCAATAACGCTTTGCGATCGCTCAGGCGGCAAAAAATCCATAAACGCTTCGTCTACAACCACCAAACCTACGCGAGAAAGAACAGACCGTATTTGTTCTCTATCAAACAGCATCCCGGTTGGATTATGAGGATTATTCAGCAAAAGGCCGCACTGCTCCAGGTCTAAAGATTGACCTAAAAGGCTTTCTTGCCAGTTCGATGCGTTAAAGCAAGGAAGCTTAGTCGAGACGCAGCCGAAAGCTTGCAACGCGCGATCGTAATCGCTGAATCCCGGCGATAGGCAAAAACAAGTTTCCATTTGGGCCAAATCTCTCGCCGCCCAGGTGAGTAATTCTGCCGCGCCGTTACCGGGCATGACGGATTCGATGGGGACTTTGTGATGGTGAGCGATCGCCCGTCTCAAATCTCCATACGCCGGATCGGGATAATCTCGCACCGACAAAAAATCCGCCTGAACCGCCGCGCGTACAGAACGAGGTGGCCCCAGCGGACTAATACTAGCTGAAAAGTCCAGCAGTTCAGCGGGAGCACAGTGCGCTAGGCCAGCGGCCCAAGCCAAATTGCCCCCATGAACCGGTCTAGACATCATCAGGAAACCAATAAACGAAGATCTACTTCTTCTTTTTACCGGCAACCATTTCCTTAAACTGTTTGCCCGCAGAGAATGCAGGCACAGTGGTTGCCGGAATCACCATGGTATCGCCAGTTTTGGGGTTGCGGCCCTCACGTTCTTTGCGAGCGCGAGGTTCGAATGAGCCAAAGCCCACCAACGTTACCTTTTCGCCTTTGGACACGGCTTCCATAATGGATTCTACGGCTGCTGAGATGACGGCATCCGCCTGTTTCTTCGTGACCGAAGACTTCTCTGCAACGGTATCAACGAGTTCACCTTTATTCATGCTTATCTCCTTGGAGAGTGATTGAGTACTTAGATTTAAGTGGACTACACATTGCCCAATGGCAAATTTAAACTTTTCATGAGGCACCCGTCAGAGGGTGAAGGCAAGGAAAACAGCGACCGCTGAAACCCTTGAAACCTCATGATTTTTACTGCCCCATTTTAAGGGGTACTTGGGTCATCTGAACAGAGAAAACCTTTAATTTGTATGGATTTCAGGGATTTTCAAGAAAGTTCATAGTTCTTGAGAGAAAATTTAAGTATTCTGACTTGACAAAAAGCCAACACTTCCTGAAAAATCAGAAAATATTGGCTCTAATTAGTCTATTTATTCGACGAGATTATCTAGAGTGGCTTTTATTCAGCCCTTCTGTCCTCTAGAAGCTGCTGCACATCCTCACCCGGCTGATAGCTATAGCCATACACACTCGCATCAGAGTCATCCAATATTTGAGGAGTCAGCAACACAATCAGCTCGCGCCGCTCATTGTTTTTACTAGTGCTTCTAAACAGCGCACCTAATAATGGGATATCTCCTAGTAAGGGGACTTTAGAAGTGGTTACTCTATCGGACTCCTGAATAATTCCTGAGAGCACAAGCGTTTGGCCGTCTCTTACACGTACCTGCCCTGAAGTAAGCTGCCGCTTTGAGAGTAAAATAGCTGTCCCTTCATCGCCAATTTGAAATTCATCTGTCGGCGCAGAGATAGAGGGCGCTACGGACAAGTTGACAAAGCCGTTGTCATCAATTTGATCGATTTGCACCTGTAGGTTTAAGCCTGCGTCAGCTTTTTCAAACGTGGTGGTTGTCAAAATGCCAGCATCGGTTGTCTCTCGGTCGATAGTAATGTTGGTAATGACCTCCTGAGTAAGCTGTACAGCGGCGGTTTGCCCTTCTTGAACGACCAAAGTTGGATCGGTTACGATTTTTGCTTGGCCATTAGTGACAACAGCCTGGAGCTGTGCTAAGAACTGCTGTGCTAAATTGAGCGCACCGCCACTAGCAATACCCGCCAAACTACGACCTACTTGAGTTGGGTTGAGTCCTGTGAAGTTGGGAATCGAATCGCCAAGGTTGATTAGACCTAGTCCACCTGTTTGCGTCACGCTTGTGTTACCAGCGCCAAACGAGAAGCTAGTACCAAAAGCATCTAGTGCATTTAAATTAACGTCAATCACGCGCAGGTTAACTGCTACCTGACGGCGGCGCAAGTCGAGCTGAATTAGCTGAG
Organism: Nodosilinea foveolarum; assembly: GCA_003242035.1. Taxonomy (GTDB): domain Bacteria; phylum Cyanobacteriota; class Cyanobacteriia; order Phormidesmidales; family Phormidesmidaceae; genus Phormidesmis; species Phormidesmis foveolarum. Next base: position 31,697 of record QBMC01000020.1, on the reverse strand, counting down.
CCGAGGCGATTTCGATCTGACGGGGTGTCCCAACTAGCGTTAGAGAATTCGTCCGCTCATCTCCAATCACCTGCAATCCTCTTAGCAGCGGATTAGAATCTTCAAATTCAGCTCTCTGGTTTTCTACTCTCGATTCGGTTGTGGACTGAGTTTCGGTAACATCCGTACCATCACCCACAGCTACGGCATTGACGCTAGTGACTAGGCGATCGCGAGAAACCGCCGTCTCCGCCCCCATCGCCACCAAGAAATTAAGCGCAACCCCTACGTCCACCTGATTTAGCCGAACGCTGCGAACCAAAACATTACGGGCACTGTTTGGCAGCTTAGGCCCAGCGAATATAGTGCGCCCAACCTTGTTAGCTTCTAGTCCAGAAAGCTGAAGCACATAATTGAAGACGTTCTGAACCGGCTCATTTTCAATATCTAAAGAAACCCGGATATCTTCCGCCTCTTCGCCCTCTACAGCACTGGTAAACGCCAGGTTTAGCCCAGCCGCCCGCGCCAATAGAGACAGCACCTCACGCGCGGACGCATCTCGTAAAACTAACCGGGGAACCCGCTCAGCCGTCCCCAAATCAATCACGTCCAAAGTAGCGTCAATATCGGAAACGGAAAGGTCACCCACTGGCGGCGCAACTGCTCTAGGCAAAAAGGGCGGCGCAGCATTCAGCGAGGGCGCAGCTACGGGCGTACCGTCGATAATGACCTCTGGATTAGGCACCAAAATATCAGGCACTTCTTCATTCCGCTGAGCCAGCTTAAACGGTTCCACCACAGTTGGAGCAGCGGCTTCAGCTTCACCGGGCACCGTCTCAATCGTTTCTGGCAGCACAGACGGTACTGCTTTAGCACCCGCGCGAGTATCAAAAGAGAGCTTCACACCCGCCTTAGACGTGCTCTCAATCTTGCTAATCGGCGCTTTATCGTCACCTTTTACCGTCAGACGCACCTTATCAGCGCCCAGCGACTTCAACGTCACCGACTCAATCCCTGGAGAAGGATGTTTTTGAGTAAAACTTTCGCCCTCAGCTAGATCCAACTGAGCATGAGCAATATCGGCCCGCAGGGTTTCCCCAGATCGCGCCGTGACCACTTGAGGCGTATCTCCAGACGTTTTGAGCGTTAGAGACAATCCTGCCCGCGTCTTTCTCAGGTTCACACCTTCCACGACGGTCTTGGCACTAGCAGATGAAGCCATAGCTAGAGGGCCGGTGACAGCGGCTAAGGCACCACTAATCATCAGGCTTCTAAAATTAAGACGACGTTTCACAGATCACTCCTTGAGGACAAACTAGGAAAAAAAGGATGGAAAAAAGACTTAACCGGACGCTGAGAGTTAAGACAATAGAAAAGCTAGTTATTCACTTTCCACAGCCTCCCCTTCAGCCGGAGCTGCCCCCTCAACCGGAGCTGCCTCGACTACCGGCGCAGACACATCGGGCGGCACATCGGCGTCGGCAGTTGGCATCAGCGCATCTATTTGAAACGAAGTTGTAATCGGCGTTTTGGGCTGAATCACTACCTGACCGCCCGCCCCAATCACCGTCTCTAGAACCACCTCGCCGCTCTGAATTTTGAAGTCGCGCACCATCAGCAGCGGCTCCAATCGCTCTAAGTTGCGTAAAATCGACTGGGTCTGAGCAAAGTCTCCAGAAAACTCCACAGAATAGGTTTCTCGACGCACTTTGCCATTGACGCCCTCGCCCAAAGAGCCATCTTCTACAACCGTTTTTTCGCCTGGGGTAAACGATCTCAACTGAGCATCTACCAAAATGGCCGGGATGCCTCGGCTGGTGACTTGGCTGCGAACGCCGCCTAAAGAAGCATTGCTGCTTTCAATTCGCTGGTTGATGTCTAGCAACAGCGTGTCCATCGTCTTCTCGCTGGCAAAGAGCGAGTAAACATTTCGTCGCCTCTGCATCGCGGCTTCCAGGTCAGCTTCCAGCTTGGCAATATTCTGTAGCTCCTGAGCCTGAGAGACGAGCTGACCCTCTTTGGTCGCAATGTCTGCGCGTAACGTCGCATTGGTTGCCGCCACCGGCTGAACCAACTTAACAAACAGGTAACCCACGCCCGCCAAGCCCAAAATTGCAATCACCGCCCCAATAATCTGAGGCGATAGTTCAATGCCAAACACCACCGGATTAATGGGTTCGTCAATAAAATCAGCGTCGTTTGGTGAAATAAAATCTCCTGCGGCAGCCATTACTGTATTGCTCCTGTTTCTTGAAGGGCGCGGATTCTAGCAGCAAGTCCGGTAGATTCTTGCTGACGGTTTAGCTCATCGAGCAATTCCGTGGCCGGAATACTCTTGATGTCGCTAGCAATGGTGTAGCTCACTAGCGCTAAAGGCTCGCCAGTATCCGGATCTCCCGGACAGCGTCCCGGCACAATTTCACCCAAATCGGCTTTAGTAATTTCGACCGACTCAGCCTCTAAGAAAGGAGAATTCTTCAGCGTCAGCATGAAGTCGTTAACGTCATCGAACGAGCAGGCGTTGCCCGATAGCTCTAATCCGCCTGCCGCAGAAGAGACCGGAGCTGCCGCCGTTGGGGTCGTTGGGGTCGCTGGGGCGGTTGCAGCGGCTGCGGTGGCCCCTTCCTCAGCCGCTGCGGTTTGCGTTAGCTGAGAAATTTGCGTCCGACTGGGCGTTCTGCCTTGCACGTCTCGAACGATGGCCGACCAGGGACGGATGCGCTCGAACACGCCTGCTAGCGCGGTAATTTCTGAGTCGATAGCCACTGTTTGCTGCCGGACAGTATCGGCTTGAGCCAGCTTTTGCTGAAGTTCGGCGAGCCGTGAATCTAGGTCGGTTTGCTGAGCCATGAGTCCTTTTTGCTGGCTTTGCAAAATTGCCCAGTAGCCGCCGACGCCCGCTAAACCTGCGATCGCCACCCCCACTCCAATCAGCAAAGGTAACTTAGCCGCACTCGGAGCCGAACGCCCCTTCGCGGTTGGCACAATCGCCTCCACCGGACGATCCTTGCGATCATTGAGAAAGTTAATGTCAATGCCGTACATGTCTTAAATCTCCCTTAATCCCAAACCGAGCACCGTCGCTAGCCCCGAGCGCTGGGCCGGAGAAAGCTCCTCATCGGTCTCAATCGCCAGCGCCTCCACCGGATCGACCGAGCTAGCGGGCAATCCTAGCCGCTGAGAGAAAAACTCATCCAGGTTGCCGATAGCGCTACCCGGTCCGGCCAGCAAAAGCTGAGCGACTTCCATGTCTTCTCCCTGGTTCAGGTAAAAGTCAATTGAACGCCGCAGTTCGTCGGACAAATCGCTGAGCACTCGCAGCATCGCCGCTGTTCCTGGATTCATCCCGCCCTTAGGCCCACCTGTCATTGGCCCCGCTGGTACAGACATGCCCTGAAGCAAATCGGCGTTGCGCGAGGGCGGCAGGTTCATTGCTCGGCTCAGCGCATTCTGAATTTGGGAAGTTCCTAGCGGCACCGTTCTTGAAAAGTGAGGAATGCCATCCACCACGATTGAAATCTCCGTGCTCTCGTACTGAATATCCACAATTGCTGCCGCTTCTTGTGAGGTGAACTGCCGCAATTGCTCGCGAATAGTTCGAATTAAGGCAAAGCTGCTGGTTTCTAAAACGCTTAGGTTCAGACCTGCCTGGGCAAAGGTTTCAGCGTAGCTATCAGTGATATCTTTTTTAACCGCGACTAAAAGCACCTGTACCTTTTCAATGCCATCGTCATCGACAAAAAAGCCTAGCTTTTGGTAGTCCACGTCGGCCTCATCGCGCGGGAACGGCAGATACAGGCTCGCCTCTTGATTCAGTACCATTTCGCGTAGCTCGGCGTCGTCTAGCTCGGCAGGCACCGGAATAACGCGCGTGACCGCTCGCCCTGGCACAGCCGCCGCCACCTGAGTTGCCTTAATTTTGCCTTCGGCTAAGGTCGATTGAATAATCTCAGCCATCGTCGGACTATCCATAATCTGACCTTCCTCAAAAACTCCTTCAGGAATTTCAGTGGTGGCTAAGGTCTGCAACTTGAGTTTTTGTCCCTGCTTTTTGAGGCGGGCAATGTTAATTCGCTCAGGGGTTAGCTCAATACCAACGCCCGACGACTTTTTAGAAAATAAAGACTTGAGCCTATTCACAATTGCGATCGCCCGCTTATATAACGACTAAGGAATAACGACTGAGTAATAACGTCCGGATTCGAACTCTAGATTGCCCAAATTCCAACAAAAAAATTACATTTAACCCGAACGAACTTGAGTACTTATCCTCTGGCAGATCACGCTTCTATTCGCTAATCAACCCGCGTTTTAAGCCGCCCTATGAGCGTCATTTTTCGCCGTTTTACGTCGGCTAAAATATCTGCAAAAAGGTCACACCCGAGGAAGCACAGCCTATCAAGCTCTCAGCTAGCCGAATCAAACCGGTAGGTTATTTCAAGGACTAGCGATCGCAGCTCACAACTCAACCCTTCAGGCCCCGAGAATGTACCAACCCGCAAACATCAAGCTCAGACAAAGACAACCTCAGATCGCGACAGTACTTACGAAAATGCGCTGACAATGCAGTTTGCCCAGCCCAACGATGTAACAAACAGTCTTGATGAGCGCGTCCTTCTACTGATGATTGCGATGGGGCGATCGCGATCCAACGATCTGTCTACCGCTGCCCCAAAACCATCAGCCAGTGCTGTAAAGTCATAAGCCATCACGACTGCTGTTAATACAAGCCCTTAACCATGTTCTTCATCCGCCATTGGAAACGGTTCTTCACCTTTGCCCTCATTGGTCTGTTCTCTAGCTGGCTGATTAGTTGCGGCAGCGCCAACGAGACGGCCACCTCATCTGATAACGCTGGCAAAACCGAAGTCGAGTTCTGGACGATGCAGCTCTCCCCCGACTACGACGACTATTTCAACACCCTAATTGCCAACTTCGAAGCCGAAAACCCAGACATCGCGGTCAACTGGCTTGATGTCCCCTGGGCCGACATGGAGAAAAAAATTCTCGCGGCAGTTTCGGCCAACAATGCGCCCGATGTCGTCAACCTCAACCCCGACTTTGCCTCGCAGCTAGCCACCAAAGGGGCGTGGCTATCGTTAGATGACAAGCTCTCTGAGTCAGAGCAAGCTGTCTATTTACCCGGCATTTGGCAGGCCACTCAGCTCAACGGCAACAGCTTTGGGTTTCCCTGGTATCTCACTACTAGAGTGACTTTGTACAACACTGAGCTGTTGAAAGCGGCAGGCATTAGCGAGCCACCCGCCACCTTCGAAGCGCTCGCTGAAGTAGCCAAACAAGTCAAAGAAAAAACGGGTAAGTACGCCTTCTTCATCAGCTTTGTACCTGAAGATGCCGCCGACGTACTTCAGTCTTTTATCCAGATGGGCGTCCCGTTGGTAGACGAGTCTGGTAAGGCGGCGTTTAATACCCCAGAAGGGAAAAAAGTATTTCAATACTGGACGGATCTGTACCAACAGGAACTGATGCCCCAAGAGGTGCTAACTCAGGGACATGCGCAGGCTATTCAGCTATACGAATCTGGCCAAACGGCTATTTTGGCATCGGGCGCAGAAAAGCTAGACAGCATCGCGCAGAACGCACCGACGATTGCCGAAGTCACTAAAAGCGCGCCTCAAATTACCGGCAGCACCGGTAAGAAAAACGTCGCTGCAATGGATTTGGTGATTCCGCAGGCGACAGACGCCCCTGAAGCGGCGATCGCCTTCGCCACCTATGTCACCAACGACGCCAACCAGCTTGAGTTTGCCAAAGCCGCAAACGTTTTACCGTCTACGGTTAAGGCCGCTAGCGATAGTTACTTTAGTGAAGTGTCCGATTCGGCCTCACCGGTCGAAGTCGCTCGCTCGGTGAGTGCCGCTCAGTTGGGCAACGCAGAAGTTCTGATTCCAGCGATGGCGGATGTTAAAGAACTGCAAAAGATTGTCTACAACAATTTGCAGGCTTCCATGTTGGGAACGAAAACGGTCGATCAGGCCGTTATCGATGCCGCTAACGAGTGGAATAATCGGTAGATCCTTCCAAGATAGACGCCTTCAAAACCCTAGTGCTCTAAACCGCATTGGGGTTTTCTTTATGCCTAAATTCAGTGCAGGTCGTCCGACCCAGCTTCAATATCCACCCAAAGTACCTTGTTTTTTTACCTTGCGCTCGGCCCAGCGAAAGACCGTCACGCCTAGCGCAAAGTAAATCAATCCATTGGCTAGCGCGATCGCCCACAGTCCCCAGTCCAAAGCCTCGCCCTTAGCCATCAATCCTCTTAACAGACCAATGCTGGGCAAAATCGGCAGCATGTTAGCCACCGTTCGCGCCGTCCCCGTCCAATCTTCAGTAGGCGTAGCTAGCAAAAACAGCAGCACAAACTGAAACAGGCCCAGTAATTGCTGCACTCGCTTAAATACCAAGGCCAGTGAACCCGCTAGAAAAGCTAATCCCGAAGCCGCCAAAATCAGCGTCAGCAGCGGTAAAAAAAGCAGAGAAGGAAACGCTAGCTGGCTACCGGTGATCCACAAAATCAGTCCTAGCACCACCAGAATTAAAAGCAGCCGCAGGGTCAAACTGGCGACGGATCTGACTAAAAATACCTTAAACGCGCCAAAAGGCGACAAAAATACCTGCTCTAGCGTCCCCGTCTGCGACTCCATCTGAAGGCTAGTCGCCGTGTCATTCAAAATATAAAGCACCAAAGTCCAGGTGACGTAGCCCACCACTAGCGAGTCTAGGCGATCGCCAAAAGCACTCGCAGACCCAGCCATATACTGCGTACTAAAAAAGATGCCGTAAAACACCGCCGTCAAAATCACAACGCCACCAATGGCCTCGGTAGGATAGCGCAGCGTCTGAAGCCAGGTTCTTTTGAATTCGCCAATAAACAAATCAACCATGCTGAGCTTCCAAGTCTGGGGGGAGAGGTTTTACAGAGTCGCCTTTCGTATCCGTCGGCCTTTCAGACTGCACCAGTCGCAAAAAGGCATCCGTCAAATCAGCCTTATCTTGCCGCACATCTACTAAAGGCAGCGGATCGAGGATATTGAAGATCTGATAGAGGTTGGCAGAGCGTTTGACCGCCAACCCGCTGAGGCCATTTCTTAAGCCATCTTGATGCTTCGTAGCAGGCGGCACAAAACGAACCACCTGACCGGTCACCTGAGCGCCCAACTTCTCCAACGCCAGCTTGCGAGAAATATCTAGCCCGCCTTCCACTTCAATTTGATAGGCTGAGCGATCCGAAAACTGTCGAATCAGCTCCTGAGTAGGCTTTTCAGCCACAATTTCCCCGCGCCGAATCACCGCCACCCGGTCTGATAGCTCCTCAGCCACGTTGAGCTGATGGGTCGTTAGCAAAATTGCACAACCCGAAGCCGCCACCTGTCGAATCAGCGTCTTCACCGTCTCGCCCGATTCTACGTCCAGGCCCAGAGTAGGTTCGTCCAATAGCAACAGCTTAGGTTCGTGGATTAATGCAACGGCGATCGCAATTTTCTGCTGCATCCCGCGCGACAGCTTCCGCACCGGCTCCTTCTGCTTATCCATCAGCTCAAAGCGCGCTAACAGCTCCAGTCCACGCTGCCGAGCCACCCGCCGAGACAGCTTTCTAAGCACCCCAAAATACTCCAAATTCTCCAGCGCCGTCAGCCGCCAATACAGGTTGCGATTGCCTTCTAGAACCGCCCCCACTCCTCGCAAAGCATCCGGCTGCCGATGCGGATCTTTCCCAGAAATCCGCACCCATCCCGCGTCCGGATAAATTAACCCGGCAATCATCTTAATCGTCGTGGTCTTCCCAGCGCCGTTTGGCCCCAAAAAAGCCAGTACCTCACCCGGACAAAGGCTTAAAGACACCCCGCGAACCGCCTCAAACCGACGCTTGCCCCGACCATAAGACTTGCGCAGATCCTTAGACTCAAGGGCAAACGGAGCAGACACGTTAGGAGACAAACTATCATTCGGCATCAAAACTTAGCAGCGCTCAAAACAAAATACAGACAAAACTTGAGCACTATCGTAACGCGCTTGTTCACCGGTTAGCGCGAAGCCTTGGGGTTGGCTAAGAACCGGCTAGATAAAACGCTCATTAAAGTCCACAGGGCAGACTACCCCCACCCAAAGAAAGATGTCATCACCTAAACTTAACAAATATATAAGAATAAGTTAATATTTAGTTACAACCTCGCAATTATCCTAGCAAGAGCCTCACTTTCACCTAGAAAAACTCAGGTGAATCGAGCGTCGGGGCCATCCTTAATCACAGTCAGCATGACTTCTTTTGATATCAGCGAATCTGCCGCATCGCCTACTTTCATTCAATACTCAAGCTCGCGCCCAAATAATCATTCAGTTAATTATTCGGCTATCTATTCGGCTAAAGCGGATGGAATGCGAGATCCGGTCGGGTTGGCCAAAGCTCACCTAAGGTTTTTAGCAGGCGAGTGGGTAGCTCAAGGCAATATTATTGCTGAAGGACTCATCGAAAACATCGCTGAAAAGGTGTGTTTTACGTCTATTGACCAAGCCTTTATCTTATGGGGTCTGGCTTCGGCGCTCATATTTTCCATAGCGCAGTTCTCCCTACTTAGCTGGGCAACTCAAGCTGTAATAGACGCAGCCATTACCGGCGCTTGTATCGCCTCCACCGCTGGCCTCACCTGGCAGATTGCCAAAGCCGAAAATCTCCGCTGGATTATTTTCCTCTGGGCCATTCTGATGGCAGGCGGCATGGCACTCACGGCCTACGGTATATTCTGCGGCGTCAGCTCTATTTTGATCAATCTCTGTCCCCTATGGTTGGGACTCTGCACAGTGGGCTACAGCATTATGGGCGTTCGGATGCGATCACACAGCTTCACCGCCGCTGCCCTCATTCACGGCATCAGCACCCTCAGCGTTTCCCTGGTTCCCTCCTGGCAATTTCTCGCCAGCGGCCTAGTCATGGCCCTAACGCTCTTCTTCTTCTCAGTCGTGCCCTGGGATATGCGCACCGTGCCCGCTACCGGCGAACCTTGCTAAATTTAGCATCGCTCAACCAACCAGATCTCTGCTCGGCGGTTGCAGTTTAGCCACCTGATAAAAAGTGCCGTCTTCTAGCAAAACGTCCATTTGCGCTACGGTCAGAGGACGGCTATACCAGTAGCCCTGCGCATAGTCGCAGCCCATCTCACTGAGCACAGCAATTTGCTCGGCGGTCTCAATTCCTTCTGCTAGAACCTTAAAGTTCAGGCCCTTGGCGAGCGCGATAATGGTGGAGGCGATCGCCGCATCACTTGGACTATCCACTAGATCCATTACAAAAGAGCGATCAATCTTAATCGTGTCCAGCGGAAAGTGCTTCAGCACGCTCAAGGACGAGTAGCCGGTGCCAAAGTCGTCCATGGCAATTTGAATGCCCGCGTGCGAAAGCTTCTTAAGAATATTAACGGCATACTTTACGTCATGCATCGCCGCACTTTCCGTCACCTCTAGTTCTAAACAACGAGGGTCAAAGCCTGTAGATTCTAGAGTTTGCATAATCGAACGCGCCAGACTGCTGCGCTGAAACTGCTGCGCCGACAGGTTTACTGCCAGCCTCAGCGCCGGAAAGCCTCGTCGCCGCCATCGCCCATACTGAGCGCAAGCCTCCTCCAGCACCCACTGACCAATCGGCTCAATCAACCCAGTTTCTTCGGCAATCGAAATAAATCTACTAGGTGGAATTAGCCCCAACACCGGATGCTGCCAGCGAATCAGCGCCTCTAGCCCAATCCACTCGCCGGTCGCCAAATCCACCTGAGGCTGATAGCACAAAAACAGCTCGTGGTTATCTAGCGCCTTGCGCAGGTCCGTTTCCAAATTGAGCTGAGTTCGCGCATTGGCGTTAATCTCCTCAAAGTAGACTTGGAAGTTATTCCGCCCCCGAGCCTTGGCCTGATACATCGCCGCATCAGCGTTTCGCAAGAGCGTTTGCCCGTCTTTGCCATCGTAAGGCAAGAGCGCAATACCCAAACTAGCCGTGACAAATAACTCCTGGCCTTTCACCTGAAAAGGAGCCGCCAGCCGTTTCAAAATGCGCTCGGCAATTCGGGTAATATCTTCGGCGCAGCGCAATCCTGGCAGCATCAAAGTAAACTCGTCGCCCCCCCAGCGAGCCACCACGTCATAGTCCCGCAAACTATTCTGCAATCGCTCTGCAACCTGCTGTAGCAGACAGTCGCCGACCTCATAGCCCAGCGTGTCGTTGATGTTTTTGAATCGATCCAAATCCAGAAAAGCCACGCCTAGCATCACCTCTTTGGCATTAGAAATAGCGATCGCCCGACTCAACTGCTGGTTGAACAAAACGCGATCAGGGAGCTGAGTGAGCGGGTCGTAGGCGCTGCGGTTACGGTTAACGTGCTCGATGTGCGATCGCCGAATAGACAAATAGATCTGGCGACCCACCGCTTCGAGTAATTCGATCTCGTTGGGCTGCCAGATCTCTTGGTCAGCTCGTCTTAGTAATGCTAAAACACCGACACCCTGGAGATCGCAACAAAGCGGCAGCAAAGCAACCGACTGGCCTGCACTTGGCCCTAGCGCCGCCACCACATCAGCAGGCCAACAGTCCCGTTCATAAACGCGCGTATCGGTTAGCTTAAAGCAGCCCTCAAAAACCAACGCCGACAACTGCGCCTTTAGCTCATCCGGCTGAATTTGCCACAAAGTAGCCTCTTCGCTAGGCAAATCGATGCCCAGATGCTGCCACAGCCGGGTCGAAGCATCCGTCGATAAAGGCGGCATTCCCCAACAGTGCTGTTCATCGATACCGCTGCCTAGCGCTGTTCGCCAGGACAAATGAACCGAACAAGACAGCGTACGGCCCAAAAGCAGCAGCACCTTAGACCAGAGCTGAGGCGTATCAATGGGGCATTGCAACAAACAGCTAATCTGGCCTAGCAATGAAGCTGACCACGCCTGAACAGGCAAATCATCTGATGGATCTGAGCGTTGAGTAGAAGAAAGCAGCGGAGAATAGGTCACCCTGAAGCGTACCTCGCATACACAAGGTAGAGAAAACTTGACAATGATGCCATCAATGTTCCCGCAAAAGCTGGTATGACTGAGATCGCACCAGAGACCCCCCTTGGAAAAGCTCAGTCCTTAATAGCCGGACGCACAGAAGATTTTACCTTTTTGGCAGGGGCGTTTTTAGATCCTGCCCCCCAGCTTTAGGTTTTTGTTCAGCTAGGCTCCGCTCAACTAAACCTTGTTCGGCTAACTGGTCGCCAGGTCGCAAAATGTATCTTTCACCATCGAATACCAACTGCGGGCGTTGGCGAAGCCGCTCAATTTGAGCAGTACGATTACGCTGCGCCCCTTTCATCAAAATACGACTCGCCTCGGACTGGGCCGCTCGCGGACTCAAACTTGTACGCGTCGCCGCCGGATTGTTCATCTGAGCGCGAATAGAGCTGTTGGCCTGTGCGTTGGCCTGTGCGCCCAAAGGAGCCAGCACTCGGGCCACTTCAGACTCCCGCTCTAATGTTTGAGTAGAAGAAACCAGCGCCCCCAACCCGTTAATTAGCTCGCGTAGCTGATTGCGCACCGCCGGGTCACCCGTAATCTCGTCCACATCAGCCATTACTTTTTGAGCGCTAGAGAGCGCATCTCGAGCCGATTCTAGCGTTTGCTGGAGCAAGACTAAGTTCGCGGGCGTATTGAGTGAAGCCGTGACCGCTTGCAAATCTGCCGACGCCGCTGACGTATTACCTACCAGTACTTCTAAGTTTCTAACTAACTCCCCACTTTGAAAAGTCGGCCCAATCGCATCTGCCGTAGTCCGTAGCTGCAAACTAGACGCCTGCAAATTGCCTAACGTATCCACTAGGACACCGCGATTCTCTCCAATCAGACTGTCAATATCAGAGGCCGTCACTGAAAACTGCTCAGCCGCCATCCCAACCTGATTTGCCGCCCGTGTTGCGGTTACCGTAGCGGCCTGAGCAGAAGCTGATAGCGGCGCAATTTCCGCTCTGGCATCTTTGGCTAGGCCAATCGCTTCTTGGGCCAGCACACCCGCACCTTGCGTCGTCGTAGAAACGTTATCTAATACTGTTTTTAGCTGAGCAATCAGTTCAGGATCGGCTAGTAAATCGGCGACTTCCCCCGCTGAACGCAGCAGTGCTTCGTAGCTAGGGCCAGCTACCCCTACTAGGCGATCGCCATCGCACAAAATCAAACTACTGTCACAGCCTTTACCCGTCGCGCTCATGTCAAGCGCACTCACGTCTAGCTTAGTCAAAGGCGTAATCTCAATCGACATCTCGCCAATGAGTCCCGACTCCACCGTTTCGACAATCACCTCGCTAGGCATTCGCAAATCTTTTTGAGTAATTTCTAGACCCACCTCTACCTTGTTAGACAGTGGCGTTAAAGACACCACCCGCCCTACTGGTACGCCTCGATACATCACAGCGGTTCCTAGCTGCACGCCCATGGTGTCCTCAAACTCGGCGGTCAGTTCATAAGGCCGATTCGTCGGGTTAAACCCCCGCAGCCAGAGTACCAATCCACCAAACAAACCGATCCCCAACAGGATCAGCAGCCCCACAGAACCTTCTCGAATTGTTCGTGCCCGCATGAATTTCCTAAGTTGATGAGTCCGCGCCTGCTTCCGATGCCGCCTGCCAGCGTCATTCTACGCGATTAAATCGACACTGACTAACGCTGCTAAATAGACCGACACAGAATAGGCAATAAGACGTAGCGCTATACGTCAGTCTAAACTATCCAGTTTAGTGACCAAAGCAGAATCAGTCTGAAGGCGCTATGAGAATTTTGTGCTCGCTAGCCCGTGACGTGAATAGGCCCGTCAATTTTGGCGCTAAAGAACTGTCGGACAAACGGATTTTCGGTCGAGTCAATATCGGCCACACTACCTATCCATTGAACCTGGCCACCATGCAAAAAGACCACGCGGTCTGCCGTTCGCCTGATTGTACTCTCCTGATGAGTCACAATCAGATAAGCGCTACAGGCTTGCCCAGTATGGATCTCCCGAATTAGATCTTCAATCACGGTCGATGCAATCGGATCGAGTCCGGCGGTTGGCTCATCGTACAGTAGCAGACTGGGTCTATCAGTCGGATTGTGCGGGTTAGACATCACCGCTCTAGCAAAGCTCACTCGCTTACGCATACCGCCCGAAAGTTCCGCTGGGTACTGATCGGTAATATCTGGCAAGCCGACCATGGCCAGGGCATCAGACACCAGCTTGCGAATCTCTCGGGACTTCAAATTAGAGTGCTGATAGAGCAAAAATCCTACGTTTTCGGCCACTGTTAGCGAGTCGAATAAAGCCGCCTGCTGAAAAACCATCCCGACCCCTAGCGGATCGGGCGAGTCTTCAATTAGGCCAATTCTTTTTTGGCCCGCAATCCAAATCTCGCCTTCATCGGGCGCGAGCAGTCCCGCAATAATTCGTAAAATAGTAGACTTGCCAGTTCCCGAGGGGCCAATAATGGCGATCGCCTCTCCCGGATTGAGGGTAAAGTCGATGTGATCAAGTACGCAGTTCTCACCAAACTGCTTAGAAATTCCTTTTAGCATCACTAGCGGTTCATCACTCTCACAGGGTGACAAAGCGGGTGACGAAGCAACTGAGCGACCTGCCGCTGAACCCTCAGCCTGTAATGGATCGAAATTAAACATCAGAAACTGACGCTAGTCCTCTTGGGGGGTATGCTCTATCCGTATTGTGGTCTATCTATCGTAGATTTCTATCAGCGACCTCTATATATCCTAATTGAACCTATATCCTAGTTGAACTGCGAGATTCCTCAGCAGAGTCTCGGCTCTAACTGTCTCGGCTCCAACTTCAGTGATGTCCCTTAGGCATATGCCTACAGCCACCGTCATGCGCCCAAATCGTAAAAGGTTATATGCTAAACCCCCTCGCTGGATGCGGTGGCTAACGCCAGGACTGTTTGTCAAACGTTGGCTATTACTAAGTACAGTTGGCATTGTCTCGCTCATTCTAGGTGCGCTGGTCTGGCTGAGGCTAACGCCCGTCTTTTATACGGTTAAGTTTGTCGGTAGCCTGCTGAACCTGATCACCCGGCTAGTGCCTAACTACGTCAGCGGCCCACTGGCTATCCTCGGCGGTTTGCTGCTGATCGTTTGGGCGCAGTCTCGCACCTTGGGGGCTATTACCGAAGTTTTGCTACCGGCTAACAGCGAAGATAATTTGTGGGATGCGATCGCCACCCATCGTCGCCTGCGCAAAGGCCCCCGCATCGTCGTGATTGGCGGCGGCACCGGCCTATCGACCCTGTTGCGCGGCCTTAAGCATTACAGCGCGAATATTACGGCCATTGTCACCGTTGCAGACGATGGCGGGTCTTCTGGGCGACTCAGACGGGAAATGGGTGGCATTCCACCGGGCGACATTCGCAACTGTCTTACGGCCTTAGCCGATGAGGAAAAGCTGCTGACAGAGCTATTTCAGTATCGGTTTGAAGCGGGGACTGGACTCAGCGGTCACAGCTTTGGTAATTTATTTTTGTCGGCGATGAATGAGATTACCGGCGACTGGGAGCGGGCGATCGCAGCCAGTTCTCAGGTGCTAGCTATTCGTGGCCGCGTATTGCCCTCTACGCTCAGCGATGTCAGCCTCTGGGCTAGTTTAGAAGACGGTCGATACATCGAAGGCGAGTCGAACATTACCAAGGCCCGAGGGGCCATTTCAAAAATTGGCTGCGTCCCAGTAGATCCGCCCGCGCTACCACAAGCCCTTGAAGCCATTAAAGGAGCCGACTACATCATCATGGGGCCGGGTAGTCTGTACACCAGCATTATCCCAAATCTGCTGGTGCCAGAGCTAGTTGAGGCGATCGCCGCTCGAAAAGTTCCGCGCATCTACATCTGCAACATCATGACCGAACCGGGCGAAACCCAGGGCTACGGCGTCGCCGAACATATCGAAGCAATTGACAGAGCCTGCGGCAAGTACTTATTTGACGCTGTTCTTATTCAAAAAAAGCTGCCTTCAGAAGCCGCGATCGCCCGCTACCAAAAAGAAGGCTCCACCCCAGTTCTACTCGACCGCAAAACCGTCATCGAAGCAGGCAGACGAATCGTCATTGCCAACGTCATGAGCGAAAATAATACTACCGTTCGCCACGATCCCAAACGACTTGCTAGAGTGCTGGTGAAGTGGTATGAGCGGACAAGAGGGAACTGGTAGACAAGGAAAGCTTTTTGTTTTCTAGTCTTTGTTTTCTAATCTAAGAAGCCTCGCTTCCCTTCAAAAACCTATTACGCACCCAGCTAGAAATACCGCTGATTAACGCTCCAGCCATGAGAATTCCAATCGCAGGCATAATCACGGGGTTCCAAAGGCTGTACCAGGTATCGAAGCCTAAGTTGACGTTAGTAGAACGACCGATTAGCGCGATCGCAAACCAGACAAAGCAAAACAGTACAAAAAACAGGTTGAGCATCAGTGCCGTATTCAACCCTTTAAGCAAACGCTCTTTCATAACCCATTAGCATCAGAAACAATTAGTGTAGGCAACTAGCCTAGCAGAAGCAACTTATCCAAAAGTGGCTTCAAACAAAAGATGGCTGCCTCATCGGAGAAGCAGCCATTTATCAGGTTATATTCCATTCAATCACAACCCTTCTATCTGCCCAGAAAAACTAGGAGACGTCAGGGACATCAAAGCCTACATGGCTTGGATGCCATCAATGTTAGCGCCCAGCAAGTTGTCGGGATCAACATAGTGACAAACGGCATCATCGACACAGATCAGCGCCCAGCCAGACTTATCGATCTCGACGAAAGTATAGGCAGCGTTCTGGACAAAAAATCCTTTGTGATTGCGAGTTTCGGGCTTGATTCCAACAGGTTTAGTGTTCATGGTGGCGGCTCCTAAGTTTAGTTTAGTCGTTAACAAGTGGGGTAGAAGCTAGCTGACAAAACGATAGTTTGAGTCAGGCTGCTTGCGTTCTTCACCTAAGTTTATCAGTCGCATTGGGGATCGCTCATTAAGTTATTCACCGGGGTTTGCAGCTCTCTACGTAATTTCTACGGCTCAGAAAAAATGTCTTTAAGAAGCTTCAAACCCCCACTACAAAAGCCTCGAACAAAAAAAGCGGGGATCGCTTTTTAGGCCGATCCCCGCTTTTGCTGAATGAGTTTTTGTTTTAATACTTCATGAAGTTAGACTAAGCGATTTTTAGCCAAGAGTCAGCTAAAAGCCTGATACATCAGTTGGTCTGGCCTTCAAACAGCCAGGCTTGGATTCGCTTTAGACTTTTCCAATCTGGGCGTCTTCTTAATCCTTCTTCAAAATTCTCCTGAATTTCGGCTTTTAGTTCATCTACCGCAAACAAAACCTGCCCCACCTGATCAACCTGCTCGCGCACGCCGCTTTTGCCCGTTTCTAGCATGGCGATCGCCAAATTCACCCGCGCCTGAGGATCGCGAGGAGCCAGCTTCACCGCCCGCTGAGCCACCTTAAAAGCAGCGTTTGGCTTATCCGCTAGCAAATAAAGCCAAGCGAGACAGGTCTGCGCCGCGCTATTCTTCGGCGCTTGCTGACAGATCTCTTTAAAGGTCGGCAACAGTTCAGCCGCATCTGTACCGTCTTTGTAGCGGGCGATCCCCTCTTCGAACTGAGTTTCTAAAGTCTGCATGTGAAATTATGAGTGATGAATGATGAGTGATGAATTACGTACCAAATGATTTGCCGCAGCCGCAGGTTTGGCTGGCGTTGGGGTTGGTAAACTGAAAACCACCGCCAATGAGCGCGTCGCTATAGTCGAGCATCAGGCCGTATAGGTATAGCAGGCTTTTGCGATCGCACACAACCTTAAAGCCATCGTAGTCGTACACCTCGTCATGCTCGCCCACGTTGCCAATGTCTTCAAAATCCATCATGTAAGACATCCCAGAGCAGCCACCCTGACGAACGCCTACCCGCAAACACAGGTCGCTGCCCTGCTTGTCCCGGAGTGCCATCACGTGAGTCAGGGCAGTCTCCGACATGAGAATGCCGCGATCGCCATTCGCTCGAACCGCTTCGGCAGCCGCTTCCGGCGTCTGAACATCAATAGAAGAAATCGCTTGGGTCATAGGAATAAAGGGGTGGATAACGTTGGTTTTAGTCTAACGCATGGGTCTCTCTCTATTAGATGCCCATGCGCTCGCGATTGAATATTGATGCCTACAAAGGTTAATGCCCATAAAAGCCCTTAAAACCCTAGAATTTTAAAGAGCGCTCCTGTCCTTTTACCTCACCCATGCATCCACTCAGCCCATTTACATGTCGCCGCTTAGGTCAGCTACCTCGGCTAACCAGCGTTTGGGAGTGCGATCGCCGTTCTTTGGAAGCCTACGCCCAAGCGATCTCAGCGCACGACCCCACCGCCAGCAAAAATAGCGAGCAAGGCGACTGCATTCTATGGGTAGATACCCTTCAAGGCATGGTGAGAGGGCTGAGCGTAGTCCCCAAAGAAACCGGGCACGAAGCCGTTGTTAGAGCCTTGCTACAGGCTATAGAGTCGCCGCAGGGCAACGCAAACCCAGCTCGCCCTCGAAAAGTTGTCGTCTGCAACCGCGAAATTCAGTTTTTCCTGCGCGGTGCCCTTCAGGACTTAGATATCGACGTAGAGTATGCGTTCGAGCTGCCCGCTGTCGATCAAGTTTTTGAAAAGCTACAGGCCGCTGAAGCCCAAAGCAAAAGCTTGTCGGCAGCGACTGAGGAACTGCTGTTTGATAAATCTAATCGGCTTTGGCAAGATGCGCCCTGGCAACATTTGAGCGAGCAGGAGATTCTGGCCATTGAGCTAAACTGCTGGGACATTGACACCCTATACCTGTCGATACTGGGTATTGCCGGAATAGACTACGGTCTGCTGTTTTACAGAGACTTAAAATCGCTGCGGCAGTTTCGCCACCAGCTTAGGCAGCGCGAAGACTTTTCGAAGGGGATGCAGCAGGCATTTTTAGAGCAAAACTGTCTGTTTTTAAACTTTCACCTCGCCGAGGATGTAATTCCGATTCGCACCCCACAGGCGGCAGGCGGTAACCCGGCTCATCAATCGTCCATCGTTGATTGCGAATTTGGCAGCATCCATCCGCTTGAAGGGCTGCGATCGCAAATTGTAGAAGAAGAAGCCTTAAGCCTGATCGTCGTCCTAGAGGCGCTTCACCGATTTCTAAAGAAGCACGACATCAGTACGCCAGAATTTGCGCTAGGCCCGGTCAACAGTCGATTTCGCATTCCCAATCCGTCACGTCAGACGAAACAAGCCGCAGGCAGCGTCTCAGAGACCGTTAGCGTCAAAATCTTTACCGTCCCAGAGGTATCGGCTGCTTTCCTAGCAGAAACCGTCGAACCCGATTTATCAGTCATTGGACCATTGGGTGAAGCGCCGTTGGGTGAAGTCGTCAGCGAAGACACCGCGCCTCTAATTGACGACAGCGTGCCCGAAGGCGCATTGATTATGATTGGGAGCCACCCGAACAAAAAGCTCGAGCCGTTGAGGAAAAGCGATCGCATCCACTATCAAAGCTTTCTCATCCCTCCCGACAAACTGCCTAAAGCCAAAGCCCACTGGCCAGTGCTAACCATTCAAGCCACCCGCCCTAAAGCTCATCAGCTAGTCCAGCAGATTCAACAAGAGGGCGGACTCCAGGCCATCTGCTTTAATGCCGGTAGCGATCCGGTTAGTGGCCAAATTTTTCAGGTCGGGCTGCTGCAAACTGCGTTGGGCCATTTACACCTCTTTAACGAATACGAAGTCGATAGCTCAAGCGACAATCAGGCGCTAGATCGGTGGCAGAAAGCGAGCGAACAGAACAATCGCTGTGGTGGATGCATTATTGCCACAGGTGCTTCGGGGTCTAAGCGAGGGAGACCCACGGGCAAAGAAGTTATCGCCTTTTTTGAATTGCGCGATCGCCAACCTGAAGAAATTGGCCTTGTGCCTCTGGTCATGAGCTATGCCGTCGATTGGGATCAACCAGAATGATCGTTGCCGCCAGCTTGAACGCTATGATAGCCGCAGCCGTCTGGTGGCTGGCCTACCGCCTGTGGCGATGGCGCAATTATCTAATTTCGCTAAATCAGGCGCTAAGGCAAACGTCGATATCTCCGCAAGCGGCTGGGTACGGCCTGATGCTCAAGCGAGCGCAGATTGCTCAAACTCGACTGACGCTGGCTCAAATTCAAACGCGATCGCAGCAAATGATTCAGACCCTAAGAACGATCAGAATGCTCCAGAGCGTTCTACGATATCGCAGGCATTGAGATCTTAAAAAATGATCTCAGTAGCGTCCATCTTTTAATCACACATTTTTTAGCTTCAATTAATTTCAACGCGTTAAACTCATTCAAAAAAGACATACAAAAAGAAATATAGGACATCAACCCGTCATGTCAGATAACAAATCAGGTGGACTTCTTAGCGGTATTCTCATCGGCACGGCAATTGGCGCGATCGCGGGCGTTTTGGCCGCCCCGCGCACCGGCAAAGAAACTCGGAGTGTCTTAAGAAAATCAGCCGACGCCCTGCCCGAACTAGCCGAAGACTTAGCTACCAGCGTTCAGTTTCAAGCTGATCGCCTCTCTGCTAATGCGCTAGGCAATTGGGAAGAAACCCTGGAAAGACTGAGGGAAGCGATCGCCGCTGGACAAGTGGCCAGCCGCCAGGAATGGCAACAGGTCGCGACCGATCAAACCCAAGACACTCAGTATTCTGAGGGAGCATACAGCCCCGTTCCAGCAGAAGTCGTCACTGCCGAAATCGCCACACAGCCGTCAGCATCGACCCAGCACTTAGAAAAGTAGACTCAAAACCCTCGTGAACTCTCCTTTCTTCTGGCTTGGCATCTCTATTCTGCTAGTCGCCATCAGCTTGATGGCGCTGCTAACCGTGGCAATTTTGGTCTTGCAAGAACTGGCTCGGGCCGCTCGCAGCGCCGAAAAGCTGTTCGACACTCTCAACCGCGAACTCCCGACCACCCTTCACGACCTGCGACTCACCAGCAAAGAACTCTCAGAACTCTCAGAAGAAGTCAGCGGCGGTGTGCAAAGCGCTCGCAGCGTAGCCCAGCAGGTTGACCAGAGCCTTTTAGCCACCAAAGCCCAAGCGCAAAAAGCACAGGTCACTACTCGTAGCCTTTTGGCCGGAGCGATCGCTGCTTTTCGAGTGCTGAGTACCCCCCATCGGCGTTCCCCTAATCGTCGCCGTCGCCATCCACCCACGCCGCCAATCGCCAAAAACTCTGCTTACAGCAAGCCCTCAAGCACACAGATAGACCTCAATAAAGCACAGCTTAAGCAGCCAGACCTATCAACCCAAGATGCGGCAACTGAAGCAAACTCATCTCTTATGAGCGAATAGCTTTGCGAAGCGTCTGGTATCTTAAAATTAGGTAAACAACTGTAAACAACTGTAAACATTAGGCGTTATTGCCTTTAGCCCGACCTTATGAAAATGCGCTTCCAAACCGTGTTCAGACAACTGGCGATACTCTGCTGCGTGGTGCTGCTATCCTGGTCGCCGATGGCACCGGCACAGGCGGTTAGCCATCCAGAACTGCTGCCCGACGAGCCAACCGTCGTGATCGATTTAGCCCGTATTCTCAATACTGCTCAAGAGGAATACCTCAACGAAAGTCTGCCTGCTTTTGAAGCTGAAACCGGTTGGAAGCTAAGAGTGCTCACTCAGTTCGACCAAACGCCTGGACGGGCAGTGAAGGATTTTTGGGGCCTAGATAAGAAAAGCATCATGCTGGTCGCTGATCCCAGGGGCGGTAATCTCCTCAACTTCAGCGTTGGCGACGATGTCTTCCCACTGCTGCCCCGCACCTTCTGGATTGAGCTGCAAACCCGCTTTGGCAACCAGTTCTTCGTCCGCGACAACGGCGAAGATAGCGCGGTGCTTCAGTCTATTAGCACCCTCGAAACCTGTCTCAATCGCGGCGGCTGTGGCGTGGTGCCCGGTCTGCCCCGCGAGCAGTGGATTTTGACGCTGATTACGTCTATTTTGGGCGGCGTAATTTGCGGCTTTGCGGCTCAGCCTAGAAAAGAAGGCGAGGGCATTGCGTGGCAGTGGGCGCTGCTTTTTTCTCCGCTGTGGGGCATTCTCTTTTTTGCCTTCGGACTGGGGCCAGTGGTCACGCGCACACCTGAGTTGCTACCGGTTATTCGCAACGTCTCGGGCTTTTTAATCGGCCTGATCGTAGCGTTCTTAACGCCTGTGTTTGGCAGTCCGCCGCCAGCAGATGACAAGGCGTAGGCTTCGACTACGCTCAGCCTACGGAGCCAGCGAATTGATTGATAGAAAGATTAAGTGCTGATAATGCCTGCCCACTGAACTTTTTTCTCTTGCGTACGGCGGTAAGAGAAAAAGTTCTCGGGTTCTTGATAGGTACAGTGAGGCGCGATCGCTATACACTCCTCATCAAGTCCCATCTGTACCAACTGCATTTGATTAATCCGTCGGACATCTAAGCGCACCCGGCCCTCATCTGGATCATTTAGCAGCGGTGGGGTTTCTATGGATAGGAGATGCGCGATCGCCTCATCCTCAGAAAATGCTTGATCAGCAGGCAATACCGTCGCCCCCACCTCAGCCGCCACCGCCCGCTTAACCTGATAAACAGACCCGTCAATGGCAGGCCCTAAAGCCACTCGCAAATCGGCTAGCGCACTGCCATCGGCCCGCATTTTCGACACCGCAGCCGGTAGAATTTTCTGCGCCGTTCCCCGCCACCCCGCGTGAACCGCTGCCACCTGCCCCGTCTTAACATCGGTAACTAACGCTGGCGTACAGTCTGCCGAACAGGTCCACACTGACTGCCCAGGCTGCTTCGTCACAATTCCGTCGGCCAGAGGAAACGGAGCTAAACTGCCATCCTCAAGCTGAGGTAATCCAGCTAAGGCAACCCTTTCAATTTCGGTCGTCCTTAGCACATCGCCGCTGTGCACCTGCTGGACTCGATAGACAGCGACGGGTGGAGAATCGCGATTGGCGATCGCCGCTACCAAGTCTTCAGGCCCTAGAGGGTAAGAATGTTGGGTAAAAAACCCATGCGCCATCGGAATTAGATCGCAGGTTAAAAAGGAGTGTGCCTGAGCAGTTTTCCATGTCCACAGTTGCATAAAGGTTCGAAAAAAGTGACGAGACGTAACCAGATAGCATATTCTTTTGACGCAACGCTCCGCTGAATTGTGCAATACACCCGGTAAAACCGATGCCCACTGTTACAGCTCAAGGCAAAACATTTCACTGTAAAACCGGCGCAAATCTCCGTCAGGTGCTGATGGAAAACGGCATCGATCTCTATAGTCCAAAAGCCAACTACGTTAACTGCATGGGGATTGGCACCTGCGGCACTTGCGCAGCCGAAATTGAGGCTGCTGAAGACGCTAACAATGCAGGCGCGATATCTCAAGTGAACTGGCGAGATACGGTCCGGCGATCGCTCCCGCCTCACAATCCCAGCAAACCCCTGCGCTTAGCTTGCCAAACCCAAGTCCTAAGAGACATAAAAATCACCAAATATAAAGGATTCTGGGGACATCAACTGGCAGTGGCTTGGACGCCCGAAGGCAAAGCTTCATTGTCAGATTAGCCGTCAGAAAGTGCCTGATAAATCGTCCGGTCGCGATCAGACCGGGTAGAATCAGGAAGATAGTAGACGGAACAAATAAAACCAATGGGGTTGAACACTAGGTTCACAGTCGGCAGCGTGATATTGGCCATCCTGCTGCTGTCCATCTTCGGCGTCAGCAGAGCCTTTCGCTCGCTGACGGGCAATGCTCCAGAAGAGCGCATAGAGTCGTCGAGAGTAGACGCGTTTACGGACTCCAACGAACCTGAGGCTAGCAGTCGAACCGCTAACCAAAACGACGCGCAGGACGACGCGCAGATACCTGACCCTCGTACTCGCAACGAAGCAGGCGAGCTGGAATTCACACCGTTGCAAACCGCCGGTACGTTCATCCAAAGACAGCAGCGCATTGAAGAAGATTCAACCGTATCGGACACAGAAGTCAGCGTTGTGGCCGTCGCTGATAGCTCAATAGCCGATAGCACTCCCACATCTGCCCAGGGTGATACGACTACCACCGATCAGTCCGAAACCACTAGCACTACTGATACCACGCCAGCGACGTCGCCCGCAGTACCAGCGCTGTGGTAATGGCCTATTAGCCCTCAGCCTTAACCTTTCAACGACATTAACTTAGCTCATCAATTTATTTATGGGGCGCTCAGACGTATTAATCGTAGGCGGTGGACTAATTGGGCTAGCGATCGCCCTAGAACTTCACCAGCAAGGCGTCCAGGTTACTCTGCTTACCCAAGATTTTGCAGCGGCGGCGGGGAATGCGGCGGCGGGGATGCTAGCACCTAGCGCCGAGCAAATTCCCGCTGGCCCGATGAAAGATCTGTGTCTGCGCAGTCTGGAGCTTTATCCTAATTGGGTCGGCAAACTAGAAAACCTGACGGGCCTCAACAGCGGCTATTGGCCTTGCGGCATTCTCGCCCCTCATTTAGCTACCGATACTCCACTATCAAAGAGCGGCCTAAATGCTCAGACTATCCGCAGCTACCAAGCCGGGCTTGGCGCAGATGTAGTCGGTGGGCACTTTTACCCAGAAGACGCCCAGGTGGACAATCGAGCGCTGATGCAGGCGCTTCAGCTCGCGGTGCAAGAGTCCGATATTGATCTTCAAACTGGTGTCGCCGTTGAAGGGTTTGTGCAACAGCACGGCAAGGTGACGCACCTGCGAACATCCGCCGGCGAAAGGCAAGCTGCCCACTACGTACTGGCTACCGGCGCGTGGTCGGGTGAATTATTGCCCGTGCCAGTTTTACCGCGCAAAGGACAAATGCTGTCGGTGCGAGTGCCCGTAGGCTATGGGCAGCGCCAGCCGCTAAGACGAGTGCTTTTTGGAGAAAAGGTCTACATTGTGCCGCGACAAGAAGGCCGCATTGTCATTGGCGCAACGGTAGAAGATGTCGGCTTTACGCCGCACAATACGCCCGCTGGTATTGCTCAGCTTTTGAACGCGGCGATCGCTCTCTATCCACCCTTACAAACCTTCCCCATCGAAGAACAATGGTGGGGCTTTCGGCCCTCTACCCCCGACGAACTGCCGATACTAGGCGCTGGCCCCTGCGAAAATCTCACTCTCGCCACCGGTCACTATCGCAACGGCGTTCTGCTTGCTCCTATCACTGCCAAGCTCATCGCCGCTCAAGTTCAGGGCAACGCAGACCCTCTCCTCAATGCCTTCAGCTATCAACGCTTCCGAGAGCCAAAACCTCACGCAGATCCAATATCAGCACCCGCTATCCCTCTACACACTCATTCCGCCCCCCCTATGCAACTTATCGACACGCCGCTATCCGCCACTCGCTATTCCCCCGACGCGCCTGCTAACCCTGCCATCAGCAACGAGAAAGACGTGCTAGTGATTGCTGGCAAAACCTTTCGCTCTCGGCTGATGACCGGCACTGGCAAGTTTAATAGCCTAGAGACCATGCGCCAAAGCTTTGCCGCCAGCGAGAGCGAAATCGTCACCGTGGCCGTTCGCCGGGTACAAACCAACGCCCCCGGACACGAAGGCTTAGCCGAAGCCATCGACTGGCAAAAAATCTGGATGCTACCGAACACCGCAGGCTGCACAAATGCTGAGGAAGCCATTCGCGTCGCCAGACTAGGTCGTGAAATGGCCAAGCTGCTGGGGCAAGAAGACAATAACTTCGTAAAGCTAGAGGTAATTCCAGATACGAAATATCTGCTGCCCGACCCCATAGACACGTTAAAAGCCGCTGAGCAACTCGTGAAAGAAGGCTTTGCCGTATTGCCCTATATCAACGCCGATCCGCTACTGGCCAAGCGGTTAGAAGAAGTGGGTTGTGCCACCGTCATGCCATTAGGCTCTCCGATTGGCTCCGGGCAAGGCATTCGCAACGCGGCCAATATTAAAATCATTATCGAGAACGCAAACATTCCCGTCGTCGTCGATGCCGGAATTGGAACGCCTAGTGAAGCCGCTTATGCGATGGAGTTAGGCGCTGATGCGCTGCTGGTGAATAGCGCGATCGCCCTCGCCAAAAATCCGATTGCAATGGGTCAGGCGATGAACATGGCCACTAAAGCCGGTCGCCTAGCTTACCAGTCTGGCCGCATTCCTATCAAAGCCTACGCCAGCGCCAGCTCTCCAACAACCGGAACCATCAACAGCTAGCTAATCTCCTAAAGCACAGCCCAGAGAACAGATATCTTTCCTTCGGCAGACATGGGTTTAAATTGGCGTTAGGCACTGGTAAAGTTTCGCGGGTTTTGTTAATATAAGTTTACAAAGAAAAAAGAGGCACTATTAAATGCGTTACACAGAAGACGAAACTGGCTTGTTAAACAACTTTGCTGTCGAACCCAAGATGTACGAAGCAGAAGAACCCACGGGCAAAGAAAAGCGCAACTACATTATTTTAGGTAGCGTTGCGGCTAGTTTGGTAGTGGGTTTGTTTGCGATCGCCGCTGTCGTTTCCTAGTCAAAGCATCGCTATCGCCGATTCATCAAAGCCTGCCATTCGTTTCGTTTGGTGGGCTTTTGCGTAACAACACTGAGCATTGAGCCAGCATCTTTTGTCGTAGCCACTAGCCATAGATGAAGCGATAGACTAAAAAGAGTGCAGATGTATCAATCTTAGAACGGCGTCCTTAAATGGCATCCTTTTGGGTATCTGGCCCGACTCGCAGCGGCAAAACGCAGCAGCTTATCACCTTTGCGCAAAACACAGGCGCGGCTCAGCGTCATCCGTTTATTGTGTTCGCGGCCAATGGCGACAATCGCATCCTGCTGGCCAATCGGCTGACCGATGAGCTGAGCGATCGCACCGCCACCCTCACCACCACTCCCGCTGGATTTATCCAAGACGAAGTGATCCTTTTCTGGCCTCTGCTCGTGCAGTCCATGGGCCTCAAAGCGCAGTTCCCACTTAAGCTGCGGCCCGAAAACGAACAGACGTTAGCCACTCAGCTTTGGCGATCGCGCCTCGACGATGCCACCCTCCAGATAGACGGCTGGCGAGAACAGCGCATGGTGCGCCGCAGCCTGGACTTTTTGCAGCTAGCTGCACAGGGCTGCATTCCCTTAGAAGAGATCTCCAGCCGATTGAAAGCAGGAATGCCAGGTTCAATCGCGCCTGCTTCGCTTTGGGAGACCGTCAGTGCAGCGCTAGGCGAATGGCAAGACTGGTGCCTGGAGCGCGGGCTGCTCACCTACGGCATTATCAGTACACTCTACTGGCGGCATTTGCTGCCAATGGAAAAATATCAGGCCCAGCTACTTTCAAGGTTTAGCGGACTGCTCGCAGACGATGTCGATGAATATCCCGCGATCGCCCACCCGCTATTCTCCGTTTTCCTAAACGCCAAGCGCCCCTGTCTATTCACCTTCAATCCACAGGGCAAAATTCGTCTCGGACTCGGCGCAGACCCTGCCGCATTGCGACCCCTAGCCAACCAGTGTGAAAAAACCTTAGAGCTGGCCATCCCTCAAAAAGACTCGCTAGGCATGTATGGCAACCGCTTTGCCGAATGGGTCGAAGATCCGCTAGCGATGCCCGACTTACCCGAGCCGGTTTCACTGATTCAAGAAACCTCGCGCGGTCATATGCTGCGAACAACGGCGGAAGTAATTGCCTATGCGATTGAGACCGAGCAGGCAAAGCCTCACGAGATTGCCGTGATCGGCCCCGGCCTTGATGCCATTGGCCGCTACAGCCTGATTGAAATTTTAGGCAATCGTGGGATTACTATCGAGTCGCTAAATGATCAGAGGCCGCTGGTTAGTTCGCCGATGGTGCGGGCCTTATTGTCTTTGCTGGCGCTGATTTATCCGGGGTTAGGAAGGTTGGTTGATCAAGATGCGATCGCCGAAATGCTAGTCGTCCTTAGCCAAAGCCCCTCAGGACTATCCGCCGCCTCCAGTCCAAACACTCAGCCTCAACCTATTGCACCTGCCGCTATCCCCTGGTTCGACCTCGTCGCCATCGATCCGGTTCGCGCCGAACTGATCGCCGATACCTGCTTCATCACCAACATTGAGCATCCGCACCTGCTGCCCGCCGAAACCTTCGACCGCTGGGATCGGCTCGGGCATCAGGCCGTCAACGCCTACAGCCGGATCTTAAAATGGATCGAAGACCAAAAGCAGCTTCGCCGCCAGCGCCTCACCTCCAGTCCCGTCATCACCATCGACCGCATCGTTCAAGACTTTCTCTGGCGCGGCAATCATCTCCCTTACGACCAGCTCGCCACCCTACGCGAACTGATGGAAACGGCCCAGTATTTTTGGGAAGTAGAAAATCGTATCCGGCTCTATTCAGCGATCGCCAGTAATCCCGCTCCCGATAAATCCGATAGCGACGTAGGCCGCTTCATTCAGCTTCTTCAAAAGGGCACCGTTTCTGCCAATCCCTATCCGGTTAAGCCACTCTCTACAGAGCGACAGGGCGTCACGCTTTCAACGATTTACCAATATCGCGCCCAGCGCCTGAGCCACCGCTGGCAGTTTTGGCTAGATGCCGGATCGCCACTGTGGGGCATGAGCAGCGGTGAAATGTTCGGTGCGGCTATCTTTCAGCAAAACTGGCAGGGCCGACCGATTACGCTAGCCGAAACTGAAGTTGCCAACGAAGCGCAGCTCAGCCGAACCTTGCGAGATTTGCTAGGGCGGACAAAAGAGCGGGTTTTTCTGTGCCACAGCGATTTGGCACTAACCGGCCAAGAACAAATGGGGCCACTGCTTTCTTTAGTCGGCGCGGCCAACCCGATTGAAGACTCACTAAAGGCCAAAAACCTGGTAACGGCTGAATAACGTATTATCTCGTAGAAATCTGCCTATATTTCGATGTGCTCAGTATCCCCTCCCCCCGGATTGATTTGAACGGCTGTTGGCGGTAGGGTAATTTTACTTACGCTAAACGCAGACCGCCCGACGCAGCGTTAGCTATTGGTAGTAAGCAGCTTTAAAAAGTAACTTAAAAAATAACGACTGCTCCGTTCGCCCCCTTCGCCTGTACCTAATATTTATGTTGTTTCAAGGGACTTTCCAGTCGGCGATCGCCCTCAACGGCCCGCTGCATCCTCGCCTGCTTCCCTACTTGGGCTTACACATTCCCGATGGCTTTTTGAGCCTGCCCATTAGCCTGTTCGGTTGGATCATCGCAGTGGTCTTCATTGGGATTTCGCTCAAAAAAGTAGAGTCTGTGTATGGCGATCGCACCGTCTCCCTCATGGGCGTTTGTGCCGCCTTCATTTTCGCCGCTCAAATGATTAACTTTCCCATTCCAGGGGGCACCTCTGGGCACTTGCTAGGCGGCACCTTAGCAGGTGCGCTGCTCGGCCCCTGGGCGGCTTCACTCGTGATGAGCGCTGTCTTCATTGTGCAGGCCGTGCTGTTTCAAGACGGCGGACTAACCGTGCTTGGCCCCAACATTTTCGTCATGGGCTTAATTGGCACCTTTGGCGGCTATTACCTTTACCGCGCAATTCGCTTTGCTATCGGTCGCGATAGCTGGACAGGCGCTGCGGTGGGTTTGGCGATCGCCTCCTGGGTAAGCGTAGAAGCTGCCGCCGTGATTGTGGCCGTTATGCTGGCGCTCTCTGGCACCGTTCCGCTTGGGGTGGCATTAATCGCGATGGCTGGCTGGCACGCCCTCATCGGCATTGGCGAGGCGCTGATTACGGTGGCGGCAGTGGGCTATGTTTGGCGCACCCGTCCCGATTTGCTATTCGATTCGCCCCGTAAACGTCAAGATCCTCTTTCTAGAGATCAATACACATGAGCAACCGTTCTTCTCAGATGCAGTATGGCAAGTTCTTTCTGATTGGGTTAGGCGTAGCGCTGATCATTGCCGCTGTGGTTTCTCCCTTCGCTAGCTCCAATCCAGACGGATTAGAGCGAGTTGCAGAGGACTTAGGATTTATCGACAGAGAGCACCCGGAACCGCTGGCCAAAAAGCTGCCCTTTGCAAGCGTCTTTGATGGCTATGCGCTTCGAGGCGCACCCGCTGTAGTGGCTACACCCGTTGCGGGAGTAGTGGGCGCACTGGCTGCGTTTGGCGTGGCCTGGGTCGCTGGAAAGTTACTCATTCGCAAGCCTAGCCCGTCATCTAACACGCAGATTGATGATTTTGAAACCCGTGATTAGGGCGTTTGATTAAGTTCTCTCTTTGAAGGTACAGCGTTACTCAATGGCACTACTGCACATCGCGGGCTTCCGCTTTGATATCGACAGCCAAAAGGCGACTTTCTGGCAAACATTAGCACCGCGTACTCGGGTTCTGTGCGCGGCATTGCTGGTGATGGCGATCGCCTTCACGCCTAATGCTCACTGGTGGACTTGGGCGGTTTATAGCACGGTGCTATTATATCTGATGCTAATCAGCCGCATTACCTGGACTGTGCTGTTAAAAAGAGTCGCCGTTGAATTTGCCTTTATCGCCACAGTGTTACTTGGCACGTTGTTTCATGACGGCGGCGAGGTGGTGTGGCAGTGGGGCCTATTGCGGATCACCAGTGAAGGACTGATTGTCTTAGGCAGCGTTACCCTCAAGTCGGTGCTCTGTCTGCTGGTGCTGAATCTGCTCACGCTAACCACACCTATTTCCGCCTTACTTCAGTCTTTAGTCCAGCTTCGAGTGCCGCCCCTGTTGGTGGCTATTCTGGCCTCTATGTACCGCTATGTCGGGATTTTGATTGACGAACTGAAGGCCATGCGTCAGGCCGCTGCCTCGCGAAATTTGGCGATCGCTCCAAGGCGGCGGCAACGGGCTGTAATTGGCAATATGTTTGGCGCGTTGTTTATTCGCACCTACGAGCGCGGAGAACGGGTTCATCAGGCAATGGTATCGCGGGGCTATACGGGCATACCACATATTAAGGATTTGCCGACGGGGGGGGCTAGAGATGTTTGGACGCTGAGTGCGATCGCCCTAATCGCTATCCTCGGGCAAGCCCTCTATCTACCCAGGTTCTTATCGCAGTTATCATAAGATTTAAGACAGCCCCCAAGCCCCAGACAAATAGGTATTCATGCATCATAATCCTATCTCTGTTACCAACTTGAGCTACGACTATGCAGACGGCACTCAGGCGTTACATGAGATTAATCTTGAAATTAAAGCAACCGAACGAGTTGCCCTGATCGGTGCTAACGGATCAGGCAAATCAACGCTGTTGCGGCACCTAAACGGAATTTTGCTCGCTCAGAAAGGACGCATTGTGGTGGGCGAGCAGGCGATCGCGCCCGAAACCCTAACGCAGATCCGTAACTTCGTGGGCCTAGTCTTTCAAAACCCAGACGATCAGCTATTTATGCCGACCGTATGGGAAGATGTCGCCTTTGGCCCACTCAACCAGGGCCTCGCAGAACCAGCCCTCACCGACCGAGTAAAGCGATCAATGGCAGCGGTTGGCCTAGACTTTGATCGCTATGCAGAGCGCGCCGCCAGCAACCTCTCAGGCGGAGAGCAAAAGCGGGTCGCGATCGCCGGTGTCTTAGCCATGCAGCCCCAGGTATTAGTACTCGACGAACCCTCAGCCCAGCTCGATCCAGCCTCCCGTCGGCAGCTCATCGAGCTACTGCAAAGCCTCCCGATCACTCAGCTCATCGCCACCCACGATCTAGACATGGCGCTAGAGCTATGCAGCTCCACGATTGTTTTAGGGCGAGGTAGCGTGGTCTTTTCTGGCCCCACCGAGCAGGTATTGGGCAACCCAGAATTTCTGCGTCAGCATTCGCTAGAGCCGCCGCTTTGTTACGCTCGCCCTTACTGCCAGCTCGATCATGCGCCGGATACCTCGCCACCAAGATTCATCAGCGCTACGCTAGCAGAGAATCCCTATGTTTCTTCATTCAAAGTTGCTCAGTGACCCTTACTCCAATGCCCGCGTCTAGTTTGCACGATTCTGATTTACATCCGCACGAGTCTTTAGCAGGTAGCCATACCCACGACCATGAGCACGAGCAGAGCGCCGATCACGTCCACAGCGAAGCGTCGCAAAAGCGGATTGTTAACCGTCTCTCTCGCATTGAAGGACACCTGCGCGGGATTAAAACCATGGTGCAGGACGACCGACCTTGCCCAGATGTTTTAATTCAAATTGCGGCGGTGCGAGGCGGCTTAGATCGAGTGGCCCGACTGATCTTAGACGAGCATTTGAGCGAATGCATTACCAGGGCGGTTGACAAAGGCAATATTGAGGTAGAAGTAGAAGCCTTAAAAGCGGCGCTCGACCGATTTATCTAAACAGTTAGAGTGGGCATAGTTGGAGCGGGCAAATCCCTAAAGAACTGATGCCATGAACCCCACGTTAAAGAGAGGCCAGCTAACCATCTGGAAAGATGAACGGGGGTTTGGATTTATTCAACCTGCGGACGGCGGCCAAGATGTTTTTTTGCATATTTCTGTATTGAAGACGTCCACTCGCCGTCCGCAGGTTGGCGATACTATTTATTATCGGGCGATCACCAAAGGGAAAAAGGTGCGCGCTTGCGAAGCGTTTATCTCAGGCGCTAGAGACTCAGGCGCTAAAGAGCAGACAGCGTCACCATCCCGGCATAATCCCCGTAAAAAAGATGCTAAATTTCTGGTAATTGCTCAACCCGGTTGAAAGAGAGATTGACCTGAGATCGCCATCTGAATAG
>QBMC01000209.1 GCA_003242035.1 Nodosilinea foveolarum | reverse complement strand
CTAAAACATCGGCTTTTCAAACCTGGGCTCAAAAGCTACAGACCTATGCAACATCTCCACAAATTCAGCAGGAACTTAGCTTTTGGAAATCAGTATTACCAGCCGTATCTACTTCTATCCCTGTCGATGTGACAGAGGGCGAGCCTGTTATCACATCGACTCAAACGGTTACGGTCGAATTAACGACTGCTGAGACCAACGTATTACTCAAGTCACTTCCACAGAGCGAACAGGTACATATCAACGAATTATTTCTCGCCGCGCTCACTCAGTCGTTCCAGTCATGGACCGATCAGTCAGCATTACTTGTAGACATGGAGGGACACGGTCGGGAAGCGTTGTTCTCACAGATCGATGTGTCTCGGACTCTGGGCTGGTTTACGACCGTTTATCCAGTTTGCCTTCCCCTTCATACAACCACCTGGCAAACTGCTTTGGACGAGATTAAAGCACAGTTTCAACAGCTGCCAAATCGTGGGACAGGGTATGGAGTTTTAAGATACCTAGCCGGTTTCAATCAGGCGGATCATTTTCCAGCCTTGCCGCCATCCCAAGTTAAATTCAATTATTTAGGGCAGTTTGATCAGATCTTTTCTCAGTCAAAATTATTTCAGCCTGCTGAAGAACCACAAGGTGATACGCGCAGCATCAAAAATCATCGTTCACACCTCATTGAAGTCGTAGGCCTCATTACAAAAGGACAACTCTATGTCGAGTGGACTTACAGCCAGCATCGGCATCAAACTAAAACTGTTGAAGGGTTGGCCGCAGCCTTTATGACAGCGCTGCGATCGCGCATTGCTCGGTGCCAGTCCCTCAACAATCAATCCCTCAACAGTCAGTTCAACAGTCAATCCGTTGATAAAAGAGACACCTTATCCCCAAAGAATGATCGTGAAATCGATCTGTTATACCAAGATCTGAAATTAGCCTCCACGATTCGAGCGACACCCGCTCTGGAGAATCCGGTTACTCAGCCTGAGCATATCCTTCTGACCGGCGCAACAGGATTCTTGGGTGCATTTTTGCTACACGAACTCCTTCAACAAACCTCCGCTCAAGTGCATTGTTTAATTCGAGCGACAGACACCGTAGCCGCACAACAGCGACTACAACAGCACCTCCAGCACTATGAGCTGTGGCATGAGCGCTATACAGATCGCATCACGCCCATTGTAGGAGACTTATCACAGCCTCTTCTCGGCCTGTCTACCGAGAGATTTCAAGCTTTGACGCGTCAAATTGATCATATCTATCACAATGGGGCCTCGGTCAATTTGGCATATCCTTATTCTGCCGTTCGAGCCGCCAATGTATTAGGGACCAAAGCGTTGCTAACGCTAGCGACATGCTTCAAGCTCAAACCTATAGCCTATGTTTCGACCCTGAGCGTATTCTCTGGCATGGGCGAGGTGACTGCCCCAATCGCAGAAATGACGACCCTGCAACAAGTCCTTCCCCCAACAGGCGGCTATGCTCGTAGTAAATGGGTGGCTGAACAGCTACTCTGGACAGCTCGCGATCGCGGCGTCCCTGTGACCATCTACCGACCTGGACGCATTCTGGGCGATCGCCGAACCGGAATTTGCAATACCCGCGATCGCCTATCTTTGATGCTGCGAGGCTGTGCCTATTTGGGCTGCGCCCCTACGGTTGATACCTTGGTAGATATGACGCCGGTTAATTATGTCAGCCAGGCAATTGTTCGGATTTCTAGCACTTCAACGGTCTGGGGGAAAGCCTTCCACCTCTGTAACCCCCGTTCGATGTCATGGGTCGATTTAGTTCAACAGATTCAGAATCTAGGCTATCCCTTGCGCTTGGTTTCCTATGACCAATGGCAGTACACACTTTCTCATCAGTGGCAACAGCATCTCCAGTCTCTGAGCGGCGACATTCACGATCATCCCCTGTATCCGCTGATGATTTTATTTTCAGATTCACCCGAAAATACACCAGCAACGGCCGCCGCAGTTGCCCAGTCTCTAGAGACTGCAGACCGACAGTTCGATTGTCACAACACCCATAAGGCACTGATAGATGATGGGATTATCTGCCCTGTTATAAACCCACAGCTCTTGCAACGGTATTTTACTTATTTCAGTCGCAGTGGCTTCATGCGTTTCTCGACAACGGTTTGACGGCAGCTTTACCCAGTCAAAAAAAGTCTAGTCAAAAAAACGCTGAATAACATTCCGCACGCTTTCAATGCTTGCTTATCAACCTGTAAATTTAATGCCCACAACCTCTCCTTCATCTACTCAGATGATCCCCTCTGCTGCCGCTGAATCGCTAACAGCCCCGCAGCGACAGCATCTTGAAAATTTAATCACTAGCTACACTCAACAAACACGCCAATCTAAAGCATGGGCTAAAACCTATCGTCCAGTTCTAGCCGACCAGCGGGCTATCTCAGGGTTTCACCTCTTAACCAAAGAGATGGCCTATCCCATCGTCGCTGAGCGATCGCAAGGCTCTCGAATTTGGGATATTGACGGCAACGAATATGTCGATGTCACCATGGGACTGGGCGTTAATTTGTTTGGACACAACCCCCCCTTTGTCCAAGCGGCCCTCGTCAAACAGCTGGAGCTTGGGTTCCAGATTGGACCCCAAGCTGAGTTAGCAGGAGAGGTTGCTACGGCCATATGCCAACTGACTGGCATGGAGCGGGTTGCTTTTAGCAACACAGGAACCGAGGCCGTTATGACTGCCATTCGCTTGGCCCGTGCAGCCACAGGTCGCACTAAGATTGTGATCTTTTCAGGATCTTATCATGGGCATTTTGACGGGACCCTAGCCAAACAACAGATACTCCACGGGCAACCTCAGACGGTTGCGATCGCACCTGGTACACCTGCTGGGATGGTCGAAGATGTGTTGGTTTTAGACTACGGTAACCCTCAATCTCTTGAGCAAATTAAAGCCCACGCTTCAGACCTAGCAGCTGTTCTGGTCGTGCCCGTACAGACCTTTCGGCCAAACCTTCAGCCTGCAGATTTTTTGCGCGATCTTCGCCAAATCACCCGCGACAAAGACATCGCTCTGATCTTTGATGAAATGATCACTGGATTTCGTATTCATCCTGGCGGGGCACAGGCTTGGTTTGGGGTTCAAGCTGATATCGCAACTTATGGGAAAATTATTGGCGGTGGATTACCCATTGGCGCGATTGCAGGCAAAGCCGACTATCTAGACAAAATTGATGGCGGCCCATGGCACTATGGAGATGCCTCTCATCCAATGGTTCAGCCAACCTTTTTTGCCGGTACATTTTGCAAGCATCCACTCGCAATGGCAGCTGCTCATGCCGTGTTACAGCATCTAATCACCGAAGGCGTTACCTTGCAAAATCGGTTAAACCAACAGACCGCTCAATTCGTTCAGCAGTTGAATACGCACTTTGAATCGGAGAATCTTCCGATTCAGCTAGCTCACTTTGGCTCTCTGTTTGGTCCAGTTGCAAACGAAGCACCGCGTTCCTTTAGCGGCACAACAATGATCGATCAACCCGATCTGTTTTATTATCACCTTCTCCATCGTGGCGTTTTGCTACGAGGCGGTGGTGGTTTTTTGTCTACGGCCCATACAGATGCGGATCTGCAATATATTTTGGCAGCTGTACAGCAAAGCACAACAGTGCTGCGATTAGCCGGTTTTTAAAAAGTAACCACTGAAACAAGGACTGCCCATGATTAAACTACAATTGCCGAACCTACGCCGTTGGCTACGCCGTGGGTTAGCCCTTTTACTGAGCGTGGCTATTACCGCAACGATTGGGATCTACAGCCCTGGCGTCGCAAAAGATCGCACTGAAATACTCTGGGACACTAATGGCGTACCGCACGTTTATAGTGCAGATGCCGAGGGTCTGTTCTATGCCTTTGGCTGGGCGCAGATGCAGAGCCATGCAGATTTACTGCTGCGGCTATATGGTCAGGCGCGGGGCCAAGCGGCTGAATACTGGGGAGAAGACTATCGAGAATCGGACCTATGGGTCCGCACCGTCGGCGTTCCTGAACGGGCGGCAGAGTGGTATACCGCTCAAAGCCCTGATTTCCGCAATAATCTAGATGCGTTTGCAACGGGTATTAACGCTTATGCCGAAACCCACCCCGATACGATTGATCCCTCATTGTCGGTTGTTTTGCCGATCACGGCAGTCGATGTTTTAGCCCATGGACAGCGCATATTGCAGTTCACGTTTGTGACTAACCCAGGAGAGATAGAAGACTTAGTCTCAGACGCTAGTGAGGATACCGCTCAATCCACTGCCCGTTCCTTAGCACCTAAGCATCAACCGGGTTCCAATGCTTGGGCAATCGCGCCTGAACACAGCGAGAACGGCCATGCCATGCTCCTGGCAAATCCTCATTTGTTTTGGTCCGACATGTTTCGCTGGTATGAGGCTCATTTATCGGCACCTGGCATTAATGCTTATGGTGCGACGTTAGTCGGAATCCCCGTATTAACAATTGCGTTCAATGACCAGCTAGGCTGGACTAACACCGTCAATACCTATGACGGTTGGGATGCTTATCAGCTCGATCTTGTTGACGACGGCTATCGCTGGGAAGGCGGTATCCGCGACTTTGAGGTGACACAACAAGTCCTGAAGGTAAAACAGTCAGATGGCACGTTACGAACAGAACTGCTCCTGCTTAAGCGCTCTGTGCATGGCCCAGTAGTAAAAGAAACAGATGGCAAGGCAATCGCCCTGCGAGTAGCCGGGCTAGACCGAGCCAGCGCCCTCGAAGAATGGTGGAATATGGCACGAGCTACAAATCTGAATGAGTTTGAATCAGCGCTACGGCAGTTGCAAATACCGATGTTTACGGTGATGTATGCCGATCGCGAAGGGCACATTATGCATTTGTTTAATGGACAAGTGCCGGTGCGATCTCAAGGAGACTTTTCAGATTGGTCTGAGGTCCGCGCTGGCGATACGGCTGAGACGTTATGGACTGAGCTTCATCCCTACGAAGACTTGCCGCGTGTCGTTGATCCCGCCAGTGGCTGGTTACAAAATGCCAATGACTCTCCTTGGACAACCACTTTCCCCACGGCCATCTCCTCGGCAGATTATCCAGCTTATATGGCCCCTGCTGGCCCCATGGCATTACGGGCACAGCGGTCAGCACAAATGCTGATGCAGGACGATAAAATCGAGTTCTCAGAATTGATTGAATACAAGCACTCCACACAGATGCTGCTGGCCGCACGTCTGCTCGATGACTTGTTGCCAATAGCAGACCAACAAGGTAGTGAACAAGTGCAGCAGGCTGTTTCTGTTTTGCGTCAGTGGGATCTCCAAACCAATGCGGACAGTCGAGGGGCTGTTTTGTTCGTGCGGTGGGCAGAAACAATGGGGTTCTCAGACCTATTTGCCTTACCCTGGGACGCCGCCCAACCCTTGAGTACACCAGACGGCTTAGCCAACCCAGACAAAGCGATCGCAGTTTTAGAACAAGCCGCTGCAGAGATACAGGCAACTTATGGCCGCTTAGATGTGGCCTGGGGCGAGGTATTTCGCTTTCAAACAGAGGATGTTAATTTGCCGGCCAATGGTGCTGACGAACCGCTAGGGGTTTTTCGCACCGTTTGGTTTGAACCCACCGAAGACGACCAGTTTACAGCCAATGGAGGAGACTCTTATGTGGCGGCCATCGAGTTTTCAGATCCCTTGCAAGCAAAGGTGTCCATGAGTTATGTCAATGCGACCCAAGACCAAGCGATTCCGGGTGTGAAAGACCAGTCATCGCAACAGTTAAGCCAGCAAACACTGCGTCCGGCTTGGCGATCGCGAGCTGATATCGAGGCTCACTTGGCTTTCCGTGAAGCCTTCAATGACACGCCTGAAGCACCGAATTAATTTTGACGAGAGGCCTGCTCTTGTGATGGAATCGTCAGGATTTGAGTGAATCTGTCAGGATTGAGGAGCCAAAATAGAGCCCAGCCTTTTGCTAGCCTGGACCGGATAGCCCTCACTCGGTTTCCGTTCCTGTCCGGCAGGGGCAGCAGCTAGATCTGCCTCTAAAATACTATTGAGGGTTTGTAGCATAAGGGTTTGAGGCGTGGTTCACAAATGGCTTCTTTTGGGTAACACTTGCAGCACAATTTAGACCATCGTCGATGATGGCCGAATCCGCTTTGTGTCACTCTTTAAGCTCTCTGGAAGCGCTCGAAACCTAGTAGCTCTAGCCAATGAGAATGAGGCTGGTCAGTCAGCAGTTCTTTAGGACTTTGCCCCACCCGCTCAGACACCCGAGAGCGGATGAATCGCCGATGATTAAGGAAAAATTGTAGAAGGATCAGATAAGCATCACCTAGGCTCCGGCGCAAGAAAAAGTAATTGCGTAAGCGAGAGTTAAGATTCTCCACCATCGAGCTGGCTCTGGGCGTCTGCTTGAGGGCTTCCCCGACAGATGCCATGACCCCATAAAACTTTTCCGAAAGCTTTCCGTGCAGACGATTCCAGCATTCCCAGTAGGCATTAGAGGTCTTATGTTTCCTGTGTAGCAGGCAGACATCGCGCACGGCCTGTAGCGGCAGTTCAAACTGAATCGCTATGGCCACCAGCTTTTGGTCGAGGACACCGGCAAAGGCGAGCAGTTGATCGCGCTGATTGTGCAGTGCCTTTCTGAGCTTGCGAATCGTTGGATAGCTCTTCCCCCCGCGTTGCTGAAGTTCTATCACAATGAAGTCAAACAGTTCCTGCCGCACTGCCAGGTCTGGGCCAGCCAAGGCGAGTACGTCGTGGGAGAACCAATGCAATAGGGTTTTCACATCCTGGGCGCGGGCGGCCAGTCCCGCCTCCCGGCGGTTGGCTTTCACCTGTTGGATGGTCAGCTTCTGAGTCATGCCGCCACTTAGGGACGAGCGGTTAAATAACATCCCCGTCAAATAGGAGAGATGATAATATCCCACTGTGGTAAAGCATCAGAGCGTTGCCATTGTTGTTTGTAAATTGCCAGTTCAGCAGCAGGCACGGATATCTGCTTTGGATAGATGCCATCAACCAGATGAACCAAAGGTGGAAATCCCTGCCAAGTCATATTGGCGGCCCATTGGAGTGCTGTCTCCACCGTCGCCAACACAGCGCCGTTCCAGTATTGCTCCAACGCTGCCCAGCAGCGCTCAATGGGATTGTACTTGCTGTGATACGGGGGGTAGTAAATCAGTTGAACCGTCAGTTGCGTCGCTTGGACGAACTGAACGATGCGTTTAATAAACTGAGTGCGGTTGTTTCTGACGGCGGGGCCACCATCCAGGTCAATTGCCAACGTCTGAATACCTAGATAGT
>QBMC01000208.1 GCA_003242035.1 Nodosilinea foveolarum | reverse complement strand
CGTAGCCTTTCGTTCAGGCATTGGCTTGAAAGTGTAACCTTCGGTTGAACCACGCCCAATGGTTATGAAACTTTTCAAAGGACTTGTTGACGCTCCCGGATACATCGCAGAAGGGGCATTAGAACTCTTCAGCCCTAATCACGACTCATACCCCACCGCAGGGATACAGCCTTATAGCGGTGAAATCTATCGTCCTTCCAGAAAATCTCGTCGCTAGAGTCCGGTTGGATTAGCAAAATGACCCAAACGTTGTGTACAAAAAAGAAAAGAGGAGGAGATGTCGTCATGCATCTCCTCCTCTCTCTCTACGCCTTAGCGTTTTGTCTCCAGCATTGCTTTACAAACTACACCACCCTAAAAGCGACAACGACGTCGTTGTAGTCGGCATCCCCCAAACCGGGCAAATCTTCAAAGCCCAGAGCGTTGTTGCCTAAAAGCTTCACATGGTCGTTGCCGTTGTTTGCCCCCAGATAAGAGAAATAGGTTTCGGTCGAGTTGAGGTTTGAATTTTCTACGCTGATAAACGTGCCGTACAAAAGATTATCCACAGTGGCTGTGAAGGTGCTAACGCCACCGTTTTCTGCCTCAAGGGTGACGTTGATTGCCCGCTGTAGGGCAGCAGCTTCGTAGCCTTCATCGCCTACGCTAAACGTGTTGCCGTTAACCGTCACGGCACCGGTCAAGTCGTCTATTACATAGAGACCCACTGTGCTATCGTAAGCAGCCTCTCGATAGACAGTAAACTTAACGTCTGAAGTAGCCCCTGCCTGAGTGGTGAAGTCAATGGCTGCGCCGTCATCGCTCTGGCCGTCATCTCTCTGTGGTGTGCCTGCCGCAACCAAATTGGGCGCGTCCATAGTCGGGTCGGCTTTAAGTGAGAGCTGCGTGCCGCTGCCAAAGTCTAGCGTCGCCCCCCCATTTTCCGGAACGGATATTGTCGCAGTGCGACCCTTTCCATTTTCAATCAGTCGGAACTGTAGCGTATCGCCCTGGTTTACATTTAAAGAGAACGTAGGCGCAAAGCCTGCGGCCAATTGGCCGGACTGCAACAGCGAAAACTCGTCTACCTTGGTGAGAGCACCGTTACCGCTTGCCTTAAAGATTTCTAGGGCGCTAGCATTACCCACAGCCACCTGATCGAGCGAGAATCGAACAGCGCTCGCTCCGTTGAGGCTCGTCAGTGTCAATTTATCTTTGGCTTCGTTAGGGGTAAAGTTACCGTCGTTGTCTACTCCGGCTGACGCGATGGTTTGAGCGCCGGTTAGGGAAATGGTATATTCGCCAGACGACTCGCCGGTATCTCCGACAAACCCAGTTAAAGGCAACCCCCCGCCTGAGCCAGTTGGCCCAACCACTTGGTTAAAAGGTTCTTCAGGAAAAATTCGTCCGTCTGCGCTAATGGCCTCATAGCCCGTACCTGAGATGCCTAAGAAGTAGATGCCCGAAGCTGCGGGTGAAAATCCACTGGAACCTGAGGGCAAGGTAGACTGCGTAGAGCCAAAGAGATCGTCGTTGGCATAGACTCCGTTTCCCTGCGCGTCGAATAGATATATTTTGGGATCGATGACGACATCAATCGGAATACCTATGGCCTGATCTGTGGGGATGTCAACCGTTTTAGCGCTGGCAGTGGTTGCTGAGAATGTCTGCCCGCCGGTCAGAAAAATTTTGTACAGGTCAGCATCTCCAGCAAGGGTTCCTGAGATGGATTCCAAAGGTCTCATTTGATCGGTAATGATCGAAGTAGCCGTGGCTAAGCTTTCGCCCGCATCGTTGCTTTCAGTAAATAGTTTGACGTTTTCCATGGCATGGCCTTATATAGGTAAGTTAATTAATAGTCGGTTTATAGATGCTACTAAATCAGTACGTTTCATTAGCTTCATTGGTTTCATGCGCGGGTATAGCAAAGCGCGAATGCATAACTCCGAAGGAGAGACTGCGCCAACATGCTTTGCCTGCTGCTATGCATAGCTAACAGCCAGTCTTAAAAAACTTGCAGCAGCGATCGCGTAGAAATCCCTACGCCAATGACAACAATGCCAACCGCGCTGGCCATTGGTAGCCACCGCATCCAGGATTGCTGAGCCGTTGGCAGATGCTTGAATAGTTGTTTGGCATATACCAACAGCAACCCGAGTACCGTCAGCACCAGTGACAGCCCTAAGCTAAAAACGAATACCAGGACTAAGCCAGATAGCGGATTGCCGAGCGCGATCGCCCCCAACAACAACACCAGCGCCGCCGGACAAGGCACCAGACCCGCCGACAATCCTAAGAACAACAAACTTCGCCAGGTAACCGGCTCTCCCGACGTAGGCAAGTGAGAATGAGAGTGCCCACCGTGTGAATGTTCAGTGTGTGAATGTTCAGTGTGTGAATGTTGATTGTGAACATGGCTATGCATCTGGTCATGGCGATGAGTATGACCGTGATCGTGACTGTGACCGTGATCGTGACTATGGGTGGAGCCATGATGACTGCCTTTTTTAGCAACATACCGCCGCCAGCGCTGCCACAGCAGGCTCCCCCCAATCGCTATCACCATACACCCCGACACGAGGCTGAGCCACGGATAAAGTTGCTCTGGCAAAATGTAGCGAGCGGCAAACAGCGTCACCAGCCCTAAAGCAAAGACGCCCACCGTGTGCGTAACCGTAGTGATGGTTGCCAGGAAAATAGCGTGAAGTGGCGTTGCCCGCTCGCCCACTAAATAGGCTCCTACTAGCGTTTTGCCATGCCCCGGCGACATCGAATGCGCGGCCCCCCAGGCAAAAACACCGATCAGCGTTAACGCCCATTTACCGCTGCTAAATAGCGATCCTCCCGGCGACAGCAGCAAAGTTGTCTTTTTGGGCGTAAAAACATGACTCGTAAACTGCCCTGCCTGAGAAATCGTCGCTAAACAGGTGGCTTGGGGGGCCTCTGGAACAAATAAGTTGTAGTCAATTTCGATACCCTGAACGGCGGCTGGCCAGGTATAGCTTAGTTGCACACCTGTGTGGGTGTTAGGAGCGGCCTGAGCGCTAGGCGAAACAACGCCACTGCGAGGGCTAACGGTCAAAGCGGCTGGTTGGTTTAAGCCATCTTTTAACCGAATGCGATCTTGAAAGAAGGCTTGGAGCTGCGGGCGGTGGCGACTGATTTCCCCGTCTGAAAGCTGGCCGCTGGCGTCGTCATCCGCAAACGCAGTTAGATTTGTGGGATAGGTCAGGGCAATTTCTGCCTTAGTCTGGTTATTTGACGGGTTGTCTAATTGGGCAGCCGCTGGAATGGTGATTTCGGCAGTTGCCAGGTCAGCCCAGTGAGCTTGGCTAGGGGCGGCGATCGCTATCCAAAAACAGCAAACACTGAGTAGAAGCAGACTATATCGACGTAGTTTGTGAGTCATGGTAGCCACTACTGTGGGGTAACTAACGGGGTAACGAGTCCTAGTCTTTGACGGGTTTGCTGATCGAAAGTGGGATCGATTGCCTGAGCTAAGCGAATATATTCCTTAGCCTTAGCCGAGTTATTGAGCGCGGTTTCGATGTCAGCGGCCCGGTAAAAAATGCCTGCATCCTGAACGCCTTGATCGAGCGCCTCGCGAATAGCGATGCGGGCCTCTTGCTGGCGGCCCCCCCGTAATAGCGCCCAAGCTAACAGATCAAGCGTTTCGGCATCGCGGCGGTTTTGGACTTCGGTTTGCATGAGGGTGATCGCCTCACTCACATCCTGGTCTTGGCCTCGCTCCAACAGCAAATGCGCCAGATCGCGTCGATGTCCCAGGGCATTTTGATCGATTTGCGATCGTAATACCGCCTCAGCACTCTGCCACTCAGACTCAGCCGATCTTCCCTGCAAGCCTTTAACGCGAGCCATGCCCTGAAGCGCCACGCCCTGCAACGTCGCCCATCTGCCTAAGCGCGAATACTGACGACGAGCCGCCCGATAATGACCCTGACGAGTCTCTAGCTGAGCCAAATGCTGAAGGGCCAGCGGGTAGTCAGGCACAATCTCTAGGGCTTCACGGTACAGCTTTTCTGCTTGCTCGCTTTTACCCTGCTCAGCATACAGCCGCCCTAAAAAGGTTCTCACCTGAGCAGACCCGCGCTGTTCGCCCGGTTCTTCAGCGGCGATCGCCTGCTGAAAATCACTTAGCGCCCCAGCCCGATTCCCGCGCGCCATCCGCACCAGTCCCCGAAAGCTCAAGCTCCCTAAAGCGGGCACAAAATCCACCATCGCGTCTGCTGCCGTTTCAGCCTCTGCAAGCTGGCCCATCGCTAGCTTTGAAGTCACCACTACCGTCAGCGAGTTGGCCCCCGACACCTGATTGGCTAGGCGGATGGCTTCAGCAAATTCATGTTTAGCCTGGGCAACTTCAGCTAAGACCATCACCGCCCCGTCATTG
The DNA here is from genome assembly GCA_003242035.1 of Nodosilinea foveolarum. Taxonomy (GTDB): domain Bacteria; phylum Cyanobacteriota; class Cyanobacteriia; order Phormidesmidales; family Phormidesmidaceae; genus Phormidesmis; species Phormidesmis foveolarum. The sequence continues at coordinate 3,009 of QBMC01000208.1, read as the reverse complement.
TCAAAAGGCAAATTAGCCAGCGACTGCCGCGCCTCTTGTTCTGCTAACAAATACCAGTTCGCAGCCCCGGTTACGCGGGCCATTTTTAGGTAAGCACCTGCTAGCGCAGCGCGATCTAAGCCGTCTTCTGGTCGCTGCTGAACCCGCCCCTGATAGAATGAAATAGCGCTTTCTACGGTCTGTTGATTGTCGCTTTTTAAGGAGAGAGAGAAGGGGTAAGCATAAAGAGGTTTTGGCCCTGCGATCAGGCGTTGCCCAACCGGCGTGGCCAGCAAGGCGAATCCTGATAGCAGGCTCAGCAACAGAACGCCAGAGACTTGCCACTTGAATATAGGTTTTTTTAAGTGAGTAAGCTGCATTGGGAATAGCTGCAATCGGGGCGATTGAGAGATTTAAGAGGCTAAAAAAGCAAAGCAGCGCTACGTTCTGCGCTAGTCCTCCTCCTAAATCCTTCTCCCCCCTGGGAGAAGGACTTTGAGACCGGAGCGTTCGACTTTGGTGAAAGTCTCCTAGTTCGCGGGTGCTAGATACGGAAAGTCCGAAATCAGCGGATCGTGTCCCTGGGCAAAGTTGCCAGGTATGCCTTCGTAGGAAACGTTGTCGCTGGTGATCGCACCGTTGGTCAGCACAGAGAGCGTCGTATCGATCACGTCATCCTTGAGCAGTCGCCCTGCAATGGGGCTACCTTGGGCGTTCAACGCACTGCCATAGCCACTGGGGATAGTGGTGTCAATTCGCATCACGTCTGGCAAAAAGGCTCCGATTAGTGTGTTGGTTCTAGCCTCGTCATTGCCGAGCGCCATTAGCGTGCGCTTAACTTCATCGAAGATGGGGGCAGCGGCACTCGCTGCAGGCTCTTGTCCAGCTAAGGCGGAGGCTTCAAAGGCGGGCGTGACGGCATTAAGCGTATTCAAGAAGTCGTTGGTGAATACCAGCCCTTCGTTTACCACTGGGCGAGCTAGTCGCTCAACCTGGTTGAACGTTTTACCGCTGCCGGTAGAGATCGTTGTCCACACGTCAAACGTGGTGGCTCCGGTATCGCCAGCGAGCAAGGCAGTAGGAATTTGCACGGCGATCGCATTAACGTTGTAACCCGTTGTAAAATCTATGGCCGTGTCAGGGTCGCGGAAGACAGCCGCCGGGCCTATCCCCAGTGCGCCGGCACGAACCCGGAAAAACTGCTCCACATCGAAGAAAAACGGATCTTCTCGCAGGCCGGCAAACACCTTTACCATCGAGTCGCCAATAGTGCCTGAGGTTACCATCGGCTCAGCGTTCACGGGAGTGGTTTTCCCCGTGACAGTGCTGGTGTTGCCATCCGCAATTACCGTCATTGTGTAGGGCTGTTGGTCCTGAGCGTCAGGCTCTGCGAACGTAAATTGCAGGGTGACATCGGGCATTCCAGTGGGCGAGGCATCTTTATCAGCGACGCGGGTGACCATAAACTCATACCGAGATTTGTTGCTGAAGTAGTATTGCTGCTGGGCGAGCGATCGCGGATTGGTATCTAGGATAAACACCAGATTGTCAGCCGACGCGCTGGGATTTTGATCGCCTTCACGAAACACGTATAGATCCGTCAGGTTTAAATTACGTCCTTTAAGTTCTTTTTCGCCATCGTCGTGGTCAGATGCGTTTACAAAGGCGGCGGTTCCGGCGGTTGCTGCAAGTCCTAAAAGCAGACCGCCTACGCCGAGCGCTTTTTTCCAGTTCAAAGTGAAAGATTCATTCAAGCGCTTCATTTTGGGTATCCCCATAGTTTTTAATATCTGCTTATGCTGTGGCTATACGTGCCCAGTACGGTGAAGCCCAAAGCGATGGATTCACTTCACAACAATTTTTACAGGACTTTACAAAAGCCCCATGACAAAAGGGATAAATGGTTAAGTTTTGATGAGCACTGTCTGAGATCATTGCGATCGCGCACCAATCCCCCCTAAAGCACTGGATTGATCGCGCCATCTAGCTCTAGACACCACATAAGAAACATTTTTGGCGGCTGATATCCGCTTAGCCCCGGCGACCTGCCGCCTCGCTTCCATAGAACCAGCAGGCCCACCCACAGGTGGAAACCCAATCGTCGAGCCAATTGCAAAGGGATGTAAGGCGAGTGATAGCGAAATCTGCTGCTGGCTCGACTATAGTCAATTAGTGTGTGCTAATGACGTATTACGTCGGGCGATCGCCCCTCGTTTCTATTGCGCCTTGGCCAATTCAATCTGGTCTAAAGCGCTCTGACGATATTCTCCATCTAAGGCATTAGCCAGTTGAGTCGCCCGGTCAAACTGTTGGAAACTCAAGTTACTATCAATAGCTTGCCAAAGTAAATCTCGCCGGGTATAGGCACTTGGAATATCTGCTAAAGCTGAAGGCAGCGCTTCATAGGTCGTTTGGGCTTCTGAGGGCGGCAAATTAGAGACCAAGCGAGTTAACCACAAGGCTCGCACGAAGGGATCGTTGAGTTGTGGCGACAGTCGGCTTAGCAGCAGCAAGTCTGTAGGCGTGTACTGAGCCTCAGAGGAGCCGTCTGCATTGAGCCAAGAAGCAACGTAGCCTATGGCTGCATCGCGATCGCTCAACGAAAGCGCTTTGACCAAACTAATAGCTTGGTCAAAGCGCTTTAAGGCTTGAGCAGATTGATCGTTCGCGGCCAATCGTTGAGTCATTCCTAGCAAAACATCAACTTGTTTGTGCGCCGATATTAAAGGTAGCACCTGCGAAACTAACTCAGGATTAGAGACAACCGCAAGGGCTAAATCTGCATATTTGTCATCGCGCAGCGTTTTGTTTAAGGGGGCGATTAAAGTGAGGGCCTGTTCAAACCTTAAGCGCGTCAAATCGGGCTGATTGTTCTGGTCATAAAGAGAGATCAGACTATTGAGTATAGCGAGCTGTTGATCAGAGTCAGTTTCCTGCCCCAGAAAGGTTTCTAGGCGACTCAAGCTATCGGTAATCAGGGCAAACGCATACTCAATCGAGTAGCACTTGAATGAGGAAATTGTTGTTCCA
>QBMC01000207.1 GCA_003242035.1 Nodosilinea foveolarum | reverse complement strand
CTCGCAGACGATATGGGCTTAACGCTAGAGGAAAGAACTGGCCAAGGGAGCAAGCTTTCTGATGTCCGAAACGCTGTAGATGCCGCACACAATAGCACGGGCCTGATAAACGGAAGTCCCGCAGACTGGTGGGTGATTGTACTGGCTGATGGGGATAACATGGGTCAGTTTGTCTCAGGAAAAAAGCTAGAGAAATACGAGCGCTACGTGCAGCGCGATGCGTTAGACGAGTCAGCGCTGACAGGAGATGTGCTTGATCGTTTTTTACAACAGACTACTAAGCGCATGGGGCCAGCGACTCACGTTGGCCTAAACCGGGCGCTGCTAGATTTTTCCAATCGGCTGGTGCCGTATTTAACCGAGCGCCGTTTTTGTGGTCGAGTCATTTATAGCGGTGGCGACGATGTGATGGCGGTGTTGCCCCTGGAAGATTTACCAGGGTATTTGTGCTCGCTGCGATCGGCCTGGAGTGGCCAGCCAGATCCCGACGGTGAGTTTGAGGCGGCAGGTGGATATTGGCGTCCAAAATCAGATAGGGCGAAAAAGTCTTTACCCAATCGGCCTTGGTTTACGATGGGGGAGACGGCCACTATGAGTGTAGGCGTAGTGATCGCACACAAAAGTGTGCCGCTACCGACGGTGCTCGAAAGCCTGTGGGACGCCGAGAGCAAGCAGGCAAAGGGAATGCCCGGTAAAAACGGTCTCTGCTTTCGGGTGCTATACGGTAACGGCAATCAGCTAGAAGCGCTGATGTCGGGCAGTGGGTCGGCTGATGAGGCCGCTAGTCTAAACGGTGAAAAGCAGGCTACCGACTTGTTCAGTCGTTGGTGGGACTGGGTGGGACGCTACGAAGACTATGGCGATAAACTCAGCCCAGTGCTGTACCGGCTATCGGAAGAATTGCCTAAGCGAGCAGCCGTGGGCGATCGGCTATTGGCAAAGGCCGCGCAGGTTATAGTCAATCGACGAGACTCCGCTGAGGACTTAGCCGTTGTCAATCATGCTTTGGTGATCTGGATTGAGCAGTGGGAGAATTGGGCGATCGCAGCTAGATCTCATCCGACTCAGTCGAACCTGGGCACTGAGTCTGCCGATTTGGGTAAGCTGCTACGCTTTAGCGCTTTTTGGATAGATAAGCGGGTGGAGCGGCTAGGTTGGGCCAACGCTGGTAGAGCTATGGCCAAGACAACGACTAAGACGACTGAGGAGGGGCCGAATGTATTGGTATAGTCTAACGCCGGTTGACGTGCTGCTGTTTCGCGAAAGTAAGCCTTTTAGCCCCGGAGAGGGCGCATGGGCGAAGGGACTCTTTCCGCCTTTGCCGGTGACGGTTTTTCAGGCGATGCGCTCGGCGATTGCGCCTTACGCTACTCGCGAACAGCGTCAAAAGCGGGATCTCTTTTTTATGGGGCCGTTTCTGCGACAGGATGAAACGACGCTTTGGCTGCCGACGCCCAAAGATTTAATCTGCATTTTTGATGATGAGCATGACCGCAAACAGTCAGCGGGAAACTGGCGTAAGATAGTGCGATCGCAGCCTGTCGATAGCAGCGATCCGGCCTGGTCAATGCTTTCATTTTCGGGCGGGCTAGCGCCGATGGTGCTCAGAGAACCACTCGACGGTGAGGTCAGTTCACCACCGCCCTGGATTAATGCTGATGCGCTGTTAAACAAGTACTTAATAGGGGATATTGAAGCACTTGTCCCGAAAGACTTTTGTGACGATCCCTGGCAAGTTCAGGTGTTACCGCATATTCACATGCAGGCAAACCAGCGACAGGTGAGAGAGTCGGCGGGCTACTTTACGGAGGTGGCGGTGCGGCTGAACCAGAGGTGGGATTTGGTTGCAGGGCTGAGCCAGTCGGTATCAGATGCGGTAGTGCGTTTGGGTGGAGAAGGGCACAGGGTTGCGATGCGACGGCTAGCAGAAGGCGCAATAGTAGACTTGCTCAAAACGTTAGAGAGCGATACTGAGACAGCGCAGGGGAAGACCAAGCAGATTGCCTATCTACTAACGCCAGGGTTAGCCAGTTCAGGAGAGTCGGTGTATGCCAGCTATCCGGTGGCGTGGAAGCCTTTTTTGCGAGGCTGCGCGACCGACAAGCCGCTGATTTGGGGTGGTGTTTCTACGCTGCAACGCAAAACCCACGGGATAAAAACACCGCATTTTTCTTTGCTACCGCAGCGGGCCTTTGTGCCTCCGGGAACGGTGTATATTTTTGAACCGGCAGGAGCTGCGACGGTGAAAGCGCTGCTGCCGGATGCGACCAGCCAATGGTCAGAAACGTTTGAAACCTTAAACTATGGAAAATTATTGTGGGGAGTGTAGCCGCTAAATGAACGAGTATTTGACATATCTATATCTACTAACGCCTTTGCATACCGGAGGTAGTGCCGATGAAGGTAACCTGATGGGCATTGCGCGGGAGGTACATACAGAATTTCCCTATCTGCCGTCTTCTTCTTTACGCGGGCGTATTCGAGCAGCGATGGAGAAAACAGCTACTGAGGGTAGTCCTTTATCTACTGATGCAGCAGAAAACTTCTTTGGCAGAAAGCTCAAGAATGGCTTGCCAACCGAAGGAGAAGTTTGGTTTGCCGATGCTACACTGCTCTTCTTTCCTGTTGCTTCACTGAGTCATCATTTGGTTTGGATGACCTGTCCGCTGTGGCTAGAGCGATGGAGTCGCTGGCTGGGAGATAAGGCGATCTCTCAAACAATTCTAAAATGCCGAAAATCTTTAGCTGGCAAAGAACGACCGGCTGTCTCCGCAGTCTTAAACTTCGATGCAGACACCCTCTATTTGCAAACAGCAGTGCTCAGCAAGTCAGAAATTGGCCACTTTGATACTAGCAGCATCAAAACAGCCCTGGCGAGCGTGATAGATACTTCTCCCATCGCAGAACATCTGCTTGAAAAAATAATTGTTCTTTCTGACGAAAACTGTATTTCTCTTGTAGAAACAGGACTACAAAGAGAAGTGAGAGTCGCTTTAAAGGCAGATACTAAAACTGTAGATGGTGGTTCTTTTCGCTCTGAAGAAGCCATTCCGCCCGAAGCAGTTTTGTTTTTCCCCTGGGGCACAAAAGCCGTTAAGCCGTTCCAACCGAATTCAGATGTGGACACTCAAGCGAATCAAGCCGCCAAACAGACAAAAGATAAAAATGACCAAGCTGCTCGAAAGGCGATCACTGAATTACTGCATGGGCAAAGGCTTCAGTTTGGTGGCCTAGAAGGGTTAGGCCGAGGCTGGACGAGTTTGATCACCGCTAACCAATCAGAGGCGTAATCGATATGAAATTAGATTCTCGTCAGTTTAGTAAAACAGCTCATGCGGGCTTGATGGCGCTTCGCAATGGAGCTAATGGAGCTAAAGACCATGATTGTCAACTGCAAGAAGTGCATTGGGGAAAGGCTAGTCGCTTAGTTCAAGGACTAGCGGCATACATTTCAACCTGGGGGTTGCATCGACTGAGCGGTGATGCTAAGCGATTTTTAGCGGGCAAGGGTGAGGATACAAAATATAAAGGCAAGGTCTATCTAGAATTTCTCTATCAACTGGAAAGCTTTAGCCAGCAAAAATTTGACCCAAAACAAGAAACCGATTTGATTAACATGCCGCTACCGCAGTACGCAGCTTTGAATCGTTTAGCTATGCAGCTTGCTAAAGAGTGGGCTTTTTGGGCACCCGCCGTTTTAGGAGAGGATACAGAGTAGCGATGCCATCACTTCAAGAAGCGCTGAAACAGAAAGGGCTAGCTGATAATGTGCTTTTAAGTCCGCCGGTTAAGCCCTGGAAGAGCCCTTTACAGGTTCTTAGGCAGGGAGAGCATGATCAAACTGTTACTACTTTTAGAGAAGTTCTAGACGATTTGAGTCTAACGTTCAACGGATCTATCCAGAGAAATCGAAAGAGCTTTAGCTGGTCTGATGCAGACAACAATCGACTCAAAAAAGTATTGGATGAAACCTGTAAATCAGAGCGCGCTGATTCTTGCAAAAAACTGTATCGCTTGCTCACTAAGCGAACCGAGCTAATTGCCGAAAATTTAGAATCAGGTAAAACGACAGCGACTATAGCTGTTCAATTCCCAGGTCGCTTGCGAGTAGGCGGCCAGCGCGGATTTCGAGAGCGATTGTTTCCAGCCTTTCATTCTGTTTACGGTGTTCCCTATGTGCCTAGTAGCAGCATTAAAGGTGCGTTGCTGGCTTGGGCGCGAGACTATTTGCCGGAAGATGAAAAACAGACCGTTCGCGAGATGCTTGGCTTTCTTGATGGCGAGGAAGCTTCTTTAGGTAAGGTGCAGATTTTAGATGCTTTTCCAACAACACCTTGTTTGAGTGTAGATGTAGCAACACCTCAGTGGTCTTGGCAGGGTGATCGCGTGGAATATGGCCCTTCGCCTCACATGATGCTCTCTTTGAAAAATGTCACGCTGAAAGTAGGACTAGCCCATACGAGTCTCGGCACAACCTCCGATGTGAAAACAGTACTCAAATGGCTAAAAGATGCCTTAGTTATCAAAGGACTCGGGTCGCGCCTCAGTGCTGGCTATGGTAGAGCGAAGTCGGATAGCACTTTGAACTATCCCGCAAAAGCCGAGCAAAGATTGCTGAGTAACCATCCTTTTTCGCTTTGGTCGCAGGGTATTTATGGCGCTCAGCAGTCAGAACACGAATTGCGGCCTACGGCCTTACGGGGGATACTCCGATATTGGTTTAGAGCAGTGGGCTTAGGTCTATATTCTCCAGCAGAATGCAAACGGCTCGAAGGCGAACTCTTCGGCACTATAGAGCCAACTCCTGAGCAGCTTCAAAAAAAAGAGTCGCCACCGCAAGGTAGCTTTTACACGGCGCTAACCGCTGATAGCTCTACTGTAAAAAAGGTTGTGCTGACTATCTCAAAGAGCAAGTCAAGAGAACTCAATCTATATCATGACAAGGCTACGGCTATCTTTGGTGCTGCCACAGCAGATCATCTTAATCTTCTTCAGCATCTTTTCAAGCTAGCTATACACTGCGGCGGCATTGGGAGAGGTAGCCGCAGAGCACTACATATTAACGACCAAAGGTTTAGAGGATGCCACTGGGAAAACTCCCATCAAAATGAAACCTTAGTCTGGAATCCTAACGCATGGCAACAGTTTCTCAATTCACTAATTAATGCGTTTCTTTGTGCATTTCCCGCTGTTCATCGAATCACCCGGCCCACAATAGTAGACAATCCTGGCATTGGTAAACCTCGCTATCAAGACGTATTAAACAAGAACGCGAAAATTCTATTGGTGCCTTGCCCAAAGCTTGTTCATCCTAAATTAGCTAACTGGGAGGAAGAGGGCAGTAGCCGAAATATATTAGGTGAGGCATTGAATATGCTGTATATCCGACAGGACAGTGGTCGCTTTCTATACAAAGGAGAGAAGACAATAAAAGTAGATGGAAAAAAAATAACTGAAGGCAATCTTAGCGTAGGTGGCAAGCTGGGAATTCCTTCGTACGCAACCATTCAATCTAACTTTCCTCTGCAAGCACCTGCTTATCAAACAGTGATTGTATTTGGCAGCGCTTATCATCTAGATCGACAAAAATTTTGTCATGATCTACAGCAGAATAGTGGGGCAAGAGAGGTTATCTGGCCTGATTAATCGGGATTTTGAACACACAACAAGAGGCTCATAATAATATGAATACGAAAAGAAAAATTCTTGTTTTAGCAGCTAATCCAGGGGATACCGGTCGGCTACGCTTAGATGAAGAAGTCCGCAATATCAAAGAAGCACTGCGTCGGGCCTCCCAGCGGGATACCTTTGAGCTTACGGCTGAGTTTGCTGTAACGCCAAGAGCCTTACAGCAAGCCCTTTTGGATGTTGAACCTGACATTGTTCACTTTTGCGGACACTCTACTCAACAGGGGTTGATGCTGGAAAATAATTCGGGTAACTATACCATTGTGTCAACTGAGGCGATCTCCAAAACCTTTGAGACATTTGCCGACGAGAAGATCGAGTGCGTCATTCTCAACGCTTGCTATTCAGAAACTCAGGCAAAAGAAATTGTCAAGCATGTACCCTACGTCATTGGTATGAGTGATACTATCGGCGATCGCTCGGCGATCGCTTTTGCAGAAAGCTTTTACGATACGGTGGGTGCTGGAAGAGGCTACGAAAAGGCTTTTAAGGTAGGTCGCGACCGGCTAGCTTTAGAAGGTTCTAAAGATGAAGAAGTTGTACAGCTAAAGATCCAGACAAAGCGTGGAAAAATACCGCAGATCTGGCTACACGGATGGTTTCCCTATCGGTCTAGCAACGTAGATGAGACGTCCGAAGTGCCAGATATGCAGATTGATTGGACAAATCACTACAGTAAAACACCTTTCAAGATCCCTACGCCTGAGATGTGGGAGCAGCGGCTATTTCCAGAGCTACTAACTCTAAAACGCGAAATTAGAGATAACTACACAGGCCAAACCATAGACTTACGTAGCAAACTGTCGCTACCGGCAGCACTGGCTCTTGGTTATACCTTTCCAGAGACAGCGGGGTATGTATTGCAGATAGAGCAAGGGCAGGACTTGTGGCGAACCGATACGCGGCCTGCAAGCGCATCTTTAAAAGTGGTTAAGTCTCAAGGTGAGAAGGGTAAAAATCTATTGGTCGGAATTGGGATTACCTCAAATGGATGGCATTGTTTAGAGTCATTTGCTGCTAGCGCGGAACAGAATTTCGATGCAGTTGTTTATCTAGAACCCGAGAAAGGGGTGAGCAGTCGCCTCATTAGCTCAGATGCTGAAGCTGTTGCTTATGCCATGGATGCAAAGGATTTAATGCGATCACAGAAGCAAGCGTATAAAGCCACTTGTATTCATCTCGTACTGTTTGCGCCCGCAGGCTTCGCAGTTTTTCTGGGGCATTGGCTAAGTCGCTTAGGTGAAGTGATTCCATACGAGTGGAATGAACCTGATTATTATCCGGCCTTCCATTTGGAGGCGGTTTAAAGTGGTTCCTTTTCAGAGAGAGAAACATGTGCTACTATGACATCTTCATAAATATCTTCTATTGAAATGTTTAGCGCTAAACTAGCTAGCTCAATATCATCGTTTTCGGTGTATGGAATAAAAGCCCACGCGCCTTTTTGATCGCGACGAAACACCTCAACGGCTTTGGTCTCAGAGGATACTAAGACATACTCCTGCAAACTCTCTAAACGACGGTAGAGAGCGAATTTGCCGCCTCGGTCGTAGGCTTCGGTACTGGGAGAAATAACTTCGACAATAAGACAAGGCTGCTGAGAGAATTTTTGGGCTGTGCGATCACGTTCGTTACAGGTCACGCTGACATCTGGATATACAAAAGGCCCGTCTGCGGTAATACCAATTTTTGCATCCGAGTTTCTAACTTTGCAAGGACTCTGTACGGCGCTCTTTAAGAGGCTAGCAGGGAGCACGTCATTCTCTGCGTAGAGAAAAAGTAAGCTAGAAGCAGGTACTTCTA
>QBMC01000206.1 GCA_003242035.1 Nodosilinea foveolarum | reverse complement strand
GCTGCCAGTTTAGTCTAGACACACTTAAACGTATATTTAGAATGAAATAGCCCTGTATGGATGCCGCTCTGTGGTGGCTAGATGGTAAGTGCTTTAGGTAAAATAATAGACCGGTAGCTGGTAAGGTATCTTAGTTAGAGGTAAGGTATCATTACCTTGCTTTGATCTCTTACTCTTCGCATCTTCACTTCTATGCGATATCTGGCAAAGGTTCATATCAAATCTGGGCCAGGCGTCACTCAGCTTCAGCTTTTGGCTGCTAACGTAGCTGAGCATGTTTGGGAGCCGATTACGCCCTACAAGGTAATGAGTACCTACAAAGACATTCCTTTCAATGAGCAGTCGTTGGTTCTCGTTGATCTGGTGGACGAAGAAACCGTGGTTAGGGTGCTAGATGCTACGGACTGGGTAATGAGCTTTGTGGCCGAATACCTAACTCAGGGACTCACCCCTGGCGGGTTAAAAGAAGAAGTAGAGCGAGCTGAACAGTGGCGGCAGTCGCTGACGCTTCAGAACCAGGAAGTTCGGCGTCGAGCGCTGGAGACAGCGGCCCGACGGGATGAAATTCAGAATTTGGAGAAACGGCTTAAGGTAGAGCGCGAGATGTTGGAAAGTAAGGATTGATGTGCGGCTGCGGTGAGAGCAGCTTTATCCTATATTCCTCAGCTCGACGCGCTGCACTAGGTCTGTGGCAGTACGTCTGTTAGTAAGGGCGCTAGCTCGTCTTTGAGCTGGCCTGCGCGGATAAATTCGGCGTAGGTATCAGATTCGATGGCGAGTAGTTCGTCGCGAATTTGCTCTGCGGCGTAAGTTAGCAGTTCTGGGTTTGCTCTTTGTAGCTCGGTGAGGTCTTCTTTGAGTTCGTCTAGCTGGCCGTTTACTAAGGCCATTTGGTAGCGGGCAAATTCTTCGTCTACCTCTTGCCGCTCGATTAACTCTTTTAGCCGGTCGAGGACGCGGTTGAGCGCAACGCGATGGGCTATGAGCTGCGTGTATCTCTGGCGAGTGGGCTGGTCGCCCAGTAGGTTCAGCCAGGAGAGCAATGGCTGAGTTGTGAGGCCCTGAACGAGTAGCGTAAAGAGCATGACGCCGAAGACGACGGAGATGATTTCTTCCCTTTGGGCCAGAGATTCAGGTACGCTCAGGGCTAGCGCGACTGAGACCGATCCTCTAAGGCCGCCCCACCAGAGAACGGTTTGGCCAGGAATGGAGATATTTTCGCCTTTGGTGACTAGATTGCTGAAGGCTCCTAGCCCGAAGACGCTGGCTGCACGGGCGGCGATGATGATGGCGATCGCCACTAAGATAGTTTCGGCATTGTCTATTAAATACTGAAAGCGCACCTGGTCGCCGATCAGTAAAAACACGATGGAGTTAACGAAAAAGGCCAGGAATTCCCAGAATTCGGAAACGACCAGTCGCGTTCGGGGGTTCATGCCAATGCGCGAGCCAAAGTTGCCTAAGATCAGGCCGGTCGTGACGACAGCAATAACGCCTGAGGCACCAAGTTCTTCGGCCACGATGTAGGTGCCGTAGGCAGAAACTAGTGTGAGAGACTGCTCTACGAGCGGAATGTCGAATCGCTGCGTGAGGAAGGAGATGCCGAAGCCGATGAGTCCGCCCAAGGCGATGCCTAGCCCGACGAATATGGAAAACTTGGCAATCGTTACCGATACCTGAAACTGCTCTGCGCCCACGGCAATGCCTAACAGTAAATTGAACGCGACAACGGCAACGCCATCGTTAAAGAGGCTTTCGCCTTCCATCAGCGTGGTGAGTCTTTTATCGACGCCTAGCTCTCTAAATAGGGCAGTGACGGAGACGGGATCTGTCGCTGATAGACTAGCACCGACTAACAGCGCAGTGGCTAGGGAGGCTCCGGCGAATTGCTGTAGGCCCAAGACTAGACCCGCTATGCAGATGATGACGCCGACGATAGCGTAGAGAAGAATAGGAAAGAGGTCGCTTTTTAATCGGCTCCATTTAATATTCCAGGCGGCTTCGAAAAGCAGCGGGGGTAGAAAAATGAAGAGGATTAGCTCGGGCGATAGGTTGACTAGCCGCACGTCGGCAACGGCTAAGCCCAACCCAACGACCAGCAGCAGCAGCGTGTAGGGAATATTGCGGAGAAAGCTGAAAACTCTAGAAAGTGTCGCCACGCCGAGAGAGACCGACAGCACGAGCAAGAACTGCCGCAAGTTTTCTTCGATGGCTGGGTTGTCGATGGCGGGTTCTATTGCCCCAGCGAGCCAGTGGATGTCTTGAGGGGTTGCGAAGGTGAAGAAGGCACTCAGCAAAGCGGTTACTTACTCTAAAAGACGGTGTCCGGCTTGGAGATTCTTTAGCCCAAGCGCTTTTAATAGTAATGCTTGATGGGAAATGAATCACCCTGCCTTGCGGATTGTTTCGGCCTGTAAAAGCAGGGAATCGGCAAAGGCGATCGCCTCACTATGCGATTTCCCGCCCGCCAACTGCGCTAACTCTTCTCGGCGCTCTAATGCGTCTAACGGCGTCACTTTAACGATAGTGCGCTCCTCAGCGTCTGCTGTCGCTTCAGGTTCGGCCCCTTTCTGCTGATCTGCCGCTTGCTTTACCTGAGCGGCGATCTTAGCGCGAGCCTTAGCTTCCTCGCTGCTGTTTGAACTATCAGCGGTGATGTCAGCAACTGCTGATTTGCTTGCGGCTGTTTTCCGTTTTGGCTGGCGGCCCTTAGCCGATATTTCTAGCGGTGCTGAGACGACATGTTTGCCTACGTGATAGTGTGCGTCTGCCATGGCAGCGACTAGCGGCTGGTGGGTGACGCAGAGTACCTGATGACTTTGGCCTAGCTGGTAGAGTTTTTCGGCGATCGCCTGAGCCACTCGACCCGACACGCCCACGTCAATCTCATCAAACACCATGGTGCCAATCGGATCGATGCTCGAAAAACAGGCTTTAAGCGCTAGTAAAAATCGGCTCATTTCACCGCCCGAGGCGATTTCTAGCAGCGGCTGAAGCGGTTCGCCGGGGTTGGGGCTAAACAGAAAAGAAATTAAATCTGCGCCGTGAATGGTCGGTGCTTGAGACTGAATGCCTACCTTAAATTTCACTCGTTCCATCGCGAGCGGCTTGAGCTGCGCGACCAGGTTTTTTTCTAGCTTTTCGGCGGCGGTCTGACGTAGTTTAGTGAGCTGGTCACAGCTTTTGAGTAAAACGGTTTGCTTTTGCTTGTAGTCAGCTTCTAAATCTTCGATGGACTGGCCATCGCCAGTGAGGGCGGCTAGGGAAGCCTGAATGCCCTGGTAGTACTCAATTAGCGCTGGCAAATCCCGGTTGTATTTGCGACAAAGCTGCTGGAGCTGCGCGATGCGCTGATCGATTTCTTCTAGACGCTCGGGGTCGGTTTCGATGTTTTCGCCGTAGGCGTTGATTTGACGGCCCGCTTCTTGTACTTGGGCGATCGCCTCACCCACCATTTCCAAAATCGCCTCGACCTCTGGGTCAAAGCGCAGCATGTCGCTTAACGTGGCTTCGGCCTGACCTAACATATCCGTGCAGGCTTCGCCCTCATCATTCTCATAGAGAAGTTGATAGGTTTGATAGCTTTGCTGCTGAAGCTCGACGCTGTGGCTAAGTCGGTGATGCTCTATCTGTAAACTTTCTAGCTCATTCGGGTCTTCTATGGCCGCCGCCGTTAGCTCTTTGCTTTGAAACTCAAACATATCAAGCTGATCGGTTCGCTGCTGCTCGGCTCGACGGCAAGTATCTAACAGTTTTTTCGCTGCTGCCGCCGTTTCATAGTCAGTGGCGACCTGCTGCTTTTGTTTTACCAGCGTCTTATCGCCAAATCCATCTAGCCAGTCGCGCTGAATATCGGGCGAGCCAAGCTGCATGGTCTGGCCCTGAGCGGTAATTTCGATCAGCAGGCGACGTAGCTCGTCCATCTGAGGCTTTTTGACGACCACACCGTTAAGCCGAGACTTGCTGCGAACCGAATTTTTGCCTGCCGTTAGCTCGCGCCGACAGACAAATAAGTCGCCCTTAGTCGGAATTTCATTTTCCTTTAGCCAGCTTGAAACCCGCGAATCTAGATTGAAAGCGGCTTCTATGTGCGCTTTGTCGGTGCCGGTTCTTACCCATCTTCCTGAGGCTTTTCCCCCTAGCACTGCATCAATCGCGTCTAATATGATCGATTTACCGGCACCGGTTTCGCCGGTTAGAACATTAAGTCCGGGTTGCAGCTCAAGATCTAGCTGATCGATGAGGGCAAAGTTCTCGATTTTTAAAGAAACCAGCATGGCCCTACGTCGCTATGGGTTGAGAAAAAAGGTTGAGAGGAAGCAGCCAGTAAAAGAAAGTGTACGGCCATTAGCGGTGAAGCTTTTGAGAATAAAAGAAACGTCGCAATCGAGATATCTACACGCGGGCTTGTACTAATAATTGTACTGATTCAACGAGACAATAACCTTAGGCACCGAACATCTATCGTTCGATGCAGTTTTCATCTCTCAATATCTTGATACAATCGTTTACATAAATGAAGCTAGATGAATTTCGCCAGACAAATCTCTAAGTTTGCTCCCAACCTAGTCGTGTTTATTCTACAGCCGTAGCCTGTAGGCCGTTGTCAGACTCCTACATTTTCTGAAGATTCTGCGGAGTCTCTAGGTTTTTTCCTATTTCGTTCTATATCTGTCTTTCCATACAATAAAGATTCTTTATGTGCGCAGCCTCGCCTGACCTATTTAGCCGTCCCGCTCAGTCGCCTACTCCCGTAGTTGCCTTAGATGCTGTGGGTAACCCTATTAACCCATTGCTATCAGACGAATTGGCAAGCAAAACTATTGCCGATGAGTATTCGAATTCGCCCGTGACTGGGGCGGCGGCTTCGGCGACTGGTTCAGCGACTGGGGTAACGATGCCACCGCGATCGCTAGAAGATATTTTGATTTATGAGCCAGAGGCGATCGCTGCTTTCTACCGCAAGCGCCCGTTCCAGATTCTATTTCGCCTCATAAATATCTTTTGGATTGCGTTTAGCTATGTATTTGGCCTGCTGTGGGACAAGCTGACGGGTCGCCAGAAGGTGAATGAACCCAAGCGAGCGGTGGGGCTGCGAAACATGCTCACCAAGTTAGGTCCGGCTTATATCAAAGTGGGGCAGGCGCTTTCAACTCGTCCGGATTTAGTTTCGCCGACGACGATGGCAGAAATGGTTAAGCTGCAAGATCAGCTACCGGCTTTTTCAAATGAAATTGCGATGCGATTTATCGAGGAAGAAATTGGTAGCCCGCCTTCAGATGTGTATGCCTACCTATCGCCTAACCCGATTGCCGCAGCGTCTTTGGGTCAGGTGTATAAAGGTGAGCTAAAGACGGGCGAAATCGTGGCTGTCAAAGTTCAGCGTCCGGGCCTAGCCGACCAAATTACTAAGGACATTTATATTATCCGCGCGATCGCAGGATGGGCAACCCATAATATCAAGCAAATTCGCAGCGATCTCGTCAGCATTGTGGACGAGTTTGGCACCCGCATCTTTGAGGAGATGGACTACAACCACGAAGGGGCTAACGCAGAGCGGTTTGCCAAGCTATACGGATACTTGCCCGAAATTGTCGTGCCGGGTATTTATCCTCAGTACACCGGACGGCGGGTGCTGACGATGGAGTGGATTGATGGCGTCAAGCTGACGGCATTGGATGAGCTGGCGGCTAGGGGGATTGATCCAACTCATGTAATTGAGGTGGGCGTACAGTGTTCGCTGCGTCAGCTTTTGGAGCATGGCTTCTTCCACGCCGACCCGCACCCTGGAAATTTGCTGGTGACTGAGGACGGCAAGCTGGCCTACTTGGACTTTGGCATGATGTGCGATGTAGAACCCTATCAGCGCTATGGCCTGATTGAGGCGATTGTGCATATGGTTAACCGCGACTTTGAAGGGTTGGCTCAAGACTATGTAGACCTGGAGTTTTTGACGCCGGATACGGATCTGAGTCCGATTATTCCGGCGCTGGCGGACGTGTTTAATAATGCGCTGGGTGCGAGTGTCGCCGAGATGAATTTGAAGAGCATCACCGATGATTTTTCGGCGCTGATGTATGAGTATCCGTTCCGAGTGCCTGCTTACTACGCGCTAATTATTCGCTCGCTGGTGACGCTAGATGGGATTGCAATTACGGTCGATCCTGACTTTAAGGTGTTGAGCAAAGCCTATCCGTATGTGGCGCGTAGATTGCTGACCGATCCGGCTCCGCAACTGCGTCAGTCTTTGCAGGAACTGCTGTTTCAAGATGGAAGCTTCCGCTGGAATCGTCTGGAAAACCTGATGAATAACGCTCGAAGCAGCGATAACTACAGCTTGGATGACGTTCTAAATCAGGCGATAGAGTATCTGTTTTCGGAACGCGGTGAGTTTTTGCGACTGCGGATTGCAGAGGAACTGGCGAAAGAGATTGATAAGGCGGGCTATGGCTTGGTGAAACAGGTGGCTAGAGCGCTTAAAATACCGGGCCAAGCGCAGAGCTACGTGGGTCAACCCACAGGTGCTGGCGTACAGAGCAATTGGGATCAGATCGTGCGTGTTTTGAAGATTTTGAGAGACACGCCGGGTGTAGATGCGAGCTTGGTGGCAAATGTGGTGCCTAAGCTGATTGCTCGCTCTGAGGCGCGAGATATTGGTCGGCGGGTGGTGAATGGTGTAGTGCAGCGGGCGATCGCTCGGCTCATTCGCGAGTTCTTTGTACCTGAACCAGTTGCCGTCCCGACTGCTTTACCTGCTATTAGGGTTGCTTAGGGTTAGCGCGATCGCTCAAATATTAGACTTAATCGGAAATAGTAGAACCCTTGCTGTACAAGGGTTTCAGAAAGCACCTAAAATATAGGTCAAACGCTTGCAGCGTATGAATTTGAGGCCATTTTCACCCCCCTTATTACCGATTAAGTCTATTACTCAAAGACTCAGGTCGCAAATAGTGTAAAGGGGCGAGTACAGGCCGCAAGAAGCGTATAACGTCTGCTTCTGCGGCTGGTTTCGCTCAAAGATAGCAGTCGCTCCCATCTGGTCGGATTTCTGCCATCCTTCGCGAGCTAAATAGCGTTCTAAACTCGATGGCTTGTTTCTAACTAGCAATCGCTTGGAACTGCTGCCTAGCTGAACCGCAGAGGCCATACTGCCCTCTAGCTTAAAGATAGCGAGATGCGCCTGCAAATCATTCTCGCCCTGTCCTATTGCACCCTCGAACAAAAACCAATAAGTAGCTCCACATAATGAAGCTGCGAGTATTCCTATTGTGAGCGTAAGTCCTGTCGTTCGGCTAGATTTCATTTGAATTATGGGACTTCGTTAAGGTCGCAAACTAGGTATAGCGGCGAGTAGGGACTACAGGAGGTAATCAGCCAGCGATCTTGTTTTTGGTATGTGATGGTGCTGCCAAAGCGATTTCGCCATTCCCAGTTGTCTTCTGCGACGTAAGGTTCTAGCGTAAGGATTCAGGTCGTAGCTAGAGGAATTAAAGAAGGAGCATCGGGCAACTTGT
>QBMC01000205.1 GCA_003242035.1 Nodosilinea foveolarum | reverse complement strand
CTGATTACGAAATTCAAATGTCATCGTGACTCTCCTCTCGGAAATGACGCCTAGCCTGACAAGCTTAAAGCCTGATGGAATCAGATGAAAATGACAGTTATTGATGGGTCAGTCCTAAGTTAATGGCCGGTATTCGAAACAGTACTGTGCTTTTAGGAATGCCCGCCCCTGCCTTTGTTGCTGAAGTTGTGAGTCCAGGTGGCCCTAGCAGCGATAACTACCGTCGCGACTACGAGTGGAAACGACAGCAGTATCAAGAATTGGAGATCCCAGAATATTGGATAATTGATCGCCACAGACAGCAAGTGACCATCTTAATTTTGAGAGACGGCGTTTATGCCGAGCAACTATACAAGGATAAGGAAACTATTCGCTCAGAAGCTTTTCCTGAAATCAACTTGGCAGCAACTCAAGTGCTATTAACCCAAGATGTCTAAGCAGACTAAAAGCGCTTTCACCTTGTGAAGTTGATAAAGATGACTGGTCAACCTGACCGTTCGTGAGGCGTTAGATCGTACGCGCTTCTACCATTATCCTAACTGCTTGTATTTATGAGTCGTGCGCTGATCGTTGGTATCAGTAGCTATCAGCGAGTTCAGCGGTAACTGCCTTCGTTGAAGATAATAAACATACTGCTGACTAAGAGCTGGTGACTTCTCCTCTCTTCTAAGCCAGACTCCCCGCCAGCGCAGGCTCCTTCAGCGCACTCTGCATCTGACCCAACCAATCGATCAAACTCTCTACCTGCTTATCCGGCTTCATTACTCCTAGCCCACGCACCATCACCTTCCCAGGCGCATATACGAACCGAGACTGCAAATGACTCGGCAACTTCTCCTTCAGCAAATTCCAAGCCGGTTTCTCCATCGGCGTCTCCAGCAATATATTTTGTTGGCTCTCCAGCTTTATGCGCGAAAAACCCAAAGGCTTCGCAATTTGCTTTAGCTCTAGCACCTTCACCAACTGACCCACCGCCGATGGCAGCGTCCCATAGCGGTCATTCAAATCCGCCACAATCTCCATCAGCTCACGCCTGTTCTGCGAAGACACCAAACTACGATAAATCGACATCTTCTGATCGATATCTGGAATGTAGTCAGCCGGAATAAAGGCCGTCACCTTCAGATCCACCTGCGTCTCATCCACCTGAGGAATTTCCTGTCCGCGAATTTCCGCAATCGACTCCTCCAGCATGTCCATGTATAGATCGAAGCCAATGACTTCCATCTGTCCAGACTGCTGAGCGCCTAGCAAATTGCCAATGCCGCGAATCTCCATATCGCGCATCGCGAGCTGATAGCCCGATCCTAGCTGAGTAAATTCCTGAATTGCTCGCAGTCGCTTTCGAGCCTTATCCGACAGCTTGCTTTGATTCGGAAACAGCAGCCACGCATGAGCCTGAATGCCCGAGCGCCCTACCCGTCCTCTGAGCTGATAAAGCTGTGAAAGCCCAAACTTGTGCGCGTCTTCAATGATGATCGTATTCACTCGCGGAATGTCTAAGCCAGACTCAATGATGGTCGTACAAACCATTAGGTCGGCCTCGCCACTGCCAAACGTGAGCATGGTCGCTTCAAGTTCGCCTTCGGGCATTTGTCCGTGTGCGATCGCCAATCTCACCCCCGGCACCGCTTCTCGAATCCGCCCCGCAATCTCCTCAATCCCATCTACACGCGGCACCACGTAGAATATCTGCCCACCCCGATCTAGCTCCTGTCGAATCGCCGCGCGCACCTTTTCCAAATCGAACGGCGCTAAATGCGTCTTAATCGGCCGACGAGACGGTGGCGGCGTCGTAATTAGGCTCATTTCGCGTACGCCAGAGAGCGCCATGTAGAGCGTTCGCGGAATTGGCGTGGCGCTAAGCGTCAATACGTCCACCTGAGCCTTCATTGCCTTAATCTTTTCTTTCTGATTGACGCCAAAACGCTGCTCTTCGTCCACGACAAGTAGGCCCAGGTCTTTAAAACTAACCGTTTTGCCTAGCAATTGATGCGTTCCGACCACCACATCTAGTTCCCCGGAGAGCAAGCGCTGCAAAATGTCCTTGCGTTCCTTGATTGTGCGGAAGCGATTGAGCAAACCGATCTGAATAGGATAGGGCGCGAAGCGTTCTTTGAGCGTGTGATAGTGCTGTTGAGTCAAGATGGTTGTCGGCGCGAGCATCGCCACTTGCTTACCTGCAATCACCGCCTTAAAAATGGCTCGTAAGGCAACTTCTGTCTTACCAAAACCCACGTCGCCGCAAACTAGGCGATCCATAGGGCGATCGCTCTCCATATCCCGCTTCACATCCTGCGTTGCCTTAAGCTGATCCGGCGTCGGATCGTAAGGGAAGGAGTCCTCTAGCTCCTGCTGCCAGGGCATATCCTCCGGATACACAAACCCCTGCATCTGCGCCCGCTTCGCATACAGCTTCAGCAAATCGACCGCGACTTTCTGAATCGCCTTTTTCGCTTTGCCCTTGGTCTTCTCCCAAGTTTTGCCCGTCATTTTATTGAGCTGAGGCTTCTGCTCCACCGAAGTCCGATAGCGAGAGAGCGCCCCCATCTGATCTACCGCTACTCGCAGCAAACCATCCGCATACTGAATCACCAAATATTCGCGAGTCTCGTTATCCACCGTCAGACTGTCTAATCGCAGAAACTGACCCACGCCGTGATTGCGGTGAACCACGTAATCTTTAGGCCGCAGCTTGTTAGGATCGACCTGTTTGGAAGCCGCCCGCCGCCGCTTGCGAACGTAACTAGGCGTTGTCAGCGTATGCTGTCCAAAGAATTCGCGGTCGGTGACAACGACAATCCGAAACGTTGGCAGAATGAAGCCTTCTAGCTCAGCGAGTCCCGAATATTTCACTGCAACTGGAATGCGCTGATTTTGCAGCTTGTCTATCGCCGGATAATCTTTAGGGTTTGGGATGAACTGCGCCGGACAATCGTGTTCTTGTAGCAAAGAAACTGAGCGAGACGGTTGAGCAGAAATGAGCCAGGGGTAGAATTTGCGATCGCGCTCCTCCTGCAAAATCTCCGCCAGCTTCCCAAACTGATGCGGCAGCGTCGGCACCGGACGGCTCGACAAATTCAGCCCCACGCCCTCCTCCGCAATCTCAGAAATCTCAATCGTTTGAAAAACGCTCAGTTCTTCCAAAGCTTCTGCAAACGGTCGATGAATTTTAGGCAGTCCTTGCAACGGCAGATCGACTTCATCAGACTTCGCCAGCATCTCGCTAGTCTCCGCCCAATGGTCTTCCACATTTTCCAACCAGCGCCCCGCATGGGCCAAACACTGCGCAGGCTCATCCAGCACAATCACCGTATCTTCCGGCAAATAGTCCAGCAGCGACGCAGGCTGATCGAACGCGAGTCCCATAAACCGACGAACGCCCTCAACCTGATTATTTGTACTAAAGCTTTCTTGATCTTCAGGCGGCAGCAGATCTTCCAGCAATCCTTTTTCGGCTAACACTTCCGAAATAATCGGGTTGTAGTCAGTGGTCGTCAGCAGCAGCGTGTCTATTTTGTCGAGCGAGCGCTGATTCGCCGGGTCAAACTCTCTCAGCCGCTCCAGCTCATCCCCAAACAATTCCAACCGCACTGGCAATTCAGCCGCCACCGGAAACACATCCACAATGTCCCCGCGCTGACTCCACTGTCCCTCCGTCTCAACCGTCGAGACCTTCTCATAGCCCAGCTTCGCCAAACTAATCGCCAAATCCTTCAGATTCAGCTCCATCCCCAGCGTTATCTCCAGGCAATAAGGCCGAAACACCTCCACTGGCGGCAAATGCGGCTGCAAAGCCCGCTCAGTCGCCACAATCGCCATCGACCCCAAATGCTTCGATCCCGGCGGCAGATTCTCAAAGTCCGCCTTCCCGTTAATCAAGTCAGACAGCACCTGAAGCTGTCCCCAAGTCAGCTCCGATTCCTGATCAAAAACATCGTAAGGCGAAGATTCCGAAGTCGGATAAAAAGAAACCGTCGCCCAGCCCATCGCCTCTAGCTGCGCCGCCCAGCGACCGGCTTCTTCTAGCGTGGCCGCGATCGCCAACAAAGGCTTCTTCTGCGCCTGAGCCAGCGCCGAAACCACCAAACCCTTTGGCAGCCTTGGCAATCCACTCAGTTGCAAAGACTGCTGTTTTTCTAGCTTAGTGACCAGCTCTTTGCCTAAGGCTGTACGTGCGATCGCACGAGTAATCGAAGAAAACGCCATAGCAACTAAAAAGCCACGCCCAAAACAACAGAGTCACCATTGTAAAAGGCATTGCTACGCACATGTGCCCACCTTGAGCATTAAATCTCAGCGATCGCCCTTAACCCACCCTGTGCGTCTTCTACCAAATCCAGATTTACGCTACGCCTATGAAATAGTCGCTGCGAGCGATTCCATCCAGGCTTTACGCCCACAAACATGATTTTGAAGATCTTCTATCCTAAAGATCTGACCTAACTCATCCCAAAGAATGCTATCGCCGCCGAATAGTTCCACATTAGCCAGCTCGTCGTCACTCGGCGTAATCGGTGCATACCCGGTTTCAGTTCGTTCCGTCATCTCCAGCAACCGTACAGGCCAGGACGCCTGTGACCCATCGGCAAAGAACACAACAACGGTTCTGTCATTTTTGTTGTACTCCACTGATGTCGCTTTATTCAGATGCATAGTAGACCTCTACCTCCTCTTAATGAGTACAGGCATGACACTATTGATAGCATCCTTTGTACATCTCCTGCTTTACGTCTCGGACTAAATCTAGATTTTTTCTCTGGAGTCGTAGCCCGCTTCAACCAGAGCTTGATGAAATTCCCGATTAGACTCATCACTCGTCTTTCAAGCCCCGTTTACTTTTCCATTTGTACTGTCGCTGATACTCGCGGCGCTGTTTCGTCACTTCGTACAAAACGATTCCCGATGTAGTGCCTAGATTTAGACTCTCAATCATGCCAAACATTGGGATGCTCACGCACAGCTCGCTATGTTCTACTGCGCGATCGCTAATTCCTATCGCTTCGTTACCAAACCACACAGCCAGCTTGGTATAGGTAGTGTAGTCAACATCATCTAAAACAGCGTTCTTAGCACCTTTTACATGTGGAGACGTAACGATGGAGACAAAACGGTTTTGTTCTAAATGCGCAATACAATCTTCGGTGCTGTCGAACCTTTTTACAAAGCTCCATTTGATTGCAGACACTGAGGTTTTAGAGAGCGATCGCGTCTCTCGCATATCTTGCCAATCATCAGGCAAAGCTTTCTTCGGGTCGATAACGTAAGCCTTCTCCACCCCTAAAGCATTCACGTTCCGAATAATGGTGCCAATATTCTTAATGTCGCGTGGCTCTTCAATCACAGCAATCAGATTTTTGCACCTGTACTCTTTTATTTCATCTGCCCGCTGTCGGACAGAGCTTCTTTGCTTCTCTACTTTCTCCATAAGCCTCTACTTCGCTTTCGGTGGACTGGTTTGCTTAGTTAACTAGCCAACTCTGTAGAAATCAGTCAAACTGTGGACAATGGCCTTCATACATCTCGAATAGTAACTTGTAAGCGGTTGAGCCTACCATGACCTACACCCTAGATAAGCCTCAGCATTTTACTCACGCTGGTTTAGATTGGCACAAGTTCAAAGCGTTGCAGCAGGCATTCGCTGATCTGCCGGGTGTCAGAATCAGTTACTTTAATGGAGATGTTGAGATCTTGTCAGTATCGCCGCAGCACGGAATCATCGCCGGTAATCTAGGCTTCCTAATTGAGCTGTGGATGCTTGAGCAAGGTATCGCTTTCGTTGCCACCGAAGACATGACCGTTGAGCAAGCAGAAGTCGCTAGCGCACAAGGCGATAAGTCTTACTGCTTTCCTGAGCTTCGAAAAGTGCCAAACCTTTCTATCGAAGTCGTTATTTCAGGCGAAGGTGAGACTAAGTTAGGGCGCTACAAAGCGCTAGGTGTCTCAGAAGTTTGGTTCTGGCAGAAAGGCAAGATAACGATCTACCAGCTAAAGGGAAATAGCTATGAGCAAGTAGAGGTCAGCCAGTATGTACCTGGGTTGAATGTAGAGCTGCTATCTAGGTGTATCACTACTGCGAATCGTGCAGAAGCCCTAGCACAGTTCAAGAAAGGCTAGTAAGCTTTTGAAAGACTTGTGCATCAATACTTTCAGATTCCGTATCTGATGATAGAAGATCGGTCTGATTGACTGAAAGTAGCCTATAAGTTCAACGAGTTTGCGACGTTTCAGACAGTGCTATGGGCCAGTTGGCCCCTATGTCAGCTTTGCTTTAGTTAGACCTACATGGACGGAAGTGGAATCGCACTTAGTGAACTACGTCAAATAGCATTTGTCGGCAATACACATCTACAAAATACACGATTCGCAATGCAATTAGAGGTTGGGATCAAACGTTGAAACTACCGATGGTGCTATTGTTTCAACATCCAGGTACAGCAGCGTTTTTCTCCAAGCAGTGACAAATCTCTTCAGTAATCAATTGAATACTTTATGGTTATGCCTGCTGCAAACGCAGGCAAACAAATTGAAAGAATTAAGTAAGGTTGAGCAAATCATCGCTTTCTTGGATCAAGTACACTGGATCGCTTGGGGAATTGCTGTGTTTACAGTCATTGCTTTAGCAGTTTCAGCAGTAGCTATACTATCTGGCAACCTAGACAAGATTTTCAGCTTTGTCCTGAAGTACTTCTCTAAGAGTGAGATAGAATTACGCGATCAGCAGCTATCAGCACTACGGCAAGACTTGCTAGCGCAGATGCAGACCAATACTGCTAAGCGACTTTCGGATTCGCTTCATAACCTTGTCAAAGTCGATTTACAGAAAGAGGAACAGCTTTATCAGGTTGGACGGCAGAAAGATACTCTCGTAAAAATCCCTCCGAGTCCGCTTCAGACTCTTCAAAATTTTGTTCAAAGGAAGGTGTCATTGAATCAAGCAGGAAAGGAGAAAAAGCTTGTTCCTTCAGCAGAATCAACCTATAGCCTTTTCTATCGTCATGATGTTGGTAAACGTCTGCTGATTATAGGCGAACCAGGAGCAGGCAAGACGACCGAACTTTTAGCGGTCACTCAGCAGCTAGTAGAGGAGGCGATCAAAGACGAGAGCAAGCCTATTCCACTTATATTTGAGCTATCAAGCTGGCAGCCCGGAACTTCGCTTACCAATTGGTTAGAGATGCAGTTCAATCAGTCGTATGGAGTATCTAAGAAGATTGTTAGGCAACTAGTAGAAAGGTTATTGGAACAGAGTCAATTACTACTACTACTGGATGGCCTTGATGAGCTAGGTTACACGAAGCAGACGGAATGTGTTGAATTTCTAGAACACTTTCTGGATAAGTACCGCACCCTACCAATAATAGTCTGCTGTCGTCGAGAAGAGTACGAGCAAGGCGGCAAACAACTTAGACAACTTAATAGCGCGATCCATATTAGAGCTGTTGCGAAATAGTGGAAAGAGCAAGCCGCAGCATTCTTTCATTTCCCCTTTTTGTCACGCCGCCGCCAAGTAGAAGTTCCATAGCCCTG
>QBMC01000204.1 GCA_003242035.1 Nodosilinea foveolarum | reverse complement strand
TGAACCTGCGGGCTTACGACTTTGTGAGCCAGGAGATTCGCGCCGCTGAAGACCCCGAGTTCGAGACGTTCTACACGAAGAACATCTTGCTGAACGAAGGTATTCGCGCGTGGCTTAGCCCACAGGACCAGCCACACGAGAAGTTTGTGTTCCCTGAGGAAGTCCTTCCTCGTGGCAATGCTCTCTAAGAGCTTTTGCTTACACTGCTCCTAGCCTTGGGTCTTGTCGTTGGAACAATTGTTTTTGTTTTCTTCTACAAAGGCTCGGCTAGCGAGCAAATCTTGTATCCTGAAGAGGTTCTGCCTCGCGGCAATGCACTGTAAATTTGTTTTTTACTCCCTGAAAGAGGAAATCCCCCGTGGTAACACTCTCTAATAACACCTTCGTTGGAGGCGGACGCGACCAGGAATCCACCGGTTATGCTTGGTGGTCTGGTAACGCTCGCCTCATCAACTTGTCGGGTAAGCTGTTGGGCGCTCACGTCGCTCACGCTGGCCTGATTGTATTGTGGACGGGTGCGATGACCTTGTTTGAGGTCTCTCACTACGTACCTGAAAAGCCGATGTACGAGCAAGGCGCAATTCTCATTCCTCACCTAGCTACGCTGGGTTGGGGCATTGGCCCTGGCGGTGAAGTCATCAGCACTTTCCCCTACTTTGTAGTCGGTGTGCTTCACCTTATTTCTTCGGCTGTCCTCGGTTTGGGCGGTGTGTATCACGCACTGCGCGGCCCCGAGACGTTAGAAGAATACTCCAGCTTCTTCAGCCAAGACTGGAAAGACAAAAACCAGATGACTAACATCATTGGTTATCACCTCATCCTGCTTGGACTAGGTGCTTTCCTCCTAGTTATCAAAGCCTGCTTCCTCGGTGGCGTATACGACACCTGGGCACCGGGCGGTGGCGACGTTCGCGTCATTACCAATCCCACGTTGAACCCTGGCGTTATCTTTGGCTATCTCGCCACGTCTCCCTTTGGCGGCGAAGGTTGGATTTGCGGCGTTAACAACATGGAAGACATCATTGGCGGCCACATTTGGGTCGGCATGATTTGTATCTTCGGTGGCGTATTCCACATTTTGACCAAGCCATTTGCCTGGGCGCGTCGCGCGCTGATCTGGAACGGTGAGGCTTACCTTTCCTACAGCATCGGTGCCGTCTCCCTGATGGCTTTCATCTGCTCTTGCTACGTTTGGTTCAACAACACGGCCTACCCGAGTGAGTTCTACGGCCCGACGAACGCAGAAGCGTCTCAGGCTCAGGCCATGACCTTCTTGGTTCGCGACCAACGTTTAGGTGCCAACATTGGTTCTGCTCAAGGCCCCACGGGTCTAGGTAAGTACCTGATGCGCTCCCCGACTGGAGAGATTATCTTTGGCGGTGAGACCATGCGTTTCTGGGACTTCGATGGCCCTTGGCTAGCGCCTTTGCGCGGCACTAACGGCCTCGACCTCGACAAGCTCAAGAATGACATTCAGCCTTGGCAGGTGCGCCGCGCCGCTGAGTACATGACTCACGCGCCTAACGCGTCTATCAACTCTGTGGGCGGTATCATCACTGAGGTTAACTCCGTTAACTTCGTGAACCCCCGTCAGTGGCTGGCGTCTTTCCACTTTGTGATGGCGTTCTTCTTCTTGGTCGGTCACCTATGGCACGCGGGCCGCGCTCGTGCTGCTGAAGGCGGCTTCGAGAAAGGTCTAGACCGCACAGCAGAGCCAGTATTGTCGATGTCTGACCTCGACTAATCTAGTTGACTCGTAAAGGGTTACGCTAGCTGGCTGTTACATACAATGAAAGCCTCCTGCCGTTTGGTAGGGGGCTTTTTCGTTGAAGCCTCTGTCAGGCAGGTTTCGGCGTAGAATTTGAGGGTTGATAGCGATCGCGAACCCCAAATGCTCAATCAGCCTTACTACACCCTACGCTCCAAAGCGAACGGTCAATATCTGGTCGCTCGCCCGCCGGTAGAAGGCCAGCATCCAGAAATCCCGACTGATCCCTTCTTACTGTTATTTATCGCTGACTTTGATGCGCTGAGCTATTTGAACGCCCATGCTGGAGAGCTAGCCCCTCAGTTTTCTGTGGAGTACTGCGATCGCGCTCAAATCAAAAAAATATCAGACCGCTGGGGCTACAAAGGCGTCGGCATCGTCAACGATCCGCTCGTCCCGCGCGTGGAGTTTATGGGTTTTTGACCGGTTAGCTGATACTTAGAGATTGAGTCCAGTCGCCCAAACCATTGAGGATGAGCTGCAACACTTTCAAATCAACAAAAGAAGCGTCGGTAACGAACTGAAAGTCTCAGACATCGTTTCTTTTATAAGTGTCTTCAGTTCTTCAACGGTTAAGCTGCTGACTTGGGTTGGCATTATTTTCAAAAGAGCCAAAGGAACTTGCTTCTATCTGAGCATACTGATGGCTCTATTTTAGCGAGCAATCGGCTAGTAGCGCCGTCCTTCGCGGTAGATGTACATGTTGATGGCGGCGATCGCAAAACAAATCATAAAAATCAGTAGCCGAATGCCGTATATCGGCTCATTGATCAGCCGTCCATTCTCAAACAGCGGCGTCAGCGAAGGCTCCAGCTTAGCCAGCGCAAACCCAGAGACAAATGCGCCAATAGTAGAAGCCGCCTGACTGAACTTTTTAATCTCCTGGCCGGTACTCGGAGAGATTAAAAAACCTACTAGCCAGCCCAAAGCCCAGCCGCCGATCCCAATCAGCACGGTCTGCGCAAAGCCTTCATCATTCAGCTCCTGGTGTACGGTGCGAGCAATCCACAGCACCAGCCCAAACACAAGAAACCCTATGAGCAAGCTAGCGACAGATCGGGCTTGATTCATAACTAATTCATTCGAGAGAGCTTGATTCTAGGATCGACGAATGAAAGTAGCAGATCGGCCAGTAAGTTGCCGACAATCAGCATGACCGCGCCTAAAACCAGGCTAGCCATCACCAAAAAGAGATCCTGCTTTTGGATGGCTTCGAGAGTTAGAGTGCCAAGTCCGGGCCAGCTAAAGTAGTTTTCGATAATAAATGAGCCGCTGAGTAATGACGAAAACTCGAAGCCCAAAATAGTAATCAGCGGGTTGATGGCATTGCGCAACGCATGAACATAGACGACCTTATTTTCTGATAGCCCTTTGGCCCTGGCCGTTTGAATATAGTCCTGCCGGAGCACGTCTAGCATTTGGCCGCGCATAATTCGCTGCAATCCGGCAAAGCTAGTGATGCTTAGGGCCAGAGTCGGCAAGATGAGATGCCAGACAACGTCTAGAAGCTGGCCGACCCAGTTGAGTTCGTCGTGATAGAGGCTAGTGCGTCCACCGACAGGAAACAGCGGCGTCGTGAGCTGCGCAAAAAATAGCAGTAGTAAGCCTGTGATGATAGTGGGAAAACCCTGGCCAATGTAGCTCAAAATACGCAAGAATTTGTCTAGCCAGCGGTCTTGGTTGACTGCGCCAATGATGCCAAATGGGATAGCGATCGCCCAAGTCACCACAATCGAAGCCGCAGAAAGCAGCAGCGTATTCGGCACCCGCTCCCACAGAATCTCTGTCGCGGGTCTGAGGTAGGCAAAGCTAATCCCGAAATTTCCCCGCACAGCTTGCTGTAACCATCGAAAATACTGCTCTAAAAAACTCTTGTCGAGTCCGTAATCCTTGACGTATTGCGCTAATAACTCCCGCGAAAACTCAGGATTTGACCGAAAGGGCGTGAGAAAATCTCCTGGCGCTAACTGCACCACCATGAAGCTTAAAAAGCTAGCTAGCAACAGCGTTAGCAGTGCCTGCAAGACCCGTTTAACAATATAGGCCAGCGTTTCGTTGCCAAAAATACTGCGCATGGCTGAGTTAGCGCGATTGGCACCGGATAGCTTTTGTGTAGGAGGTTGGGCAGGAGAAGACGACATGGCGCTAGAAGAGAATTCTCTTAAAATCGAATAATATCAAAACGAATGAAACTAGTACTGAATCAGGCTAATGACCGGCACATCCAACGGCAAATTATCACGTCCAGCCAGACCGTTCAGCTCAATTACAAAAATAAATCCTGCCAGGACTGCGCCCGTTTTTTCAATCAGCTTAGCGGTAGCTGCCGCCGTTCCCCCGGTCGCCAGCAAATCGTCTACAACGACAACTCTGCTACCCGGAGCAAACGCGTCTTTATGCACCTCTAACTTGTCTTTGCCGTATTCGAGCGAATATTCCACGCTGTGAACGGCCCGAGGCAGCTTGCCCGCCTTGCGAATCGGGACAAATCCTGTTTGGAGCTGATGCGCCATCGGCATCGCGAAGATAAAGCCTCTTGATTCAATCCCGGCAATACAGTCCGCATTCAAATCTTCGGCCTTAGCGCTAAGCTGATCTACGGTGTATTTCAGTCCGGCTGGGTCTTGTAAGAGCGTGGTGATGTCTCGAAAAACAATCCCTGGCTGAGGAAAGTCAGGAATGTCTTTAATCAGAGCTTTGAGATCCATACTTGGCGATCCATACGGCTGACGAAGGCTTTATCAGGGGTATCTTATCAGGGCTTTGTCCCTAGAATGGGTTTCAGCTACTTTTAAGGCCAAAAGAGCGCTTTACATTCTAGGAAATCTACGTTTTAGGCACTTTGGTCACGGTGCTCTCGAACCAGCCTTTGCGCCAGAAGTAATAAGTTAGGGAGAGCGCGATCGCAATCATCATCGCCCAGCACAGCGGATAGCCCCAGTAATATTCCAACTCCGGCATATTCCAAGGCGAAGCATCATAGTCAAAATTCATTCCATACACGCCTGCGATAAACGTGAGGGGAATAAAGATAGCGGAGACCATCGTCAAAATTTTCATCACCTCATTCATTTTATTGGACACCGAAGAAAGGTAAACGTCCATGAGGTTTGCCGTTAGTTCGCGATAGGTTTCGAGAATATCTAGTACCTGCACCACGTGGTCGTAGCAGTCTTGCAGATAAACCCGCACTTCTGGGCGAATGAGTTCGCTACCGTCGCGAACCAGCCGACTTAGATTATTACGCTGCGGCCAGATAGAGCGACGCAGACTCATCAGCTCGCGGCGAATGCGGTATATTTTTTGAACAGTTTGGCGACTCGGGGTAAAAATTACTTCATCTTCTAAAGACTCAATATATTCACCGTATTCTTCCAAAACGGGAAAATAAGCGTCAATTACCACGTCTAGCAAGGCATAGGCCAAATAGTCAGTTCCCGCCCCTCGAATCAGCCCTTGATTTTGACGAATGCGCTGGCGCACCGGGTCGAGGCAATCCTGATTGAGTTCTTCTTGCACGGTCAGCAAATAGTTTTTGCCTAGCACAAAGCTGAGCTGCTCGCTGGCAAACTTAGGTGCCTCTTCAGTGTCCTCGTTGTGCTTTGAGGTCAGCATGACCATTCGAGTAATGATTAAAAGCTGGTCGTTGTAATACTCAATTTTGGGCCGCTGCGGAACATTAACCACGTCTTCTAAAACCAGCGGATGGAGGTGAAAAACGCTCCCCAAGCGGTTGAGCACATCCTCGTTGCCCAAGCCCTGAAGGTCTATCCAGGAGATGCTTTCGGTGTCTAGATAGTTAGCCGCTTCTTCGGGCGATCGTAATGTCTTCCGGAATGCGTTCTCACTGTTGTAATCAATCAAAGTCAGCTCGGTCGGCGAAGCATCCTCATCGATCACCAGCGTGCCAGGAGTCATCCCCACCGGGTCGTAGTGGTAGTCCCAGTGGCGTCTTTCGTCCTCTTCTCGAATAGCGGATGGCACAGAATTTGAATGTGGTTGCATGGAGGGTTTCATCGGTACAGTCTTTTTCTTAGTTTGTATTCTACGTGCATAAGCTATTATGTTTCCGTCTTGACGGCCCCGTATGAAAACTTCTTCGAACGCTGCGAAAAAAAAAGGCACCCCAGTCCGCCCGTCTACTACGGCTCAGCCTAAGCTCCCTTGTCGGGTAACGGTGACGGAATCGGGCTGGCATGGCGCAAAGCAGGCGGCGATCGCCGCAGGATGCAGCAGCGTTTCAGACCTACTTGAAAAATTAGGCAACGGCGAACTGTCGGTGATTGAGAGCGATGCGATCGCCCTCGATCCGATTGCCAAAGCGAATCAGACGCTGATGGGTGGTCAGCGATCAAACCATGCCCGAAAAGAACGTCAAGGGCGCAAGATTAATCCGAGAGCGATCGCGGCCAAACTAGTCCCTCCCGGTGTTCCAGAAAGCTTCTCGCAGGGCGTATTGCAGCATGTTCCCCAGCACATCTACATTCACACAGTCGCTGAAATTGCCGAGGCCCTAGAAGACGAAGCTCTGCTGACGCCCATAGGAATCTCTTTACCTAAGCTCATCATTACGGGCGTCTGCGCCGCTGGCATTATCGGATCTTTGCTATACGTAGCCGATCAAATTCTAACCAACGGCATCAATTTATTACCGAACAGAGAACGCGTAGAAGATATTGTGACGCCCAAAACAGGTGATGTGGTGGCGGGCTACACCGTCAGCGACGAGTACGGCATTCGCCCCGTTCATCCGGTGACCGGCGAACCGAACGCGCCCCATAGTGGTGTAGATTTAGCAACGCCGGTGGGGACGCCTATTTATGCTGTTGGGAAAGTGGGCGATCGCGCCACAGTCGATTGCTGGTGGGACGATGGCGGCGGCGGTTGGGTGGTCGATCAAACCGCTGAGTCTTACCCAGGGTATACTTTTCAGTCTTTGCACACGTCTGAAAATGGCTGTCGTCAGGGGGCGGCGATCGCAGGCGAAAAAATTGCCTTCTCAGGCAACAGCGGTTTAGGCACTGGAGAACATTACGACTTCCGCGTAAAAATAGATGGAGACTACGTGCCTCCTGACGTGAAGTATTTAGAATCGGCGATTACCGGCAAACCGCCTGTGAAGTAAGCTGACCTCAGTCCCTAGCATCAGCGGGAAAACAGCAAATAGGAAAACTGTAATCGCGAATAAACAGTAGAAAAAGGGCATCCACCAGCTATTGAAATAGACAGATAAGTTTTTTTGAATTCGCTTTTTCATATTCCTACCCAACGTATCTGATAGGATCCTATCTTCTGTTTCATTCTTTAATCGCGTTTGCTCCGTCTTTTAGCACGCTGACTAATACTCGCATTAAAGCATCAAGGTCATTAGGAACCAAATAGGCGTTTAGTCCTTGAGTAAACTGCTTCGTCGTTCTATTGAGTATGCCAAATTGCCAAAGGTTCCCAGTAGAAACAGCGCCGACAAGTAGCGTAGACTGGGGCGCTTTTTCCCATTGATCGACAGCCACTAACTCCGCGAGTAGCTGCGTAAACCCGCTCTCTACATCGTCTCGTTTTGCCTCAATAACAATCAGCGCATGACTTGAACCCATGCGCAGCAAGTAATCTAAACTGCCCTGAAGATAGTTCGAGACTTTAAGCGGATACTCGATGCGCAATTCAGCTTGAGTAAAGCGAATGAGTTCTGTTACCACAGGCGAAATTAAAATCTCTCGCTTTGCTAACTCGCTGGTAAGCGCCACATGAGGAAGGACATCTTGAATACGGTGCGTAAGGATTCAGGTCGTAGCTAGAGGAATTAAAGAAGGAGCATCGGGCAAC
>QBMC01000203.1 GCA_003242035.1 Nodosilinea foveolarum | reverse complement strand
GCGCATAAGCGATGCTCAACTTGAAATCGGGTTTTCAGTCCCTAACCTATCAAGCTATCTCTGCAAATGAAATAGCCCTGACCGGTAGCCTGTTAATCGCCGCATAAATAGCGATTAGCTATCTATGATTTGGTCATAGTGACCGCCTATTGCAAAGACATAAATACAGTCACTGTCGAACTTGTAGACTATCCGATCCTTCTGAGACAGCCTTCTAGACCAAAACCCAGACAGATTATGCTTGAGTGGCTCCGGCTTTCCAAGTCCCGAACTAGGATCTCCTCTCAGCATCTCTTGTAGTATCTTACAGAGGTTGGTGTGTACTTTTTTATCTTGCTTTCTTAGTTTCTCGTATGCACTCCAGCTATCTCCTTTAAATACCAAGGATTTCATCCATCTCCTGACTGCTTGGTGAATAGCCCTCCTCTTGCCTATGAGATTCCATAGCTTTAGAAATTTGCTGCATCAGGCTACTGTTCTGCAAAATGTACAGAGTTTCCTGCTCTCTCTCCCAATCCTCAGCACTGACTACAACAAAGTCTTTTCCATTCCTGCGAGTAACTTTGATTGGGTGATGGTCGCTAATAACTTTCTCAACACAGTCCTTTAGCGTATCCCGAAACTTGTTCACGCTCACAGTATCCATAGGGGAGCCTTGTTATGTACGGTAACTCAGTACATTATATGTCATGAAAGATCGCAAGACCCAAATCGCTGGCGATCTTTTTCCAACGTCCCTGTGCGATATATACTCACTCAAACCGTAGCGCCTGTCCGCGAACGCTGGTGTCAATCTTGCCGTGATCGTACACGACCTGACCGCCGACTATCGTTACGACTGGCCAGCCTGTCAGCGTCCAGCCTTCAAAGGGACTCCAGCCGCACTTGGTCTGTAGCTCTTCGCGCAGTACGGGGCGGTAGGTGGAGAGATCGACCAGTACCAGATCGGCGTCGTAACCTGGCTCAATCAGGCCCTTGTTTGGAATTTGATAGGCTTGCGCGACTGCTGTAGACATCCAGTTGGAGACTTGGGCGACGGTGCAGCGATTTTCCTTGGCCTGGGTCAGCATTAGCGGCAAGGAGGTTTCGACACCGGGCATTCCAGAGGGGGTGTTGGGATAGCCTCTGCCTTTTTCCTCTAGCGTATGGGGCGCGTGATCGGTGGCGATGAAGTCGATGATGCCGTCTAGGAGCGCCTGCCAGAGGATTTCGCGATCTCGTTCCGATTTCAAAGGCGGGTTCATCTGCGCCAGCGTCCCAATTTTTTCATAAGCGCTCACGTCCAATAGCAAATGCTGAGGGGTGACTTCTGTGGTTACCCAGCTTGGCTTATCGCGCCGCAGCAGCTCGGCTTCTTCGCCTGTAGACAGATGCAGAATATGCAGCCTGCGCTGATATTTTTTCGAGAGCTTCAGCGCTAGCTTCGTCGCGTTTAGCGCGGTCTGGTTGTCCTGAATTTTGGAATGGGTGGCTGGATCGGTCTGCCCCGCGAATAGTTTGCGGCGCTCCATAATGCGGGCCTGATCTTCGGCGTGGACGGCAATGAGGCGATCGCCCACCGCAAAAATCGGCTCAATCGTTTTCTCAGTATCTACCGAAAGCGGCCCATGCGCCGACCCCATAAAGATCTTGATGCCGCAGGTGGGATGTGCCTCTCTTAAATCAGGCAGATTATCCGCCGTTGCGCCAATGAAGAAGCCGTAGTTGACTAAGCTTTTGGCGGCGGCGATCGCCAATTTATCAGTTAAAATCTCCTGCGTGATAGTCAGCGGCAGCGTATTGGGCATCTCTAGAAAGGAAGTCACCCCACCTCTAGCGCAAGCACAGGTCGCCGTAAACAAATCCTCCTTATGTTCTAGCCCTGGATCTCTAAAATGAACCTGCGGATCAATCACACCCGGCAGCAGCGTCAGCCCGCTTCCGTCAATCACTTTAATGTTGTTGGATACCGACAGCCCAGTGCCAACCGCCGTAATCTTGCCGTCCGAGACAGCGACTTCTTTCGAGGCCATCTCGCCAGAGGGCAAGAGCACCTGAGCGTTCCGAATAATCAGTGAAGCAGAGGTCATAATCGTTTAGAATCCGTACAGTTAAACCCTACCGTTTTGCCACTTTACAGGCAATCTTGCCACCCGCGACGTTTAAGTTAGGAAAACCGTGTCCGAGAACCCACCTAAAAAGCAACAGAATCCCTGGATCGAAGGCATTCAAACCATTGGCCTGAGTATTGTTCTGGCCCTGGGTATTCGGCAATTTGTGGCTGAAGCTCGGTATATTCCTTCTGGCTCCATGATTCCGACGCTGCAAATTGATGATCGCCTGGTGATTGAAAAAATTAGCTACCGGTTCAACCCGCCCAATCGAGGCGACATCATTGTTTTTCGGGCGCCGCAAAAGGCGCTAGATGCCGCCAACGTTCAGGGTAAAGCTGCCTACATTAAGCGGGTGATTGGGCTACCTGGCGATACCGTCGAAGTTAAAGACGGTAAGACCTTGATCAACGGGGAGGCGCTGCAAGAAGACTACATTCAAGCCCCCCCAGACTATACGCTCCCGGCAGAGGTGGTTCCCGCAGATGAATATCTGGTGCTAGGCGATAATCGCAATAGCAGCTCTGATGGTCACGTTTGGGGATTTTTGTCGAAGGATGCGATTATTGGCAGAGCCTCTGTGCGGTTTTGGCCGCTTGGCCGGATAGGTGGTCTGGACTAAACTCTGGGAAAAGGAAGCGCGATCGCGCGGCCACTGGTGCAATTGGCATGTTTTCCAAAGACGGCCATTTTCAAGCAGGCTACGATTGAGCTATTGTCATTGTCTTATGTGAGTGGCTATTTCCGTTATGACTAAGCAGCCGAAACTCTGGGTTGAAGTGGTTCAAACTGTGGGCCTCAGTCTTTTCTTATCTCTGGGGGTGCGTCAGTTTGTGGCCGAAGCTAGAGTCGTCCCTACCGGGTCTATGGAACCCACGGTGCAGATTAACGACCGGCTGGTCGTCGAGAAAATTAGCTATTTATTTAAGTCGCCTAATCGTGGCGATATTATTGTTTTCAAAGCGCCTGAGCAAGCACTACAGATGTCTGGTTCTACGACCGCAGACGCGTATCTAAAGCGAATCATTGGGCTACCCGGCGAGGCGGTTGAGGTGCGCGATGGCAAAGTGCTTATCAACGGCAAAAGAATTAACGAAACCTACATTAAAGCGCCACCTAATTACGCTTGGGGGCCAAAGACGGTGCCCGATGGTCAGTATCTGGTGCTAGGCGACAATCGCAACGGTAGCTTAGATGGCCATATCTGGGGCTTTTTACCAAAAGATACGATTATTGGCAAAGCTGCCGGTCGGTTTTGGCCTCCTCAGCGAATGGGCGGACTAGATTGAGCCGGGGCGAAAATTGACGCTACTTAAAAATTGACGCTACTTACTAGATCCAAGTTTTGATCACTCTTCCTTGGATGGTTTGGTTTAACCAGGGCGTATTACTGGCTTGCGATCGCATCTCTCCGGTGGTCGCCTGCCACTCAACGCTAGGATCAAACAGCGTCAGCTCAGCTACATTGCCGACCGCTAGCCGGTTGGGAGCTAATCCCAAACACTCGGCAGGTCGCTGGCTGAGGGCTTGCCATAGCTGCATAGCGCTCCACTGTCCGCTAGCGACAAAGGTTTGCCAAAGGACGGGTAAAGCCAGCGCTAGCCCGATTGCGCCAGGGGGAGCCGCATCGAACGCGACGGTTTTTTCTTCGTAGGTGTAGGGGCTGTGGTCGATGGCGATCGCGTCAATCACCCCCTCTGCCACGCCCGCAATTAGCGCCTGTCGGTCGGCGGCAGTACCCAACGGTGGATCGTGCCGCAAATTGGGATCGTAGGTTTTAAGATCTGCCGTGTCAAAAATGAGATGATGCCAAGCGACGCTGGCGCTAATCGGCAAGCCTTCTGCCTTGGCTCGACGAATGAGTGCGACGCTGCGAGCGGTGGAAACTCGCATGATATGCACGGGCGTAGCAATTTCTAAGACGCATTCGAGCAGGGTGGAAAGGGCGGTGGTTTCGGCGATCGCACTCACGCCAGCCAGTCCCAGTCTTAACGCCTCGACGCCTTCTCGGGCAACGCCACTGCCAGAGAGATTGAGATCGCAAGGCCAAATCGCAATCGGTTTCTGTAGGGGCTGGGCGTATTCCAGCAGCCGTCGCAGCAAAGCCGTATCTGCTAAAGGCTGGCCGTCTGTAAAGCCCAAACAGCCTGCCGCTGCCAGATCCGCCAGTTCGGTTAGCTGCTCGCCTGCTGCTCCTAGTGTGACGGCCGCCCAGGGCATAAGCTTGGCTTGGGATGCGCGATCACCTGATTCATTTGCCCTCAACACAGCGGCGATCGCGCTGACGCTATCTACCGCAGGCTGTGTATTAGGCAGCAAACCGACTCGGGTAAATCCCCCAGCGGCGGCGGCTTGCTGAATAGACTTGTAGGTTTCTCGGGTTTCGTAGCCCGGTTCGCCGCTTTGACTGTACAGATCGATTAGGCCAGGGCCGAGATATTGGCCTTGCGCTTCAATCACGAGGTCTAGCTCAGCGAGATCTCGATTCGTAAAGGAATTGGGGAGGGTGGGGGCGATCGCTACAACCTTCCCCGCCTCAATCAGCACATCTGCCGTGCCCTCTGCACTAGTTAACCCTTCATCCGCGCCCAACAAGTAGGCTTGCTTAATCAACGTCGTCATGAACCGATATCCATGAATGTTTCCATGAACTTATTCATGAGTTTACAGAGCGCCCGCTGCTGTTTTATCAAAAATGCTGCCCGATAGATGCGTCGTAATATTCGCTGCGCTCAGCACCGGAACGCTATCTGGCCCGCCATGATAGTCAATCACGCTCACCGCCCCATTGCCCTGCTTAAACTGCCAGAAATACTCCGGCCCCAAGCCAAACACCTGACACAAAATCGCCTTATTAATCGCATCATGCGCGACCACCATCACAGTCTGCGGGGCCTCCGACTCGCTAAACGCCGCCACTACATTGCCCCATCCCACTTTGGCCCGTCTCCACACATCCTCTAAATTCTCACCCCCCGGCATTTGCACAATAGCAGGCGTACTTTGCCACTGATCCAGCAGGCCCGGATAGCCAGACTCAATCTCGCTCTCTAGTTTGCCTTCCCACTCGCCATGGCTAATTTCCCATAAATCCTCAGTCACTTCCAGACGGATCTCTGGGTGATGCTCTAATATTTTCTCTGCCGTTTCCTTGGGCCGCAGCATCGAAGAAGTCACCGCTGCGTCAATTTTCACGGTTTGCAAAAACTCACCGGCCTGTGCGCCCTGCCTTTTCCCATTCTCATTTAGCGGAATGTCAATCTGCCCTTGAAAGCGTCCGTCGCGGTTCCAATCTGTCTCTCCGTGACGCACTAGCAGCAGGCGTGGCCCTTTGAAGCGCGATCGCTGCTTGGGCAAAGCCTCCCCTAAATGGCTGGTCAAATTCATCGACTCTAGCTGGACGCCATCCGTCCAACTCGACGGAAAGTTCAGCACGTTAATCGCGCAGTTATCCTGGCCCATTTGGTTGAGGCTTTCGGGGCCAAGGCCAATAGCAGAGCCTATCAGCGCCCGGTTGATAGCGCTATGAGCTACCAGTAGAACGGTTTGCCCATCGTGCTCTTTAAGCAGCGTTGGCCAAAAAGCAACGGCTCGCTCCCAAATTTCGCGGACTGGGTAGAAGTCTGTAGTGCTGCCATCGGCGGCGGCGATCGCCATCTTAAATTCGTTTGGGTCTTGCCGCCACGCCTTAAATTCCGCCGGATAGTCCGCCTCTGCATCCGCAAAAGACTTCGACTCCCACAGCGGCAGACTAATCTCTTTAAGCTGGTCTGTAATGTGAATATTGGGCAGCTTGGCAATGCCTTGATTCCCCGTTTGCGCCATCGTTTCTACCATCAGCTCGCAGGTTTTACGCGCGCGCTTTAGCGGACTGGCGTACACCGCATCTAGCTTCAGTCCGGCCAGTGTCTCACCGACTTTTCTCGCCTGCTGTTCGCCCAGTTCAGTCAACACAGCGTTGTCGTGATGCCCACTAATAATGCGGCCTATATTAGAGGTGCTTTGCCCATGACGAACAATGATGACTCTGGTTTTCAACGGACTTGTCCTCTGCGGTGAATCTGCCAGGGTTTATCTTACAACAACGCCTATCCATCGCTGGTAACTACCTGTTTGTCCGGTATGGATGACTACAATTAAGACGATGAAAGTAAAGGCTTTATGGAACGTATCGTCACCTACAGTCCGGCCTATACGCTGGTGCCTACCTACGAGTGCTTCAACCGCTGCACCTACTGCAACTTTCGCCGCAACCCTGGCGAAGATGAATGGATGAGTTTGGAAGCTGCTCGCCAGATTTTAATTGGCTTGCAAGGCAAAGACGTGATCGAAATCTTGATTCTCAGCGGTGAGGTACATCCTAAAAGTGTTCGTCGCCAGGACTGGTTCGAGCGCATTTATCAGCTTGGCGAACTGGCGCTAGAGATGGGATTTTTGCCGCACACCAATGTTGGTCCGCTGAGCTACGAGGAGATGGCGCAGCTAAAGCAGGTGAACGTGTCGATGGGGCTGATGGTGGAGCAGGTGACGCCTGATCTGCTAAAGACGGTTCACGCACATGCGCCGAGTAAGCTGCCAGAGGTGCGGTTGGAGCAGTTGGAATTTGCGGGACGGCTAAGAATTCCGTTTACGACGGGGATTCTGTTGGGGTTGGGAGAGACGGCGGCGGATTGGGCGGAGAGTTTGCGGGCGATCGCCCAATCCCAACAAACCCACGGCCACATTCAAGAAGTGATTCTGCAGCCACATCAGCCAGGAGAGAGTCAGTTGGAGGTGCGATCGCCTTGTCATGGACAAACGCTGCTACAAGCCGTCCAAATCGCCAAAGAGATTCTGCCCTCAGACGTTTCTATTCAGATTCCGCCAAACCTCATTCAGTCAGATCGAGCGTTGCTGGATTGCATTGCAGCGGGTGCTGAAGATTTGGGTGGGATTGGCCCGATTGATGAAGTGAATCCTGATTATGAGCATCGCGATCGCGAACTGATGGCTGAGTTGCTGAAAGCACAAGGCTGGACATTACGACAGCGTCTACCTATCTATCAAAAATACGATAGTTGGATACCTCAAAAATTACAGTTAGCTGTTCAAGAAAGCCGAGTGACCTCGAAATAGAAATTTCACAAGGCTGCTGGAAGATCTAGGAAGCAAAACGTGAAGTGGCCTAAATCGAAAGTAAAGGAAACCCACGTAAATACTGAGTATTCTGGCTTGGCTAGCTCGAGCGTAGTCTTATCTAAATAGATATGCGGTTCTCAGTCGCGACCTAGTGACACTACATTTTATATGGTTACTACAAGGCAGAATAAACACATGAATACACTCGCAATCTCACCAGCACAATCAAGGTTGAAACTGGCAATGTGGAGCGCTGAAGTTGAGAGCCTAAGCAGCGGCGATTTCTACATCTGGTTACAAGAAACGGGGCTTCCAGAATCAGTTGTCACGCGATTACATGAGCTGGTCAGCAAAATGATGCAGGTAGGAGAGAAACTTATTTCTATTGGAAAAGTTCTGCTATTTAAGATTCTCAGTTTTGTAAAAGAAAGTCCTTGCTTAGTAAGTAGCTAAGAGTAATTAATTATAAGACGGTCTAATTCATAATTGCCTCTTAC